>DASYJM010000079.1:0-13815 GCA_035996445.1 Candidatus Acidiferrum sp. | reverse complement strand
CGCATTCGAGGCGTTTTGATCGTGAATGGCTAGCAGCCGATGACCTTGCGTACCAACATAACCAATCTGGAATAATATATTGCCCGGTAGCTCGCGCTTGATCGTTAAATTGTACTGCGCGGAATACTGCGTTCTAAGCGTCGTCGGGAATTGTCCGAACAACAAAATCGGACGGTAAAGCGACCAATCCACGGGTTGCCCCCGCGGTGGATTCAGAAAAGCATCGGAAACATTTGGCTTGGTGGTGCCACTTTGCGTCACAAAAGGCGAGCCAAACAGCGGATCTGACACGCCGTTACTGATTCCGAACGGCGGCTCCGCCACGAACTGTTCCAGGACTAATTGCTCAATGGGATTGTAAAACAGGCCCCAACCCATGCTGATCGTCATCTTGTTGGGTCCGCCGGTTAATCTGGCAAGCATGCCGTCGCTGGCTCCCGGACTCCAATTCAGCCCCAGCCGTGGTGCAAACGCTTTGTAGTAAGTACTGATGAGGCCGCCCGGCACGCCCTTATCGCCGGGAACTACGAGACCGGTGGGAGTTACGCCTTGGTTGTCGCAGCTATTCCCGGGTCCGAACAAATTGCTCGCCGCACTTAGTTGACATGGGTAAATGGTCGAAACCTGACCAGGGTTAAATCGCTGCACCTTTTTACCGGTGTCCGTCAGCGGAGTGTTCATTTCCCATCGCAAACCGTAGTTCAAAGTAAGATTCGGCCTCATCCTCCAGCTGTCCTGCGCAAACAAATAAACCGAAGTGCTACGCACAAGTTCGGTATTGGCACTGCCCTGGGTGTAGCCTACCGGCAAGCCCAACAAGTAGTTGCCATATGGATCGGTGAGTTGCGTATCGTTATTGCCCCCGGGACCAAAAATATATTCGCCGTTCACGTTGAAGAAAACTGTCTGGTCGAACTTCTGATACCGAATGTCTCCGCCAAATTTTAAGCTATGGTGGCCCACAATCTTGCTGTAGTTGTCGTCGAACTGAAATGTGTTTCCGGTCTGCGGCAACTGGCCCTCGAAGTTATTCCCGAAGAGCCCTTGGGTTCCATTAATGGTTACAAACGGGACACCCTCAAACTTTGCGCCCAGTCCCGGATGGATTCCGCAGCCGAAACCTGGACAAGGAGGAGTCGTTCCGAGGAGCGTGCCGTCGTTGGCCACCAGCGGAGTATCCGTGGTGCCTGTAAAGCAGAAAGGCTGCGCTGCCGGGTCCGTGCCGCACGAGGCGGTAACCGCGTTGGTCACGGTCGGAGTATAGAACTGCGGCTCGGCTTCTCTGAATAACGTGAATCGAAATTCGTTCACCGCCGTCGAGCCAATGGTCCAGGTGTGGCTGGCGTTTATTTGTTGGACGTGAGAAATGATTCGTCCGCCGAAATTGCCCAGCGAACCGCCAGCCAGTTGAAAGTTGGCGAATGGGTCGAGAGAGTTGTCGTTATCATAGTAGTAGTACACCGACAATTTTTGCTTCGGGTTCAGAATTTGGTCAAAGCGGATTTGGAACTGATCTCCTCGCTCCTGGGATTTCACTACGTCCTGGACCTGCGAACTGCTCCCGCCCGCTCCCGGCAAAAACCTCACCAGGCTGACCGCCACCGGATCGAAGCACCCGGTAGGAACTATTCCGCCGGTAAAAATAGAATCGTATGGCGTTGCCGTGCCAGCGGCGGCCGCATCCAGACTGGCCTGCTGCGCGGCCGGCAGGTTTGACCGGCATCCCGCCCTGTTTTCAAATATATTGGCAACCGTTGCGTCGTTCAGCGTCCCGGGAAATGGCGTACCGAAATTCCCAGCCAAATCCCCGGCAGTCGGCACCGGCACTTGCTGCGAAACGATTCCTCGGATGATGCGGCGTCCTTCATAGGAACCAAAAATGAAGGTCTTGTCTCTCTTGATCGGGCCGCCAAACGTTCCCCCAAACTGGTTTTGTTTGAAGGGCGGCCTCGGAGTGGGCTGAAAGGTGAATCCGTGCGCGTTGAGGATGTCGTTGCGGAAGAACTCGTAAGCGCTGCCATGGAAGTCATTCGTGCCGGACTTGGTGACCACGTTCACGACTGCGCCAGAGTTACGGCCGTATTCTGCGTCGAACGAATTGGTAATCACGCGGAATTCCTCGACGCTATCTGGAGATGGCTGCACCGCGGGCAAGTTGGCAAACAGGTCGTTACCGTCGCCCCCGTTCACCGAATAGTTGTTGGAGCGACCACGGCCCCCATTCACAGTGACGACGCCGGCCTTGTCCGAACCATAGAACAAACTGTTTCCAATCTGCGACTGCACGCCGGGTTGCAACTGCAGCAATTGATACACGTCGCGTTGGTTCAGCGGCAACTGCGTCGATGAGCGTGAGTTCACGACCGCCCCAAGTTGCGTGGACGTGGTGTCCACCACAGGAGGCGCTCCCGTCACTTCCACGGTTTCCGTGGCCCCGCCTACCTGCAGCGGGATATCCAGGCTGACCACTTCGTTCAGATTTACGACGATGCCTTTGCGGCTATATTTCTTGAATCCCTGTTGCCCGACCTCCAGGTCATAGGTTCCGACCGGAACCTCAAGAAAAATATATTCGCCGTTATTGCCGCTCACGGTGTTCGCCGTGACGTTGGTCGCCTGGTTAATCAGCGCCAAATTCGCGTTCGATACCGCGGCTCCGCTTGAATCAATGACCGTTCCGCGCACACGCCCGCCAGTGCTTTGCGCTGCTGCGTGCGGCACGATGCCAAGGATTCCCAGTAAAAGCGCGAGCACTGCTAGACGGAAAGCTGAACGTAGAGCCGAATCTGAGTCCTGGGACATAGTTAACTCACCCCCGCTTTTCTGGACGCGTAGATTGCTATTTTGTTACCGATTCTTCGAGGTTGCCGCGTTCCCGAAACCTTACTATAATCCTGCAAACTTAGAGAAGGTCGGCACCAGTGTCAAGCAGAAATAATTCATCAGGCAAATCGGCCAAACGCGCGATGGAGCGTCCGCTGCGCATCAGTGAAGTAGCGCACCGTGTGGGTATTTCATCGTCCGCATTGCGGGCCTGGGAAGCGCTCGGATTGGTGGTTCCGCGACGGACCGAAAGCCGTTATCGCGAATACACGGAGTCCGATGTGCGCACGCTGCGAAAAGCAATTTTTTTGCGACGCGCGCGAGGATTGAATCCCGCAGCCATCGTGCATGTGTTGAAGCGGCAGGGTGTGATGATCGCTCCTCCCGATGCGCCCCGCGTGCCGGGCCAACGTTTTCGGCGCTTACGCACGCGCCGGGGCCTTTCGCTCGCGCAGGTGGCGCGCGCGACGGGCGTGTCGGTGGGTTTTCTCAGCGCCCTCGAACGTGGCCAGATGCGTTCGTCCATCGCCACGCTCCGGCGCATCGCGCGCTTCTATCGGACTAATATTCTTTCGTTTTTCGAAGCTGCGGAAGAAAATCCGCGTCTGGTGCGCCCTGCGCAACGCAAGATCCTGGAAACCACTCCGGGCGTGCGCATGGAATTGCTTGCCTGGGGCCATACCGCCATGGAACCGCATCTGTTTCGCGTACAACCAGGCGGCGGCAGCGGCGAATCTTACGCGCACGAAGGCGAGGAATTTCTTCATGTGCTTCGCGGCGATTTTGAAATCTGGCTGAACAGCGGCGAACATTACCGCCTGAAGCCCGGTGACAGCCTGTACTTCGAGAGCTCCACGCCGCATCGCTGGAAAAATCCGGGGCGCAGCGAAACGTGGCTGTTGTGGATCAATACGCCACCAACGTTTTAATTTCAGGGGGATCTCACTGTTGCTGACTGGGCGCCGGACTCACTTCGTGGTTCTGATTCTTTGCCTTGTTTTCTGCGTTGTCGCATCCCTCGCCGCGGAGGACTCCAAAAATGCAAAGCATGTTGCGGACACGGTCGTAATTCATGGCCGCATTTATACGCTGGATTCGAAGCAGCCCTGGGCCCAGGCGCTAGCCATTCGCGCGGATAAAATTGTCGCTGTCGGCGACGACGTCATCATCGGAAAATTTCGTGGCCCGGACACAAAAGTAATCGATGCCGCGGGCCGCCTGGTGCTGCCCGGCTTCGTGGATTGTCACATCCACTTTATGGATGGCGCGCTGAGCCTCGGCCGCGTAAATCTCGATGGCGCGAAGGACGTCACTGAAATTCAGCAACGTCTGCGCGACTACGCCGCCAAGCATCCCGGAAACGAGTGGCTGCTCGGGCGGGGCTGGGACTACGCGATGTTTGGGGCAGCCACGCTGCCCGACAAAAAATATCTGGATGAGCTTTTTCCTGATCGCCCGGTTTTCCTGGAAGGCTATGACGGTCACACCTATTGGGCTAATTCCAAAGCGCTGACTCTTGCCGGAATAAACCGCGACACACCCGATCCCCCAAACGGGGTGATCGTCCGTGATCCAACTACACACGAGGCCACCGGCGCCTTAAAAGAAGCTGCGCAGGATCTCGTCGCTAAAGCTGCGCCCGAGCTTACTCGCGCTGAAAGACTCACTGCTCTCCGCGCCGGAATCCATTGGGCCAATGAGAACGGCCTGACGCGAGTTCACAGTGCCGGTGGCGATTTCCCGCAACTCGCGCTTTACGATGAGCTACGCCGCCACGGCGAGCTGACGTTGCGCTTCTATATTGCCTATTTCATGGACCCGCCCAAAATGCGCCCGCAAGACGTCGAAGCCATCGAGAACGCGCGAAAAAAATATCACGACGCATGGATCGATACTGACGCGGTGAAGTTCATGGTTGACGGCGTAATCGAATCGCACACCGCCGCCATGATCGAGCCCTATAGCGACGATCCATCATTGAAAGGCAAACTTTTTTGGGATCCCGCTAAATATAGTTCCGCTGTCGCAGAGCTCGACAAGCGCGGCTTGCAACTTTTCACTCATGCCATCGGAGAACTCGGCGTGCGCACCGCTCTTGATGCTTACCAGCACGCGGAAGAAGTGAATCATTCGAGTGATCGGCGTCCACGCATTGAACACATTGAGACGGTTACGGCCGCGGACATTCCACGATTCGGCAAACTCGGCGTGATCGCCAGCATGCAGCCGCTGCATTCTTATCCAAACACGGACACCTTGGATGTTTGGGCGCGTAATGCCGGACCGGGTCGCGCGTCTCGCGCATGGTCATGGAAGAGTATCGCGGATGCTGGAGGGCGGTACGCATTTGGCAGCGATTGGCCGGTGGTTACCTTGAACCCGTGGGAGGGTTTGCAAACTGCGGTTACTCGCCAGACTCGGGAAGGCACGCCTGAAGCGGGTTTTGTGCCTTCGCAACGACTGACCGTCCCGCAAGCCGTCGAAGGCTATACTCTCGGCGCCGCGTTTGCTGGCCACCGTGAAAGAACCGAAGGCTCGCTGGAAAAAGGCAAGCTCGCGGACCTGATCATCGTTTCCCAGAACATTTTCGAAATCGATCCGCATAAAATATCCGGAACCAAAGTTCGCACCACCATCGTGGGCGGCCAGGTGGTTTACCAGTCCGATGCCAAATAATTCCGAAACAATTTCGCGCGACACAAAGTTTTCGATCGGGGCTAGGAATCAAATAGCAGCGCGATGCGTCGTTGCGGCATTGCTGGTTCTCACGCTGGCCTGCGTGGCTTGTAAGCCCAAGCAGCCAACGCTCACGCTGCTGGTCTGGGAAGGCTATGCCGACCCATCGTTCATCGGCACGTTCGAGGAGAGCCATCACTGCAAAGTGGTGGCTTCCTACATGGGCACCAGCGATGAGTTGGTTGCCAAGTTGCGTGGAGGGAGCGCCTCTAACTATGACGTCATCTCGCCTTCGAGTGACGTCGCGGCATCCATCGTGCGCGCCGGCCTTGCCGCGCCGCTTGACCTTTCGAAAATTCCCGCCTACTCGCAACTTTCCGCGAAGCTGCGCGACTCAAACATCGTCAAGCTCAACAACCAGGTTTATGGCGTGCCGTTTGTGTGGGGACCGAACCCGCTGCTGTACGACACCACCGCGTTCGCGAAGGCTCCAGATTCATGGTCAGTTTTGTGGGACGCAAAATATCGCGGCAAAGTCTCGGTGTGGGACGAGCTGTCCACCATCTACATGGCCGCGCAGGTGCTCGGCTACGATAAGCCCGATCCGAGCCAACTCTACAATTTGAGCGATGCGCAACTCGAGGCGGTGAAGAAAAAATTGATCGAGCTCAAACCCAACATTCGCAAAATGTGGGCTACTGGCGGCGAGCTGACCAATCTTTTCCAAAACCATGAAGTGGTGATCGCCATGGGTTGGCCGCTGATGACCAACGACCTTCGTAAATTAAATTTTCCTATTGGCGAAACTATCCCACGCGAGAACACCACCGGATGGATAGATCACCTGATGATTACCGCGGCCAGCTCCAACAAAGAATTGGCGCAGGCTTTTCTTGCCTACATGGTGGAAGCCCAGACGCAGAAAAAAGTCAGCGACGTTACGCACTACACTCCCGCTAATCCCGGTGCGGCGCAGTTTTTGAGTGCAGATGAAAAGAAAATACTTCATCTCGACGATCCAGACGCCTACATGCAGCGCATTTATTTCTGGCAGGACGTTCCACGCCGTCCTAAATACAATGAAATCTGGAATGAGGTGAAGGCCGCACAGTGAGCCGGGCGCCCGCCATTCCACGATTGGAAGAAGAGCGGGCAGGGGGGCCATTGCTGGAAGTTCGCGCGCTGGCCAAACGGTTCGGCGCAAACGAAGTATTAAAGAAAATTTCCATCGATGTTGCCGCGGGCGAATTCATCACCTTGCTGGGCGAAAGTGGCTCCGGCAAAACCACCATGCTGCGATTGATTGCCGGCTTTGAACAGCCCAGTTCCGGCGAGATTTGGATGAATGGTGAGCGCCTCGACACGCTGCCACCTTACAAACGCCGTGTGAACACCGTATTTCAGCAATACGCGTTGTTTCCGCATTTGAATGTGCGCGACAACGTGGCCTACGGCTTGCGCGTGACTAACGCGCCTTCCAACGAAATTGACGCGCGCGTCGCCGACGCGTTGCGCATGGTGAAAATGGACAGTTTCGCTTCCGCGCGGCCCGCCACGCTCAGTGGTGGCCAACAGCAGCGTGTCGCACTCGCTCGCGCGCTGGTGAATCGCCCCTTACTGCTGCTGCTGGACGAACCGCTGTCCGCTCTGGACGCCAATTTGCGCAAAGAAATGCAAAGCGAACTGAAATCTCTGCAACGCGAAGTGGGCATCACTTTTCTGTTCGTCACCCACGATCAGGACGAAGCCATGGCCCTTTCCGATCGCATCGCGTTGCTGCGCAACGGCGCACTGGAACAGATTGCCTCGCCGCGCGAAATTTACTCGCATCCCGCCACGGCTTATACCGCGCAGTTTATCGGCCAGACAAATCTGCTGCGCGCGGAGGTTCGGGGCGGCACCGCTACTTGCGGCGCGTTACGCTGGTGCACATCAGCGCCGGACGGCACGGGCCTTTTCTCGTTGCGCCCCGAAGCGATTCGGATCGCGGACGCCGTTGCACATTCCACCGAAAATTCACCGGCGGCGGAGGCGCGGTTCTCGGCGATCGTCAAACAGCAGCTTTACGGCGGCGCTAGCGAATTGTTGGAAATAGATTGCGGTGGCCAGACCTTGCGCGTGAAAATTCCCGCGCGCGGTCCATTGTCTGGCCAACAGGATTTCAGTTTTTCCGCCGACGACGCTGTGCGAGTTTCGGAATAGAGTCGCGGAATAAAGTTTCAGGCGATAGGATCACACTTTGTAAAAATGTATTCGCGCGCGTACAAATCGCTCGTTTCTCTGCCGCCGCTGCTGTGGGTCGGGTTATTTCTACTACTGCCCTATGCGCTGATGCTGGCACATAGTTTCTGGGTGGTTCGCGATGGATTTATCGTGCACCAGTGGAATCTGCAAAATTATCGCGCGTTGGCCATTAACCCTGTTTATGCGCAAGTGCTTCTGCGCAGCATGCGCATCGCTGCGTCGGTCACGCTATGTTCGCTGCTGCTCGGGTATCCGCTGGCCTACTATCTTTCTTTCCACGCCGGTGCGCGTAGAGAAATTCTCTATCAACTGGTGATCGTTCCGCTGTGGGTGAGCTATCTCGTTCGCGGCTACGCCTGGAAAACAATCCTGGGCAGCGATGGAGTTTTAAACGGCTTCCTGCAATATCTGCATCTCACGAACACACCGGTAGGCTTCCTGCTTTACAGCCCCTTCGCGGTGATTCTGATGCTTACGCACATTTACACGCCATTTGTTTTTCTGCCGATCTACGCTGCACTGGAACATATTCCGCGCCCGGTCGTCGAAGCTTCGCAAGACCTCGGCGCAAGCCCGTTCAAAACATTTCTTCGCGTCATACTCCCGCTTTCGTTGCCGGGATTGCTCGCGGGAGCGACGTTCGCCTTCGTTCTTTCCTTGGGTGATTTTCTCGCGCCACTGCTGGTCGGCGGCGCTTCCGGCACCATGATCGCTAATATCGTGCAAAGCCTCTTCGGCGCGGCGTATGACTGGCCACTAGGCGCGGCTATTTCGGTTTGCATCCTGCTGATCACCGTGACGCTTTTATTTTTAACCGAGCGCCTCGAGAAGCGCTGGTCTTTCCGATGAGTGCTACACCCACTGTAGCTGCTACGCGCGGCAATGCCGGCGCAACACATCGCGCGCCATTGCTGGCCGCCTATTCGTGGCTAGTGTTCGCGTTCATCTATCTACCGATCATTGTGCTCATCGTTTATTCCTTCAATCGGGACGGCGTCGGCGGTTTTCCACCACGCCATCTCACCTTTGACTGGTACCGCCAACTTTTTGCCGACGACGCCATCTGGACCTCGGTGCTGAATAGCCTGATCGTCGCGGCGTGCAGCGTTGCGCTTTCGCTCGCGCTCGGCTTGCTTGCAGCTCTCGCGCTCGATCGTGCCAGCTTTCCGGGCAAATCGCTTTTCCGCCGGCTGGTTTTGCTGCCGCTGATTTTGCCGGGGATCATCACAGGGCTTTCCTTGCTGATGTTTGCGGTGTACGCGGGCGCGCACTTGAGCCTGGTCACCGTGTTTCTCGGTCATGGCACCGCATTGATCTCCGTGGCCACTACCGAACTCTTCGCTGGCTTGCAAAAAATGGATCGCGCGCAAGAAGAAGCTTCGCTCGATCTAGGCGCAACGCCGCTGCAAACTTTCTGGCGCGTGACCTTGCCCAACTTGAAGCTTTCTCTCATAGCGGCCGGCTTGCTGGTCTTCACGCTGTCCATGGACGAAATCGCCGTGACTTTTTTTCTGATCGGCCGCGACAATACTTTGCCGCTGGAAATCTGGGGCCGCTTGCGCCGTGGAATTACGCCGGAAATCAACGCTATCTCCACACTGATTTTTGCCGCTTCGGTAATTTTGATTGTGATCTGGTTTCACTTGCGCACTCGCCCGCAACGCAAAACTTTTTGAATAGAGGAGCTACATGTCGCACTCACGCCGCAATTTCATCAGATACGTAGTCGCAGGATCGGTGGCGGCCGGCTGCCCCATCGACGCGAGTCTGCTCGCCATTCCGGATGAGAAATCGTCCACATCGCCGCGCGTCGAAGGCGAGCATTTCGAAATCTGCCACCAGGTGCGCGATGGCCACCAATTCCAGCGTCCCGACGCCACGCGCAAGGCTGACGTCGTGATTGTCGGCGGCGGCGTCGCGGGACTTTCCGCCGGGTATTTCCTGCGCGGCAAGGATTGGCTACTGCTCGAAAAGGAAAATCACTTTGGCGGCAATGCTTACCAGGAAGAATACGATGGCGCGGCGTTTGCTACTGGCTCGGCCTACGCTTTCAAAGGCGATCACGGCGACCAACTGGCCGCCGAGATAGGCATGAAACTCCTGCCCGTAAATAATCCCGATCCCACCATCGTGAATAAAACTTTTATTGCCGATACCTGGAAGACCGGGCTCGATCACTTGCCATATCCGCATGAGGTGCGCGCCAGCTTCAAAAAATTTCGCGATGACATGATGAAAATTGATGTCTCGAAGCGCATGGACGAACTGGACGCGCAACCGCTTACGGATTTCACCGGAGGCTATGCGCCGGAAATTCAGCAATGGTGGGATGGGTTTGGCGCATCCAATTGGGGCGCGACTAGCGAAGACTCTTCGGCGTTTGTAGCTCTCGCTTCGCTACAGGGCCTGGTCACTGGCGAAGACGCTAAGCGCGTGATTTTGCCCGGCGGGCTGGGGTGCATCACGCACAAACTGGTGGAAGTGCTGCAACCAAAATATAAGGAGCGCATGCTTGACGAAGCCACTGTGGTGGCCGTCGTTCCCGGTGACGACCATGTGCGGGTGACTTATTTTCATGGCGGACAGCTGACCACGGTGTCTGCGAAAGCAGTGATTATGTGCGCGCAGAAACACATCACCTCGCGACTGGTCATGGGCATTCCTTACGATCAGAAAACGGCCATGCGACGCACGCGTTACGCGCCTTACCCGGTGGTGAACGCCATTTTCGACAAGCCTGTTTATAATCGCGGCTACGATACCTGGTGCCCGGGAAATTCGTTCACGGATTTTATCGTGGCCGACTGGACCATCCGCAATACTCCTGGTTATCGCCAGAAACACAATATTCTTACGTTCTATACGCCGCTGCGCGAGACTCAGCGGTCCACGCTTCTTGAAGAAGATAATTGCAAAACGCTGGCCGCTCGGGTGCTGGCTGATTTCCAGAAATTATTGCCGGAGTCTAACGTTGATCCCGTTGAAGTACGCATTTACCGCCGCGGCCATCCCATGTTCATGGCTACGCCCGGCCAATACACCAAAAATCGCATCGCCGCTGCGCATCCCATGGAACGCATCTACTTCAGCAACAACGATTCCGGGGGTCCTGAATCATTGACCAGCGAAGCCATTCGTTTCTCCCAAGGTGGGGCCGAATGGGCCGAAATGATCCTCGCCGGCAAACCTGGCGCCAAGGATTTCGCTGAAAAAGTCCTCAACGCGCGCGAATTTTAAACTCGCGATTTTTCAATTTTGGTCCTACCGGGCCTGCAGCGGAATAGCTACCGCCCTGTTCACATATTGGTGTATACACTCTCCAACCGTTGTCCCAACCCAACATTGGTGTGAAAAACAAATACGGAGGAAACTATGAAGAAATCACTGACCGTGGCGGCAGTTGCGGCTTTGCTGATCGTCGCGTCGATGGCTGCTGCGCGGGCACAGAAAGAATTAAGCAAGGATCACGCCACTTACGCGTCTGCTAGCAAGGCTGAATTTAAAGAAAACGCGAGGGCGGGGAGCGCAGTATCCTCTGCCGTCATTTATGGCGATCCGGAGAAAGGGCCTCACGCGACATTCACGAAGTTCAAGCCCGGCTACGACGCTGGAACACACTACCACACGAATGACACCCGAATTGTAGTCGTCAAAGGGGCTTATCTTTACAAAGATGAGGATGGTGAGAAGCGCGTAGGCCCGGGAGATTTCCTGATGGTTCCCGGTGGGCATAAACACTGGAGCGGTGGTGACAAAACAGAAGGGGCGCTATTTTATCAGGACGGCCCCGGCAAATTCGACCTCATCCCAGTGAAATAATTTGGACTGGATGGTTGTGTCAGTTACCAGACCGCATCTTTCGCTGCATTTGCAACGGGTGCGGTCTTTACTTTTTCATGTCTTGGATTGCCCACGATCCCTGTTTGTGTGCAGGTTTTTCAATGAAATCAGTACACATTACCGAGCTACTGCAATTGAATCTTATAGAGATTGTGTCGCGTATTTCGGCGGGTGTAGGCGTAGAAAGAGGGGCTGATTCGGGTTCGTGCTAGCTTTTCCAATCTCGCGAACTACATGATTACCTTTCTAAAACCTATCCTTCCATGGGGCCTGAATTTTGTCATACTGCTGCGAACTGAGGGCAGGCATGAAATTATTTGGTTTCAAACTTAGCGTGCTGTTATTACTGGCAGTTGCGTTTACGCCGGGCCGGATTCTGGCGCAAGAGCAGCAGCCGACTGCGATCGTGATCGTCAATGCGCAAGTGTCTGATGGCAGCGACGCACCACTGAAAAAAGTTAGCGTGCGCATTGCGGGTGATCGCGTCACGAAGATCGGCGTGTTCAAACCCGCGAAGGGCGAGCAGGTGATTGACGCGCAAGGACTGGTTCTGGCGCCTGGATTCATCGATATTCATAACCATTCGGCGGAAGGGTTGGACAAGGATCCGCTGGCGGAGACGCAAATTTCGCAAGGCATCACCACGGTGATTCTCGGTCCTGACGGTTTTTCGCCGTGGCCTATCGGCACATGGATGGACACTCGTCGCAAAGCGTCCGCCGCGTTGAATGTCGCCACACTTTTCGGGCATGCGACGGTGCGGTCACAGGTCCTCGCGAAGGATTTCCGGCGCGAAGCGACCGCTGAGGAGATTCAAAAAATGGTGGCGCTGGCCGAAGATGCCATGAATGAAGGGGCGCTGGGCGTGTCCACCGGGCTTGAATATGAGGTGGCCAGCTATAGCTCCACCGCGGAAGTTGTGGCACTGGCGGAAGTGGCGGCGAAACATGGCGGCTTTTATGAGACGCACGTCCGTGACGAGGGCAACAAAAGTTTTTCCGCGCTGGAGGAAGAAATTGCCATTGGACAGCGCGCGCATTTGCCCATTGAGCATTCGCATATCAAAGTCAGTACCGTGGCGGTGTGGGGAAAAGCGCCGGAGTTCATTAATGTGATCGAAGCGGCGCGCAAACGGGGCCTGGATTTCCTGGCCGACTGTTATCCGTATGACGCGTGGAATTCCAACATTAAAGTGCTGATGCCCGACAAGCAATATACGAATCCGCAAAGCGTTGAAAAGGCGCTGACCGATAATGGGGGACCGGACACGGTGACCATTACGGAATTCGCGCCGCATCCAGAATACGTGGGCCACAACCTCGCGGAGCTGGCAACTGCGCGGAAAATTTCCCCAACAGAAATGTACATTCAGATTATTCGTGAAGGCGATGCGGCCAACACCGAAGCGAGCATTATCGGTAAATCCATGATCGAACGGGACATTCAGGCTTTTTATCAGCAGCCGTGGGTGATGGTCGCGAGCGATGGCGGGATTGGTGCGCGGCACCCGCGCGGCGCGGGAACGTTTCCGCGAGTGCTGGGTGTGTATGTGCGTGAAAAACACTGGATTACTTTGCCGGAGGCTATTCATAAGATGACCGGTTTGCCTGCGCAACGGCTGGGTTGGAAAAACCGCGGCACGCTGCACGAAGGCGCGCTTGCGGACCTGGTGCTTTTTAATCCTGAAACGGTGATTGACCATGCCACTTACGCTAAGCCATTTGAGCTTTCGAGCGGAATCGAGAAAGTCTTCGTGAATGGCACGCTGGTTTGGGACGATGGCAAAGCCACTGGCGCGAAACCCGGCCGCGTGCTGCTTTCCGAAGCGGCCATGAAGGGTGATGATCCCAAGCTAAAATCGTCTCCCGGTGGAACTTCGCACTAGCGACCTGCATCTTATCAGTGCAATTCATCGCTACACAGTGACGCGGAAATCGCGTATTATCTTGGACCTGCCCTTCGGGACAGGTGGCACCGTTAAGACGCGTCCGGGATGATACTCATGAGTACTGCAACCACCACTGAAACCGCGCTAGCGGAGGGCTTAGGCGCGAAATTACGGAAGTCCGTAATTGGCGCTGGATTCGCCGTGGTTTTGCTGGTTCCTAAGGTCCTCAGCCTTCGACGAGACGAGCGCTCGTGGGTCATTTTTCGCACCGTGCTGGGCATATTTGGCGCCGCCCTGGTGATCTTACCTATCGGCTTTTTTGGCAGCTATTTTTTGGCGCTTGC
>DASYJM010000078.1:0-21948 GCA_035996445.1 Candidatus Acidiferrum sp. | reverse complement strand
AGAATTTGACGTTCGGTGATGTGAAAGTTCTTGTTAAGTCCGAGATCGACACCAAAAAATCCGGGGCCGCGGAAATTGTTGCGCGGTCCGGACTCGCCCGGATACGGCAGGCGGAAGAATTGATTGGCGAAAGCGACCGGGTCGGATCCCAAATTGAAGGCAAACGGATCGCCGTTCGAATTGAAAAACAGTCCGGCCTTTGGCCGTTGCCCGATTAACTCCGCATTGCCGGAGAGCTCAAAGTTCGTATTCCAGGTACCGCCGGCCGGCACGGTGAAGGGAAAACCGCTGGTCCAACGGTAAATTCCGCTAATCTGCCAGTCCCCCGCCAGGGCATTTGTCACTTGATTCCAGCCGCTACCGAAACGCTTGCCGTGCCCGAACGGAAGGTCATATACCCAGTTGGCGTTGATTTGATGCCGGGCATCGTAGTCGGATGGCCCGCGAAGCTGTTTTGGCGCCCAGGTATTGATAATGGCACTCAATCCGCCGAAACGCGGTACCCGCTCCGCGTCGGAACCTTCGTCGAGCGACTTCGAAAGCGTGTAGTTGAAGTCAAATTGCAATCCATGTGCTGGACGGCTTCGCAAAGTAAATTGGCCGGCGTTATATGCACTGGTGCCAATGGACGACCAGGCATAGAGTGCAGTGAATTGCGGATTATAGAACTGAAAGGGCACGCCTCCCGCGGGCTGTCCCGGCAACTGCAGACAAGACGGAAAACAATTCGTGTCAAAGACATTAATGAAATTGCTGGCCCCCAGCGTACTCGCGCCCCAGTTGCACTGGAACATTTCATACATGGACTGCGTGGCCGTGGGATTGGGAGTTGTCGGACCGTTGCAGTACGTTCCATCCACTCCTGCCGCAGCCGGGAATAGATTTTCAAAATAAGGTATGGTCTGAACCTGACTCGGTGGAGTGTTGGCATTAGCCAGCTTTGCGAACATGGTGGCCGCAGTAAAGTAATCCATTCCGGATTTCGGGTCTTTCAGATTCAGCGGCAATGCCAGGTCCCGTTGTTGCAACAAGCGATGTCCCATCCGCCCGACATAGGTCGCGCTGAAAATCAGACCTCCTGGGAGTTCGCGCTGAAATGAAAGGTCAAGGAGCTCGGAGTAGGGAGTCCTAAGTTTATCGTCAAAGCCAAAGGCAATTTGCTGAACGGAATTGGCGAGCGTGCTAACTGGCGGAGTAAATGGAAACGGATCTGTAGGCCGAGGAGCTAACAACGGTCCAATCTTACTTGCCATCGGTATGTCGTTTAACCCGGTAAAACGGGCGCTTCCGTCTACGGTCTGAACGGAAGCGGCATTGGTGACAACGGTATTCAGCCCGAAGGCTCCATTTGCGTCGTACGTGTCGATGAGCGGCTCACCAAAATGGTCGTACACAATGCCGAAACCGGCGCGAATCGAGGACTTCCCAGGCCCGCCAAACAATGATTTGAACAATCCACCCGTGGCCGCTGGCGAGTACGCCATTGCAAGCCGCGGTCCTAAGTTCTTATAGTCATATGGCCAGAAAGGCTGCTTGCCATTGGCTTGTCCATTAGGCGAATAGCTGATGATCTGACTGCTGGTTTGACCTTGTTCCATGAGCGTCGCACGTTGCTTGACGTAATCATTCAAGCTGGCGTTAGGAGCTACCTGATTACCGTTTGTTTCATACGGCGGTTGCAGCAAGCTGTAACGCAGTCCTGCAGTGATTGTCAGGTTGGAAGTGAGATGCCAGGAATCCTGAACATACCACTCGTATTCCCATGATTTAAAGTGTTTGGGGACAAGTGTACCTTGGGGTATTTGAACGTTTTGCGCGGTGCGATTGTAACCACTGCTCACCTCTGGAACTAATCCAACAAGATTGATTACCGCGTTGTCGTACACCTGCGAGTTGTTAGGATCAACAACCGGGAATCCAAACGCATCTGGATCCAGGCTTCCGCCGCTGCCAGAGGGCCCCTGCAGCAGCCAAACTGGATTCGTGGAAGCGGCATTAAAGTTGGAAGCGTCGGTGGCAAAAACATTACTGATCAGCCGGATGTTGGTGCCGAATTGTAATGTGTGTTTGCCCTTGGTCCAGGAAAGATCATCCAGCCAATTGTGAACCGGGACGTGGAACTTAGTGGTCGAAGACGTCTCCGGTGAAAGTGTGGATATTCCCGGATGAAGGTCATCGAACCCCCGAAAGGTCACGATCGGCCCGTTTTCGAGTCCGAGATTGTCCTGACTTTCGCGCGTCAGTCCGTAATGAAAGCTGTTTACCACCGCTTTTGACAGAACCGCCGTATAGCCCGTCGCGATCGCCCGGCTGGTATTGCGCAGGGTGTTCGCGGGTGGCTGCCCGGGGAATTGCGGCGGAAAGGCTTTGCGATCCGTTTGATAATTTCCGCGAACAAAGAGTCTGTGGCTGCCAGAACGCGTGAGGTTGTAGTCGATCTTGGCGATCGTGGTGTTCAGATGTTGCGGCTGGGGAGCTGAAAATGTGAAGCAAGAAAAGTTAAAGCCATCGGAGTTGCCGCAAATATTTGAGTTTGGTGAAGGATATTGCGTGAAAACATTCACCACATTGGGATTCACACCGTTCCCCGTCCCACAAGCACCGGTGCTCAGACAGCCTTGATCCATGGCCTTAATATCCGCGGGCCCAACGGCAGCCGTGCCTGCCCCGAAGCTATATGGTGTGCCGCTTAAACCCTGAAGGGAGCCGCCCGGGCATTGTGAGACATCCGCACAGGGATACAGGATTACACCGTCACGCAAGTTTGAGCTCGGAACGTTTCGAATGGCTTGGGTATTTTCAGCCAGCCTCTGCCCCTCATAGGTTCCGAAGAAGAACAAACGGTCTTTTAAGACTGGACCGCCGAGCGCGCCACCAAAAGTATTCCGGATAATCTTTCCTGGGACGTTCGCCTGACCCTCTCCCAATTGCGCGTGTTTGTTAAACCAGTCGTTTGCCGCGGTGACCGTCGGACGGTTCTGTTCATATAACGAGCCATGAAAAGTATTCGTGCCGCTCTTGGTGACCAGCGCGACTTGTCCGCCTGAGGAGCGCCCTTGATCGGCATTGTCGCCCGCCGTGGTTACGCGGAATTCATCAATGGAATCCAGCGTGGAACGCACCGCCCCCTGAAATGCTGTTCCGCGAACCTGATCATTATTGTCCACGCCATCAAGGGTAATGTTGGCCTGGTCGCTGCGCCCGCCATTCAATGCTCCGTTGCGTGTGTCTGTGTTGTCGTCAACATTCGTGCCGATAAAAGTTGCCCCCGGCTGCAGGCTCAACACTCCCGCTGCGTCGCGGCCCTCAAATGGCAGCGCGAGTATTTGCCGCGAATCGAATACGTTCCCGATGGTCGCATCGGTGGTGTTGACCGACGCTCCAGAACTTTCCATCACCGTCACGGTGTCGGATACGGCCCCTAGCTCAAGCTTGATGTTCACGCGCTGGGTGGACGAAACTAGCGCCTCGACTTTCTCGGTGACAGCATTGCGGAAACCATCGGCTTCAACCCGCACAATGTATGAACCAGGTTGTAGCGACACAAATTCATAGTGCCCCTGTTCGTTCGTCTGCGTGGTGCGCGTGACTCCGCTGGAGGCGTCTGCCGCGGTGACTTTGGCTCCCGTTACGGCTCCTCCTTGGGCATCCGTAACGTCACCCACTATAGATGTGGTTCCCTGCTGCGCTAAGATCACGCTCGCAATGACCGCGCACAAGACAGCCAGAAATAAAACACGAGCCCCCATCCGTATCCGCAAACGATTCACAGTGCCTCCGCCAGAATTCGCACGCAACATCGCGCTTTCGGTGAATGGCAATTCTTGTGCCGAAACGTTCTGTTGAAAAGAAGGCGCTTAAAATCTAAAAAATGTTAATTGTCTTCAGGTTCAAGAATTTACTTATAGGTTTGCGAACCGCTGGATGAGGTTACAATCTTGTCAGTTTGTAGAAACGCAAAACGGTGGGAAAGGCCATGGTGCCGCGAGGGCGCATTCGCCCGAAAATGTCCTCACTAGAAGGTCGAGCCAGCGCGTCCCACAGTGATGGAAGTTCTGCTTGGCTTGTCTAGTAACCTCGGTGGACAAACAGCACCACCGCCGCCCCAAATAACACCGCGCCAACAAACAATGAGATGGCGCCGGCTGTAAACCACCGGGAGGCCTTGAAAGCGCTGAAAAGGCCTTTTACAGGCGGAAACACCGAGTCTTCGGACCATCGGGCGGCCGAAGCACTTTTTTCCCGCGAGACGAACACCGGTTCTTCTACAAATTGTGCATCCGCGATAAATGTATATCCCCGCCGCGGAATCGTTTCCACATAAAAGGGGCGATCGTGCGAGTCGCCAAGTACATGCCGCAACTTATTGACCGTGGTGTTGACGTTGGCGTCGTAATTGATTTGTGTATCGCCGGGCCATAAACGCGCCCGCAGAATCTCTCGCGTGATGATCTGACCGGGATGCTCCACAAGAATAAGCAGAGCTTCAATAATTTTGGCCTGGACTCTTATGGGTAATCCATCTCTAAACAATTCCCGTCGCTCTAGATCCAGATGAAATGAACCAAAATGAAGATAGTTTCTAACCTGTGAATTGGCCGGTGAGGAAGGCACATCATTGTATTGCTGCCGCGTAGCGGAGCGATATAAGTCCACGGTTCACCCCTACCCCCGAATATAAGAAAATCGGGTTCTTGACACCTTGTGGATTAAGTTATACTTATATGTATATACAAGTCAAGTCTTAAGGTGCCCGTGATGACCGACATACTCGCCAATTTGGACTTAACCGGAACTGGCTACTGTGCCAGCCTCAATTTCCGCAGAACCTCCCGTATCGTCACGCGCATGTACGACATCGCCATGCAAGAGTCCGGCGTTCGTTCTACCCAGTTCGCCATCCTGGTGGGTATCGCTAAACTTCAGCCTGTGGCCCTGGGCAATCTCGCGAAAGTACTTATGCTCGATAGCAGCACTCTCACTCGCAGTCTCCGATTGTTGGAAAAAGAAGGAATGATTGAGATTTCAACGCGTGCTGCCATGCGCCAGCGCTTTCTGAAATTGACCCACTCCGGCCAGAAGGCCCTGCAGCGGAGCTTACCTTTGTGGCGAGCAGTGCATGCACGATTTGTCGCCGCCGTAGGTGCGGATTATTGGCTCAAGTTGAGGAATGAACTGGAAAGCATCGCGAAATCCACGAGTATGACCGAGCTCGCACCTGAAGATTAAGTGAGGCAGCAAAGTTTCGGGCGGTGGAGCAGCGGTGTTACCGGCTACGAATCACGCGGAATCGCCCCTGTGAGATCTTCTCCCAAGCTATATCACGGTCGCCACTGCCATTTAGAAGGAAATGCTCGCGCTAGCCTGCAGGAGAATTCAGTTCTGTCGGTAAATAATCGTGACGGCCCTGGTCGAAATAGCAATTGGCTTGCGTGGCTTAGTGTTCGAGCAACACGAGGAATTTCGTTACGGTCTCTGTGCGACGGACGCTTTCTTCATTTTGACGCACCGCGGCGGCTTGTTGGAGTGAGGTCTGTTGCTTAGCTAGCACCGTTAAGCCCAAACGTCGGTAAATGCGCGAGAGTTGATAATGACCATCAGGAGAGCCGGGATCTAACCGCACACACGCTTCCGCCTCGGGTCTGGCCGGACTCCACAGTTCGGCCCATTCATAGGCTTTAGCTAACTGACATCGAGCGATTGGCTCCCTGGGCACAATACGAGCGGCGTGTTGCAGGCGACGAAGAATCTCCGGGCGACGTGAAACATCTCCGCTGTCGCGGGCGACCTTCAATAAAATGCCTCCGCAAAAGGCATCCGCGGTTTTGTTTTGCTTGTGTTCATCCGCGAAGTTACATACCTGAGCAGTGGCTGCGGGGTCGGGAGCGGAAGTATCCTGCAAGGTGATTTCACCGAGGTAACGCGCTACAGTCTCGTCTCGCGGATCTATTTTAGCTGCGTCCCGCAGCGCTTGAATGGCATCCGCGGAGCGGTCGACAAAGAAATACGTCAACCCCAAAAGGATTTTTACGCGAACGGATTGCGGGAAAAGTGCCGATGCCTGCTCAAAGACCACCAGAGCAGCGTCAAATGTCTGATGGCGCAATAGTTCCAGACCCAACGCAAGTTGGTACCGTTCATCTGACGGTTCCAGAGCGACCGCAGCCTGATAGCTGTGAACTGCAGCGAGCGGGTCTCCTCGCTTTTCCTGAATATCTCCGATGAGGCTTTCTATCGAGCCGCTGTCTGCCACGCTTTTGGCGCGTTCGGCGCTGACCAAGGCATCGTCGAGGCGGCCGGCTCGGAGATTCGCCAAGGCAAGATCGTAGAATAAATCACCGCGGTCTGGAGCGAGAGCGCTCGCTGCCGCAAAATCAACCACTGCCTCGGAAAACAAATTGGCGCGGCTGAGAATTTCCGCCAAACGCAGACGGATATCAACGGCTTGTCGTGGTGGCAGAGTTTCGCCGCGCAACCGTTTGAGTGTTTGCGCCGGGTCGACGTGCGTATCGACCTGGTCCTGGAGACGCGCGATGCCCGCCGCGATGCGTAAATCTTGATTCCTGGGTGCCAACCTGGCTGCGTTATCCATATTTTCCGCTGCCACGGTGAAATGGCCGAGTCCTGACGCAATAGCGGCTTTTAATCGGTAAAAAGCTATTTTTTGGGCAGGATCTACGGGAGCGTTTACGCCTTTCAGTGTTGCTTCTGCCTCGGCATAACGGTGTTCGCGTGCCAACTGGAGTGCTTGCCCTATCGCCACGTTCGACTCGTTTTGGGGCGGCTGCTGGCTCATCGCCATGTCGGTCAGAGTCAGGATGATTGCCGAAAAGCAGAGGGCGCGCAGCGCGAGCATGACAGGTTCATCTTACCTTGCGACGTTATGCAAACGTGTGAGAAAATCCCGCCGTGCCTGGCCAGAATTCTCCCCATCTTCAACGCCAGCTTGGACTTCTAGAAGCAACTGCGGCAAACATGCTGGAGATGATCGGCGTCGGGCCGTTCATCACTATTCCCCTCATTTTAGCCACCATGAACGGACCGCAAGCCATGCTGGGCTGGTTGCTGGGGGCGCTGGTGGCAATTTGCGACGGACTGGTATGGGCAGAACTGGGCGCGGCAATGCCCGGCACGGGCGGCCCCTATCGCTATCTCTCAGAAGCGTTTGGTCCCAAACGCCTGGGAAGGCTTATGAGCTTTCTGTTCATCTGGGAGACGGTGTGTCTGGCACCGCTATCGATCGGAGCCGGGGCGGTGGGCTTCGCGCAATATACGAAATTTTTGTGGCCGCACATGAATTGGTGGGAGGGCAAAGTGGTCGCCGTGGGAGTTTGCGCGCTTATTACAATTTTGCTTTATCGCGACATTCACTCCGTCGGTCGGCTCTCGATTGTCTTGTGGGTCGTGGTGATCTTCACCGCACTGGCGGTAACGGCAGCGGGTATCGCCAATTTTCATCTGAGCCGCGTTCTCGATTTTCCGCCGCATGCGTTCACCTTCACGAAACAATTTTTTGTGGGATTGGGGGGAGCTACGCTGCTGGCTATGTATGACTACGGAGGCTACAACAACGCTTGTTTCTTCGCGGGAGAAATAAAGCGGCCCGAATATGTTATTCCGCGGTCGATTCTGGTGTCCATTCTCCTGGTAGGAATTTTATATTTGACCATGAATGTTTCGATCATTGGTGTGATTCCCTGGCGGGAGGCTAGGCATTCGACCTTCATCGTGTCGGACCTGATGCAGCGAGTTTACGGCTCCATGATTGCAAAGGTAATGACCGCATTTGTTCTTTTCACTACGTTTGCGTCCCTATTCGCCGTCCTGCTGGGTTACTCGCGTGTGCCTTATGCGGCTGCGGTGGATGGGAGGTTTTTTTCAGCGTTCGGGCGCTTGCATCCCACGCGGAATTTTCCGTGGGTGTCCCTGTTATTTATCGGGATCACTTCCGCAGTTGCGAGTCTTCTGAATTTATCGGATCTGATTACCGCGCTGGTCGTTATTCAAGTGCTGGTACAGTTCATGGCTCAAGTCGTGGCGGTGACCATGATCCGTCGCTATCGCCCGGATATTCAACGGCCGTTTCAAATGTGGTTTTATCCGGTCACAAGCGTAATTGCTTTCGCAGGATGGGCCTTCATCCTCGCTGCCAGTGGAATGAAATTCATTCTTTGGGGAATCGCTTTGATTGCAGTGGGCATTGGTGCGTACCTGTGGCGTGCGCGCGTACAGGCTGAGTGGCCGTTCACGGCGCCAGAAGTCAAAACAGCTATATGAGCGCCGGCAAACCTCTGGACGTAATGGTTGTAGGTGACTTGTTCGCGGACCTGGTCATGAGCGGTTTCGCTTCTTGGCCAACTCCCGGGGAAGAGTTGTTCGCGAAACGTTTTTGCCGGGAAATCGGCGGAGGAGCTGCAATCACAGCCAGCGGCTTGGCGAAGTTGGGAGCAAAGGTCGCCGTGGTCGGGGTCGTCGGCGAAACCGACGGGCAATGGTTGATCGAGAGACTGGAGACCAACGGCGTAAACACCTCAGCGATTCAGCGAAGTTCGCGCGAGCCCACGGCTGTCGCCGTGAGCATCTCCAGCGCAACCGACCGAACCTTCTTAACCTACATGGGAGCTAACCGCGAATTGCCGGCAATGTTGAAGCCAGTTGTGTCGCGTAGGGAGTTTGCAAAGGCCCGGCACGTTCACTTGGCGTTTGCCCCAGAACCCGCTGAAGCAGGAAATTTATTCACAGACTTAACTGCGCAAGGCTGTAGTCTCTCGGTGGATGTAGGTTGGCACCCGGAATGGCTTTCCAATGCAGACTGTCGGGAAGCGCTTCGCAACGTAAACATTTTTTTGCCAAATGAGCGAGAAGCGGCACTCATGACGGGCGAGACTGAGCCGCGGAGGATTCTGAAAGCCTTCGAGAAAGCGGGCCTTCGGACCGTAGCCCTCAAACTGGGGCAGGCGGGAGCGGGGTTGCTATGCGATGGGAACATCACGTTTTGCGAGCCCATCACGGTTCCATCGGTTGATACCACCGGGGCAGGTGACTGTTTTGATGGAGGATTTTTATTTGCGTGGCTACGTGGAGATGACCCGCAAAATTGTCTTAAAGCGGGAACTGTTTGCGGTGCCCTCTCCACTAGGCGTCTTGGTGGAATCGCCGGGTTTCCGACGGTCGCGGAAATGGACGCTCTGATATGAGCGGCAAGGTATGCATTATTGGCGGCGGTGGTGTGCGAACTCCGTTGCTTGTTCATGGACTGCTGCAATCGCAGGAAATTCTGAAAATCAACGAGCTGGTGCTTTTCGACGTGAGCCACGAACGCGCGGAAGTTATGGCCGCACTGGGCCGGCAAATCGCCAGCAATCTGGGCGTGGACATCCGGCTGACTACAACAACTTCATTGGAACAGGCTGTGGAGGCTAGCTCCTTTGTTTTAAGCAGCGTGCGCATTGGAGGTATGGCTGCGAGGGCGCGAGACGAGCGTACCGCCATCGAACACGGTCTTGCGGGCCAGGAGACCACCGGGCCGGGTGGGGTGGCCATGGCGTTGCGGACCGTGCCAGTTGCACTGGCACATGCGCGCGTGGTCGAGCGACTGGCGCCGCAAGCATGGTTTATTAATTTTACGAATCCCGCCGGACTCATAACTCAGGCACTCAATCAGCATACCAACTTGCGCGTAGTGGGTATCTGCGATACGCCGGCGGAGTTGTTTCACCGCATAGCGCAGGCGTTAGGCGAGCTGCTTTCGGAGACGGTATGTGCGTACGCCGGATTGAATCATCTTGGCTGGGTGCGGGGTGTTACCGTGCGCGGCAAAGACGTCACCGGACAACTACTGAAGAATCCTGACTTGCTGCGACAGCTGTATCACGCCAGTTTGTTCGATCCGCTCCTTATTCAAACCCTCCAATTGATTCCTTCGGAATATTTGTTTTTTTATTACAGCCAACGAAAGGCGTACCGCAACCAGTTGCGGGCGGGAGCCAGCCGTGGCGAGGAATTGGTGCGCTTAAACGGCGAATTATTCACTCAACTGCAATCGGAAACCCCGCGCGAAGGTCTGAACACATATCGAAATTACTTAATGCAGCGTAACTCCTCTTATCTGCGGCTGGAGGCTGAAGCGGGATCTGCGTTCGGCGACGAACAAGAGAAAATTGATCCGTTTGAAATTGCCACCGGATACCACCGCATTGCCATTGACGTAATGACCGGCCTGTTGTCCGAAGAACCCCGGCAAGTCGTCGTGAATGTGCGCAATCGCGGCAGCATTGCGGATTTGGACGACGAAGATGTGGTGGAAGTACCTTGCCGAATCAGCCGAAGCGGAGTTACGCCCGTATCAACCGGGCCCTTGCCGGAAGCGGTCCGTGGTTTGGTTCTGGCAGTGAAAGCCTACGAACGCACAGTGATTCGAGCAGCAGTTGAAAAATCGTGGCCCCTGGCGCAACTGGCCATGCTCGAATATCCGATTATTGGTCAATGGGAAATTGCCGGTGATTTAAGGGAAAAGTTAGCCGCCAGCGATCCGGAATTTCTCGGATATTTGCGGTCAGACTAAACATATTCCCGGCCATTGACATACGGGAGGGCGTGGAATTACAGTACGTTTGCTGTTCTGCAAACGTGTGCAGAACATAACGACCGATCCCGTGTACCGTCCTACCTCCATTAAAGATATCGCCCGGAAGGCTAACGTTTCCTTTTCCACCGTTTCCAGAGCCTTGCAAAATAGTCCGCTGATTAGCCGCCGCACTGCCGAAAAGATCCAGAAAATTGCCCGCGAATCGGGTTATCGAGCCAGCGCCGTAGCGCGCGGATTGGTTACGCAAAAGACTAAAACGATCGGAGTGGTAGTGACTTCCATTGCCGATCCCTTCGTAAGTGAGGTCGTCGACGGCATTGAAGAGTGCTGCAACGACCATGGGTACTCGGTGATTCTTGCAAATTCCAATGCCGACCCAGACCGCGAACGTAAGGTGGTGCAGGCGTTTTACGAAAGACGCGTGGACGGCATCGTGGTGACCTCCTCGCGCGTCGGAGCGTTATACATTCCGCTGCTTTCGGAAATGAGAGTTCCCATCGTGCTGGTAAACAATCAACATCCTGGGGAATTCGTGCACTCGGTAATGATTGAAAATGTGCAGGGCAGTCTCGAGGCTACCAATCACCTGATTCAACTTGGCCATCGCCGGATTGCTTATCTCGGGGACCGCTTTGGCCACCAATCGGATACAGAGCGATTTTCAGGATACCGACGGGCACTTGACGGCGCGGCCTTGCCATTTGTTCCCGAGTTAGTCGTCCACGGCGACGGAAAGTCGGAAAAGGCCATCGCCGCTACGGAATCGTTACTGCGTCTGAAAGAGCCGCCCACGGCTATTTTTTGCTACAACGACATGACCGCGCTGGGGGTGCTGCGCGCGCTGCAGGCGCACGGTCTAGTCGTCCCAACTGATATTTCCGTAGTTGGTTTTGATGACCTTTTTATTGCCTCTTACACTAACCCGCCACTTACGACAGTGCGCCAACCGAGGCGACGAATGGGGCTACTGGCAATGGAAAGTCTCTTGCACTTGATGAGCGGGCAGAATCCTTCGCAGGCCATCACCGTGGCGGCCGAACTAGTTATTCGAGAGTCGAGCGCGCCGCCTCGGAAGTCCCCGAAATGACTTCGATAGGCGCGGTCTGAAGTGACATCGGGATCGGGCAGTGTGTGCCTTTGAACGCTTGTCAGCCGGGTGAAGGACAGCGGGAAAGATCACGCAGCCGCACAGCTTCGCGCCAATAGGATCACCGAATTTTAAAGAAGGGAGCCCGCTTGAAAGAGAAACGACTAAACGTCGGCATCATTGGCGCTGGGCGCATCGGGAAGGTGCATGCGGAAACTCTTGCGTTTCGCGTGCCGGGTGCAGCCCCAGCAGCCATCGTCGACATTAATCTCGCGATGGCCGAGACGGTAGCCAAGCAATACGGAATCAGTCGTGTAACTGTTGATCCAGGGACAATTTTATCCGACCCCAACATTGATGCGGTGCTGATTTGTTCGCCCACCGATACCCACGCGGATCTGATTATTAGAGCTGCGCTGGCGGGAAAGCACATTTTCTGCGAAAAACCCATCGATCATAACTTGGCGAAAATTGACCTTGCGCTCGCCGCTGTTGAGAACGCCGGCGTTAAATTTCAGGTCGGATTCAATCGACGCTTCGATGCAAATTTTGTGCGCGTCCGCAAAAGTGTGACCAGCGGAGAAATCGGGACGCCGCACCTTATGCATATTATTAGCCGCGACCCGGGCCCTCCTCCGATTTCGTATATCAAGGTGTCTGGCGGCATTTTTCTGGATATGTCCATTCACGATTTTGATATGGCGCGCTTTCTGATTGGCGATGAAGTGGAAAGCGTATACACCGCTGCGGCCGTGCGGGTCGATCCGGAAATCGGAAAAGCCGGCGATCTCGATACTGCGCTGATCGTTTTGCAATTCAAAGGCGGCACCATCGCCACCATAGACAATAGTCGCAAGGCCATTTATGGATATGACCAGCGCGTCGAAATTTTAGGTAGTGCGGGAGCGATTGCCACCGGAAACTGCTTTCCTAATCAGGCCATCATAAGCACCGCGACCGAGATTCGTCGTGATTTGCCCCTAAATTTTTTTATGGAGCGCTATACAGAAAGTTTCATAAGCGAGATGCAGGCGTTTGTACAAGCGGTGCAGCAAGACAAACCGACGCAAGTAAACGGCACGGATGGAAGACTCGCGGTCCTGATAGCGTTAGCGGCGCGCAAGTCCTACGATGAGCGCAGGCCCGTCCGCTTGGAAGAAGTGGCAAAACTCCAACCGTCTAGCGTTTTAGCCTGACGCCAAACAACCGCAACTGTAACCTCTATATTAGCGGCTGGCCTTGACCTGTTACTTCACGTTTGGGTTTTTTGGCAGGCTGATCATATTTGCGAAGATACGGAAAGCTCCCGGGACGCCTTCGGGTAACTCGCGATAAAACGCGTAGGCATTGTAAATATAAACGCCTTTTCCATACTTCGCATATAGCAGCCCGCCCTTTTGAGGTTCCTGTCCTTCGTCATTGGTGGATAAAAGCGGCTCGTAGTGTAAATCCCAGGATTTCAGGAATTTTGAGCCGCGCTCTTCGACCCAGCCCTCGAAGTCACGCGCGGTAATCTGATTGGGCCAAAGAAAAACAGGATTTTGGGGATCCAGAATTTCCATTTTGGAAGTCTCGTCAGTAACTTCTTCAGGATTTGAGCCCATCTCATAGGGATAAGGGCCAAAGTTGTGGTCAAATTCCGGCGTATTGTATTGCACGATCATTACGCCGCCGTTTTTAACGTACTCGAGTAACCGGCTGTTATAGGTCTTCAACTCATCGCGCGCGGCATAAGCGCGCACGCCGAGCAAAATGACACTGTACTTCGACAAATCCGCGGAAGCGACGTCGCTGGGAGCCAGGAAAGTGACGTGCATTCCGAGGTTTTCAAGCGAGGCCGGTACATCATCACCGCTGCCGGTGATGTAGCCGACCGTCAATCCTTCCGCAACTTTTACATCGACTCCAGAGACGCGCAGAACCGCTGGTCGATAAAGATAATCGGGGCGCAGACCTGGATAGCCGGTGACCTCGTAGCCCTGCTTATATTGTTCGCCGGCATAATCAGCCACGGCAGTAAGCTGGTAACTTTTTTCCGCGAGATTTTTGGGCGTAACCTTAAAAGTTGCGAATTGCTCATCGCCATCATTGACGGTTGAAAATTCGGCGGAAGGCGGAGTGCTCGTCCAACCGGAAGGCAATTCGAGTTTGACAGTGCCTTTAGCGGCACCTTTCACATTGCTGCGAATCCCGGTAGTAACGGCGAATTCCTTGCCTTTCAGGGGCACAATGCCAGCTTTGGGATTAATCGTCACCGAGATAGCCGGCCCAACCACCAGTGGCTCTGACACTACACCAAGACCATTAACACGCTTGATTGTTTGTACCACCTGGCCGACACGAACTGGCACGCCTTCGAATTCGAAATGTGCCCAAGCCTCCAGCGGATAGGGAGAGAGTGGCTGGTTCAGATATTTCGTGTCAGTAATGTCGTAATACGATTGTTCAATATTCGGACGGCGGAAGTACGGCTGCGTGAATTTGGCGTTCTTAGGCGCAGTCAGTTCAAAACGCGTGTCCGCCGGCTTATCCTCGACAAGCTGTTGAGAATCAGCGGTACCTTTAATTTCCCAGTTGTTACCGTCGGAAGCAGCAACTTCAACATGCTTCAATGTGATCGGCAGCGCACTCTGACTCACCACGTGAACTTTCACGCCAAATTTTTGGCCGGGAATCGCGACCCGGGTGGTGTCCGGATCGCCCATGAACATCGCATACAGCGGATTGGGTTCTTTTTCCGGCGCCATAGTGGCGGCCACCGAAAGACCTAAAGCTTCCGCCAAAGCATTGTTGAATTGCGCTTTCTTGGCCTCCAATTCAAAGGTGACATTGTATTTTTCATCGGCGGATAACTTGCTGTCCTTCACTTGCTCAATTAATTTTTGTGTTTCTTTTAAACCTTCGGCCAACTGCGAAGCGATGTTTTCTGGCTGGGCCGCCGAAAAATTGCTCATCGCGCGTTCGACAAGTTCATTCATCTTCTTTAAACCAGTCGCAAGAAAATCTTGGTTACCATTCTTCGCCAGCGTGGCGATGCCCATCAGGGAGATGTCGATGCCGTCAAAAAAGGATTTTTCCTTGTCCTCCGCAGACATCACTGCGCCGAATCGGTGATACGGAGTATTTACGGCTCCGGCTTTGGGGATCATCCCGCCGCCCGTTTGGCTTTTCTGATAGCCCAGTCCTTCCCGCGCAATTTGTACATAAGACATGCCGAGGACCGGATCGTAATCACCTTCAGGAATTTCCACATTAACGGCTAGTTTTCCATCATCATTTCCGAACCACGGAGTCCTCGCGTAGTCCTTCAGCGGGGTCCATGGCCGCAGCCCCGCGGCAATCTGATCGGGGAAAACATTTGGATCGCCGGCGGCTTTAAAAACTTCCTGAGCCATGGCGCCCGCGGTCTGATGATTGCCATGCCCATCCGTGGGCCCACCTACGAAGACGGACGTGATGACCAGCGGACGCGTCATGCGAACCACGCGAACCACATCCGCGAGAACCCCATCGTGCGTCCATTTTGAAATCGACTCAGCTTTCGTTTTTGAAAAACCGTAATCGACTACGCGAGTCCAATACTGATCGACTCCGTAGTAGCGATCCGCAGCCAGCAATTCTTCCGTTCTTACCAAACCGAGCCCGTCGAAATAGTTCGCAGACATCACATTGGCGCCACCTTCACCGCGATTCAGCGTGAGCAGCGTTACTCGGGCGCCTTGACCGCGCGATTCGTAGGTGAGCATTCCGCCATCCTCGTCATCCGGATGCGCGGTAATCATGATGAGGCTGGCTCTGGTACGCAGCTTCTTAAGGCTTTGCCATAGCGCGGTGCTTCCGCGGTTAATTGGCAGCTCCACCGGCACCACAGCCGGTTTCACCGATGAAGCGTAAGGGGATTGGCCAGACAGGGGCTGAATCGACAACAATAATAGTAACGCGGCCAAAGCGGCGGTACGTTTCATGGTAGTCCTCATCGAAAGAATTTATGTTTTTACCAAGCGTATGCTGAAGTCAGCGGAGGCCGCAAACGCAAGGAGCGCGTCAGCCGTAGGCGCTATCTGGAAACCGGCGGCTAACGCCAGAGATCAGAACGGCCTAGAAATAAAACTTCAGCGCAAACTGAACGATCCGCGGGTCCCCAATGGTCGAGGAAATAATTCCGAAACCGCCACCACTCCCCCCCGCGAAGAACGATCCGGGATTCGAGAAGTTGGCGTGGTTAAAGGCATTAAAGAACTCGGCGCGGAACTCGAATCGCATGATTTCCCTCACCGGGAAAATCTTGAACACACTGATATCCGTATTCGTGAATCCCGGGCCATGGTATCTGCCGACGCCGCAATTCCCGAACTGGCCGAGCGCCGGTAACGCAAACGCAGTGGGGTTCAGCCACAGCCCGGTTCTGGGATCATTAGAAGCTCCAGCCCTGCCGTTCCCGATGCAATCCGGACGTGAAGTATGATTTCCTCCGGACAAACTGCTGTCGGGAGCAAAGAGTTGGATGGTTGTTCCAGATTGCTTCGTGAAGATGGTGTTGGCCTGCCATCCACCCAGAATGTAGCTGGCGATGCCGCCGTCACTGAGGTACCTTTTGCCTCTGCCGACGGGCAACTCGTAAGTTAGGTACCCGACAAAACGGTGGCGCACATCAAACATCGAATCGCCTCGTTCCACGCCATAGTTGAAAGCATTTTGCGGAAATGCTCCGCCGGTCAAGTTGTCTACGTAATTGGAAATAAGATGACTCCAGGTATAGCTAGCTCCGTAGGACATCCCTTTTGAGTAGCGATGCCGGAGAGAGACCAGCAGCCCGTTGTAGTCAGCGGTTCCGTCGTTCGTGGCCAATTCCAGGAAGGCGTGATTTCCTGTTGCGCTGCTATTTGTAGTGTTCAGATTTGCGTACGAGTACGTGTCGATGGGATTGCCGCTGCCATCGAAGGTGCCAGTGAAAATTCCCTGATTAGCATCGCGAAGACGATTCATTTTCTTGGCAAAATTTCCCACGTAGCTCACATCCAGCGATGTGCCCGGGGTGATCTGAAATTCTGGACCGAAACTGGCTTGTTCGACGTAACCAGTTCTCTGGTTCGGATCCTGGGCGCGAATCTGCAGTTGCGAAAGGTTAACTGTGGTGGAGGTGAAGAGGCCGATGGGAAAACCGTCTTTCAATTGAAAAACCGGGGTGGTACTGCCCAAAGATTGCCCCAGGTTGTAGGAAATAACCGCTGGCGGATTCAAAGCCAGAATGCTCTCCGAACCAATGCGGACTCCTTCCTGATAAAAAACACCGAAGCCTCCGCGTAAAACAACCCTGTTCCAGGGGTGATAGCTAAAGCCGAGCCGTGGTGCAAAGTTGTTCAAGTCCGGATGAATCAGCGACCGGTTGTACCAGCCGGACGCATTGGGGGCAACAGTGACGAATTCACCACCGTTCGCGGGGCTGAAATTACTAAGCTGATTTTGACGATTCAGCAGCGGAGAAAACAGCTCATAGCGCAAGCCAAGTGTAACAGTCAGGTCTTTTCGTACTTTCCAGGTGTCCTGTCCATAGATGCTGTTTCCATTGGTGTAGTTGTGCACCACCGTGGGAGTTACAAATACTGTGGAATCTACGTCGCCAAGCAGGAAATCCGGCAGACCGAACTTGCCGCTGGCGGTGTAAATTCCATTGATGCCCAGTTCGCCCTGCGGCGCACGAATGTCCAGGAAATTGTCGCTGAAGCGGCGGAATTCGTAGCCAAATTTGAAACTGTGATTCCCCTTAAGCCAGCTCAAATTGTCCAGCAGTTGCCAAACCTGTGAAATCTGAAACTGCGGACGCCAGGGCGAAGTGCCGATGCGCGTCAATCCGTTTATCTCGATCGGCGGAATTCCGGCGGTATTCGGTCCAACCGGGACTCCCGTTAAACCGAAATCTCCAGCCAGCGACGTGCCCAATTTAACGCCGATAGGATCGCTGTGCGCAAAATCGCGGTTGAATCCAAAGCGCAATTCATTCAGCAAGGAGGAACTGATGGTGTGGTCCCAGGCCAGAGCCACAGAACGCTCGTGAATGTTGTATGCCGTCGCAAAGTTGCCGTTTCCCGCGACAAAGTTACTGGTCCAGGGGGGATCCTGGTTTGAGATAATGTATTGGCTGTACCGTCCAAAAAGGTGACTCTTATCGGTAAGATTGTGGTCAATCCGAACGTCCCAGGACTGAGTATCCTTAGGAACCGAATACTGGAATTGATAGTTAGGGGCTCCGTTCCAGCTAGCGGGTAAACCTTCCTTAGCAACCTGGCTGGGAATATTCGGATCTGGGAACAACGCCACTAACTTCACACCTGTGGGATCGAGGCAGCTGGTGGACACCATGTTGCCTGCTACGCAACCGGCTTGCCCGGCCACACCTGAGTTATGCAAGGTCTGGGACAATTCTGTAAAATTTCCGGTTTTCATTAAAGGCGTCGGCACCGTGGATTGAACGGTGGTGGCCTGGCGACTAGTGAATATCTGAAAGTCTCCAAAGAAAAATGTCCGGTTCTTAATGATCGGTCCGCCTATAGTGGCGCCGTATTGGTTTTGTGTGAAATGGCCGCGGGGTACGCCATTCAGGTTGTTGAAATAGGTGTTGGCGTCGAGCGAGCTGTTGCGAAGATATTCCCAGACATCGCCATGAAATTGATTCGTTCCGGATTTGATACTTGCGTTGATTACCGCGCCCGCCGAGGTTCCAAATTCCGCCGAGTACGTTCGCGTCTGTATGCGGAACTCTTGCAGTGCATCCGGTGGAGGTTGGATCACCTGCACGGAGCTTTCCTGCAAGTTAGTTGAACCTGAGTTGTTATCAATTCCATCCAGCGAAAAGTAATTTTGGGTCTCCAAATTTCCATTCGAACTGAAGCGGTCCGGCGCGGTGTTGTTGGTATTGACCTGATTGCGCTGAATACCCGCTTCCAAAAGCGCCAGGTCTGAATACCGCCTGCCATTCAGCGGCAAGTCATTGATTTGCTGGCTCTGCACGACTCCGCCAATGTCCGCGGTTTCGGTTTGCAGCACCGGCGTGACGGATGAGACCTCCACTACTTCCGAGGATGTTCCGACTTTCAATGCGAAGTTAATGGCTGGTCGCGACTGCACATCAATTTCGACGTGCGTGCTGACGGCTGATTCGAAGTTCGGCGCGCTGGCTTGCACAGAATATGTCCCAGGTAATACGGCAGCGAATTGATATTCGCCATCGCCGTTGGTAGTCACCGAACGCGTAACACCGGAAGCTTCGTTTGATAGTGTGACCGTAGCGCCAGGTATGGCCGCGCCGCTGGGGTCGCTCACAATCCCCACGACCGAACCGGTATCAATCTGCGCGGAAACCAAGCACGGTAACAGCAGAACTGCGATGGCAAACAGAATTCCTGCGGACACTTTTACACGATGAATTAAATGTTTCATGGTGCTGTACCCCCCCTTGTCCGAACCAGACGTTCAGGGCCCCCAAAATTGTGCAAACGTTACCATAGAGCCTTTTTCATGTAAACATGAGATCGCAAAATCCTTTTGCGCCCCCGCTCCTGCCGCACTTGGCTTTCCTGATTGCCATTGCCTTTTCGCGTGGCCGCCGATTAATCTGGTTCGAAGCCGCCACCCGATTGTTCCAGCAATGATTTTTCTTGATCAATCTGCGGCGCGCGGCTTTGACATATCTGAGCTATGGTGAATCGTCGCCAATTTCTATCCGGTTTCGGAGGTGTCGGCGGACTAGCGTTACTCGGCCAACGCCCGGCGCAGTCTGCTTTTTTTCGAGAAGTTCCTCCTGCCTCCAGCGGCATCCACTGGGTGCATGAAAACGCTATGTCTCGGGAAAAGTATCTGCCCGAGACCCTTGGTCCCGGTTGTGCATTTCTGGATTACGACAATGACGGCTGGATGGACATATATCTGGTGAACAGCGGCCCCTCAGAGTTTTTTCACCCCAAGCATCCAATGAGAAATGCCTTATACAAAAACAATCGCGATGGCACGTTCACCGATGTCACCGAGCAGGCAGGCGTTCCAGGTGGAACCTTCGGCATGGGGGTGGCCGTAGGAGATTTCAATAATGACGGTTTCCCGGATATTTTTGTGACCGCGTGCGGACGATCGTTGCTGTATAGAAATAATGGCGATGGCACTTTCACGGACGTTACTGTGAAATCTGGCCTCGAAATCAATGGATGGACTACCAGCGCCGTCTGGTGTGATTTCGACAATGACGGCCGCCTGGATTTGTTCGTGTGCAGTTTTGTCCGCTACCTGCCCGAAGATCGACAATCCTGCGGTGACAACGCAGCGGGCCAGAAATATTACTGTATTCCTCGCGCCTTTCATCCAACCGCCAGCTATCTTTTCCACAACAACGGAGACGGCACGTTCACCGAAGTTGGAAAAGGTACCGCCATCGGCAAAAACTTCGGCAAAGCGTTGGGAGTAGTTGCAACCGACATCAACAACGACGGGCGCATGGATCTATTCGTCGCCAACGATACGGTTCAGAACTTTCTGTTCGTCAATCGTGGCGCAAATCGCTGGGAGGAAATCTCCATTCCCGCAGAAGTCGGATTCAGCGAAAACGGCCAGGCTCGGTCGGGCATGGGCGTGGATGCCGCGGACCTCAGCAATCGCGGATGGCAAGACCTGTTTGTAGCCAATATCGATCAGGAAAAGTTTGCGCTGTATCGCAATCTGACGAACGAAACGTTTGAAGACGTGGCTGCGTCGCAGTCTATTGCCCAGGCCACCAGACTCTTGAGCGGCTGGGGATTGCATTTTTTTGATTACGACAATGATGGCGAACTTGATCTAATTCTGGCCAACGGTCATCCCGACGACATGGTTGCACAGCGTTCTCAGGCCGTCACGTACCGCGAACCGCTACTGTTGTTTCAGCAGAAAAATGGAAAATTTCGTAACGTCAGCGCTGACGCAGGCCCGGCATTTGCCCAGGATTTTTCTTCCCGCGGGCTGGCCGTCGGCGACTTTGACAACGATGGCCGGGTGGATGTGCTCATTGGCGTTAACGGCGGCGCACCAGTTCTTTTACAAAATCAGGCCGGCGTAGGTAATCATTGGCTGGGAATCAAGTTGCAAGGCGTTACTTGCAATCGTGACGCGATCGGCGCAAGACTCGTTTGGTCGGCTGGCGGAAAGAAGCGTTCTTGCATAAAGAACGGCGGCGGAAGCTATCTCTCTTCTCATGATCCGCGCCGAGTGCTCGGCCTCGGTGCGGCTAGCAAAGTCGATTGGCTAGAAGTTCATTGGCCCGCTCCCTCCACCGTCGTGCAAAAGGCAATCAACATTCCGTGTGATCGCTACCTCACACTCATCGAGGGCCAGGGTGTTCCTTCGCTTGACCCGCGGTCCTAACGACTCGCTGTACGCCGCGCTTATCAGCCACTTGGCGTACCCGTTTGACGCGAGCTTCATGCACAGCCTACACTCTGGCGTTCACTCTTGAATGACCTGGTCGCCGAAGGGAAATTATGACACCAGAATTGAAAGGCAAGGTTGTGCTTGTGACCGGCGGCACATCGGGTATCGGTCGTGATACCGCCGTACTTTTCGCGAAGGCCGGAGCCAAAGTGATGGTCGCGGGCCGCCGCGAAATGGAAGGAAAAGAAACCGTCGAGGCGATCCGTGCCAGCGGCGGCGATGGAGTGTTCGTGAAGGCCGACGTGTCGAAAGCCGCCGAAGTTGATGCACTTATTCAAAGAACCGTGGAAAAGTTTGGCCGCCTGGATGTCGCGTTCAATAATGCCGGGATCGAGGGCCACTGGGTACCGATCACCGAACAATCGGAAGAAGATTGGGATCACACGGTCGACATCAATCTCAAAGGCGTTTGGCTATGCCTCAAGTACGAAATTCGACAGATGCTGAAGCAAGGCGGTGGCGGAGCCATCGTAAACATGGCGTCCGTGGCGGGCTTGATGGGTTTGGCGGGGGCAGCTACGTATAGCGCGAGCAAGCACGGCGTAATTGGGCTCACAAAGTCCGCCGCGCTGGAAAACGCCAGAAGTGGCATCCGGGTAAACGTCGTGTGCCCTGCAGTGATCGAGACGCCCATGTCCGAGCGTGCCTACCGGGAACCGGCAGTCCACAATTTTGTTCTCGGTCTCCATCCCATGGGCCGTTTTGGAAAGCCCGAGGAAATCGCAGAAGCCGTGGTGTGGATGTGCTCTGACCGCGCGTCCTTCGTAACTGGACAGTCCCTCGTTCTCGATGGTGGGTTACTGGCGGGCCCCAATCCTCC
>DASYJM010000077.1:0-2777 GCA_035996445.1 Candidatus Acidiferrum sp. | reverse complement strand
TTCCAGCGGCTTGCCGTTCGACGTGCAAGGTCCGCAGCAGATCTCTAATTTGAATAATATCAACGGAGTCGTGCGAGCCAATGTTGTGGGCGATCCCTACTCCCATGCGACCAAGCTACAACCAATCAACATCGCAGCTTTCGAACTCCCCGGTTTTGGCACTGTTGGGAACATGGAGAGAAATTGCCTGCGTTCGGACTGGCGCCGAAATCTTGACCTGTCTTTGTTCCGGTCCTTCCCCATCACCGAGAAGAAGCGACTCGAATTTAGATTCGAAGCCTTCAACGCCACCAACACTCCGGTATTTGCTATCCCGGTGAATGACTTGGAGGACCCTAATTTCGGGTCCGTGCTCTCGACCTCCAATACAGAGCGGCAACTCCAATTCGCACTAAAGTTCTATTTTTGATGATTGATATGGATTGAGGGCCGGACGATGGGTATCTCTCTGGAGATCAACTGCCCGGCAGATCAAGGCATCATCACTTTTGAACAGAGTCGAAGACGGGAAGACATCCGATAACACCGGCCTCACGACAACATGGATCAGCCCGGACGAGGTTTCGATGCGGCTGCGAAATTTGCACGATTTGTTTTTCTGCGCAGTCGCTTAGCCTTGCGCTTCTACTGCTTCTGTTCTTTGCCTTAACCGGTCTGCGGACGCGCATCGACTTGCTGACAAGTAAGTCGATGTGGGGCTATGCGGTGGCAATGATTGCAGCCCCTTTGACCGCCAGTGCCACAGGAATGAATTGGAAAGATTCGTTTGGCTTGGGAGTGCTGATGAATGTACCCGGGCTGGTCGAACTAGTGATCCTAAATGCCGGACTCGATTTAGGAAATGTGGCCCCAGCGCTCTTCACCATGATGGTCCTCATGGCCCTGATCACAACGTTGATGACCGTGTGTCAGCTAGCTGATCTCCTTCACTGTGATTTCATACTTGAAGTTGTCCGGATCGAAGGGATCCAGTCGTCCCTCCACCGTTTCAGCCTGGGGATACATGAAATATACCAGCGGTGGTTTGGCGGAACCTGGGAGCGCTACGTCGTGAGCGTAGTTATAGGCCATCCAATTCATTTCCCATGAACCGAACAGGCGGGTCCGCGCCTTCGATACCATCTCGTCGCTCAACGGACGATTCCCAGGCGGTTCTTCCAGCACTACCTTCCGTACGTCCGCCGGGTCCACCGGAACCCAGCCGTGATCACGAAGGTAGACCTCTACGCGGCAGTGCTGGCCCTTGGTGGCTTTGTCCGTTACTAGTCCGAGACTTTGGTAGCCAAGGTTCGATTTGGCAATCCTCAAACCATAGACATGCCGGGCCGGCAGGCCCATGGAGCGCGCCAGACCCACATAGAGAGCATTCAGGTCGGCACACTTTCCGCCGAAATCGCCTGACTCCAGCATGGCCCGAATGTCGCCGCGCCCGCAACCGCGGACCTTCGGATCGCGGAAGGTGTTGTCCACCACCCAATCGTAAATTGCGCGGGCTTTCTCGATATCCGTGGTCGCGCCGGCGGTCGCCTTAAGCGCGGTCTCTTTCACAATGCCGTCCGTAGGCACATAACGGCTGGGCTGAAGAAAGTAGTCAAGCTCGGCCTTGGAAACGTGCGACGCTTTGCCGGGCGCTGAGAGATCGACGGCGTAGTTCTTTAGCGAAACATTGCTGGTCAGTGTCAGCACGGGCTTTGCGTTGACGGGATAGGTTGCGGACACGATGCCAAGCGCGCTCGGCTTGTCCCCGGTCAACTTTGCCAATCCGCCCTCAGCCTTGAACTTGTTGGAATGCGTCCGCTGAAATGGCGTATCGCGATTCAGCACCGCGGGCAGCCAGATGTGAGTCACACCACTCGGTTTCAGTACTTCCACCCTCGCGGTGACCTCGAAGGTCCGCCACCCGGCGCCTGCCTGTAACGCATCGGCAAAAGCTGGGATGGATTTTGTGACCGCCAACCCAGCGCAGAGTGCGCCGGACGATTGCAGAAAGTTGCGCCGATTCATAAGCTCCCTTTTTTAAAAAATAGAATTGAGCCCCCGCTGGAAATTTACGCTACTCGTTTGTCTCCTCCCAGTTCGGCCTGACGTAACCGACGTGAGCCATTTCTCCCATCCCGCGATAGTCGATTGGGTCGTTGGGTTGCCAGGCAACTAGGCCAGTCCCACTGTATTTCTGAATGCGTGTCACGTTACCCGGGAATTGCCGACAACGGCAATAATTCAAAAACACTAGAGACGGGAGATTGACGCTCTTCCACTTGATTGCATTTGCGCGAACTGTTTTTCGGAGTAAAATCGATCCAGCATAAACGGATCCCGAGAAGTGGTTGCAAAATGAACGAATTGTGTCGCCAAAATCGAGACAGCGCAGCACGAAATCTGCGTGGGGATCGTGCGCACTTGGCGCAGTAGTCCTCAAACTAGCGGTCAAAAATCGCGCTTTCGCTTCCACTGCTACAAAGCACATCAACTTGGTCGACTTCTATCCTTTGCGGTTTTAGTTTTTCTGTTTCTATGCACTGAACCCATGTTCGGCGAGAACCCGGCCGACTTAGCGAGCATTGACCCTGTCTCAAAAAGCCTGACTGACAATACTGACCCGCATTCAAACCGGCTTCCGGTGTCCTATGTGGTTTCCGTCAATCGTCTTCGGGTGCCGTCGAGGGCGGTCGGTCATCTTGAGGCGGCACAACGGCACTTTTTGAAAATGCAGCTTGCCGAAGCGACAGGGGAAATCGAGCGTGCGATCAGAATCTACCCCGGTTTTGCGGAGGCTT
>DASYJM010000076.1:0-38926 GCA_035996445.1 Candidatus Acidiferrum sp. | reverse complement strand
CTTCGGATCATCCGGTGGAGCATACGTTCCGACGCTGGATGACAGCAGGCGGCAACTTGAAGGAATATCACGCTAGAACGCGGGATAACATCCAACAGTTATTCACGTGGGTGGAGGCGGTGCAGAAAGCATTGCCGGTGGGGCGCAGTGAATTGTGGTCCGAGGGCGAGGAAAATTTTGAAGCTCGTCTGGACGCAATTCTGGCGCAACGCTGACGCAGTCACCCAAGCAAACCGTAGAGTCTTTAGTGCACAGCAGCTAGAATGAGCGATAAATTGAACCGCCCGGCTTCGACAGGTTATTCAGGATGGTTCACATGCCGAAACCGGCGGAAAGGGCCGTAATTTTGATGGAATACGGAGCGGTCAGATCGCGGTTGAAGAAGGATTTCACGCAAAATATTTTTATTGTCGCGCTGACGGCGACTTCGTTTGGAGCTTTGGGCGTTGGATGCGGCACTGAGGCGCCGAAGCCAACTTCAGAGCCGGCTGCTCAGGCGAAACCAGCGGAGCCAGCAATTCCCGACGATATTCAGGATGCCGCGAAACATCTGCTTGGAAGCGATGCGCAAGTGCTGCTCGTTGGAGATCTAGCAAAAAATGGGAAACGGCAGTTCCTTGCGGCTAACGTGGTGCCCAAAACGCCAAAGAACAATATGCCCGGTACGGTGGTCACTCGGGCTATCGTGGCTCAAGACGATGATGGAAAGTGGACAGAATTGCTGCGAGTTGATGAGCATTTGAAAAATCCTAAAGGGTATTTGGGCTTGACGCCGCTCGATTCCATTAACGGATGGCGATTGCAGTACGAACAAAATCCTGAGAAGGGGCTGCAGCTGTATTTCACGGCATTGAAAGTCAATGGAGATACGCACGTGCTGCCGATAGCAGTGCGCTGGAATCCGGCGACTAACCGTTATCAGTCTATGGACGCCAGCTATGAGCATTTCCTGAAGGAATCGACGTCCCTGCAAAATGTGAGGTCCACGCTGCGATGAGTGCGGCTGCAACAACGAGCGCGGCAATAGGAACCAAAGTTGCGGCGAACGAGCCGCCGAAGGTATCCGCGTGGAAAAATCTGCGCGGGCTTTTTCCGTATCTGCGGAGGTATCCCGGGGGCCTCGCGCTCGGCCTATTGGCCACGGTGCTTATGGGTATTATCGGTAACATTGTGCCTCTGGCGATTGGCATCATCATCGATGTGCTGGCGGGAAGCGAGCGGCCATTTTCGAATGGCGTTGTGGTTGGTGCGCTAAAGGCTAATTGGCTCAGCACAATAATCCCCTTCTACCAACCGTCTAGCCGGCACACGCTGGGAATTTATTGTGTGCTGCTGATCGGGCTCATAGCCATAAAGGGCGTCCTGTCTTTTTCCGCCCGCTGGATATTGATAGGGGTATCGCGCGATATCGAATTTGATATTCGTAACGATCTGCTGGACCGCCTACTGGTCCTCGAGCCAGAATTTTATGTGCGGAATCGAACCGGCGAGCTGATGTCCCGGGCCACCAACGATTTAAACGCGGTGCGCATGGTGCTAGGCCCGGGAATCATGTACAGCGCTACAACGCTGGCAACCATGTTGGTGGCCGTCTTTTTGATGTTCAAATTGTCGTCGTCGTTGACCATGTGGGTTCTGCTACCTGTGCCGATCGTGGCCGTAGTCGTGCGTCACTTCGGCAAAGTAATCCATGAACTATACGAAAAGATTCAGGCATCGCTGGCGGCGCTGTCGGTGAAGGTACAGGAGAATTTGTCTGGCGTGCGGGTGATTCGCGCCTATGCCCAGGAAGACGCGCAGATTTGGGCTTTTGATGAGCCGAATCGCGAGTACGTAGCGCGCAACGTGAAGTTGATTCGCACCTGGAGCATGTTCATGCCGTCATTGCAGGCGCTGATTGGGATTACGTTCCTAATTGTGCTTTGGAAGGGCGGGTTCTTATTTCTGCGCAATCAGCTTTCCTTGGGAGGATTGGTTTCGTTTTCGAATTTTTTGACGCTGCTGGTGTGGCCGATGATCGCGCTAGGGTGGGTAACTAATATTTTTCAACGCGGCGCGGCTTCCATGGGCCGGTTGACGTACATCTTAAATGCGCAGCCGAGCATTGACGATCGAAACGCGAGAGTTCCGGCGGACCGCGAACTACAGGGAGAAATTGAGTTCCGCGATCTGACCTTTATCTATCCCACTTCGTTGTCCGGAGACGGAAACGCGGGCGGCGCTGCCGGCAACGGAACATCTGCGAATAGGGTCCCTTCGAGCAAAACTATCGCTGGTAACGGAACGGGGCCCAGCGCAAATTCCAGCCCTCCGACACTCAGAAATGTAAATTTGAAGATACCCGCAGGTTCCACGGTAGCGATCATTGGTCCGACGGGCAGCGGCAAAACCACGCTGGCCGCGCTGGTCGCACGATTGTGGGAAGCGCCTGCCGGCGAATTGCTGATCGATGGGCGGCCGATACGCGAATGGCCGCTGGAAACTTTGCGGCGTGCCATTGGCTATGTGCCGCAAGACACCTATTTGTTCGGGGATACGCTGGGCGAAAATATCGCCTTTGGGCTTCCGGAATATGATGCCGAGCGAGTGCGCGAAGCCTCGGAAGTTGCGAGCCTCGAAGGAGACATTGAGGATTTCACCGAAAAATACGAGACGGTGGTTGGGGAGCGCGGAATCACATTGTCCGGCGGGCAAAAACAACGGACTGCGATCGCTCGGGCATTGGTCAGAGATCCGAGAATACTGATACTCGATGATTCCCTGTCGGCGGTGGATACGCAGACCGAGGAGCGGGTTCTTTCGCGCCTGCGCGGCATTATGGCCGGGCGAACGACGATCTTAATTTCACATCGCACTTCCACGGTGCAGGACGCCGACCAGATTGTCGTTTTGCGCGACGGACAGATCATCGAACGCGGAAAGCATGAAGATTTGCTGGCGCGTGGCGGATATTACGCGGACCTTTATCAGAAACAATTGCTGGAAGAAGAACTAGAACGCGCATGAGTAACGCTCACGAAGAAGAAGCACTCGGAAAAGCATACGACTCGCGGTTGATGAGGCGTTTGCTGGAATACATGCGCCCATACAAATGGCGCGTAATTCTGGCATTGACGCTGACGCTGGCGGTCACGCCGCTAGAGATGGCTCCCCCGAAATTGTTTCAAGTCAGCATCGACCGTTACCTCACTCCCGCCGTTTCGCAAACCATCAACGTTACAGCGGCCATGCGCGGACTAGTGCTGATCAGCGTGATTTACCTGCTGGTGCTTTTCTTCGATTTCCTGGCGCAGTACGTGCAGATTCGCATCATGCAGCGGGTTGGGCAGCAAACGATGTACGACATGCGGCAAGAGATTTTTGCGCATATCCAGCGGCTGTCAATGAGCTATTTCGACAAGAACCCGGTGGGCCGGCTGGTGACGCGCGTGACCACCGATGTGGATGCGCTGAACGATTTGTTCGCAGCTGGCGTGGTCACCATGATCAACGATTTCTTCTTGCTGGTGGTCATGGCCGGCTATCTCTTATATTTGAATTGGCGGCTGGCATTGGCCACCTTGGCGGCGGTGCCGCTCATTCTTCTGGTTACATTTGTGTTTCGCAAGTTCGTGCGCGAAGCGAACCGGCGCATTCGAACTGCAATTGCGCGCATCAATGCATTTCTTCAGGAATACATCTCCGGCATGAGCATCGTGCAAGTATTTAATCGCGAGCGCAGAGCGAAAGTGGAATTTATCAAACGTAACCGTGATCACATGCTGGCGTATAAGGATGCCATTCTGGCTTTTGCGCTTTTCTACCCTACCGTTGAATTTCTGGGGGTTGCCGCAATCGCCTTAACTTTATGGGTCGGCGGGTTGCAGATTTTCGCCCACACATTGACGTTGGGCGTGCTGGTCGCGTTTATGCAGTATGCGCAGAGATTTTTTCGCCCCATTCAGGATTTGAGTGAGAAATTTAATATTTTGCAATCGGCGATGGCGGCTTCGGAACGCATATTCAAGCTGCTCGACGAACCAATCACCATCTCAAGCGATCCCACTGCGATTCCGCTGCGCGATCCGCGCGGAGAGATCGAGTTTCGCAACGTGTGGTTTTCTTACAAGGCTGGCGAGCCCAAGGATGAAGATTGGGTGCTGCGCGACGTTTCGTTTCGAGTTGCTCCCGGACAGACCATGGCCATCGTGGGGCATACCGGCGCGGGCAAAACTACACTGATTTCCCTGCTGCTGCGGTTTTATGATATTCAGCGCGGGCAGATTTTGCTAGATGGCGTGGACATTCGAATGATTGAATTGCAGGATCTGCGGCGGCAATTTGGCATCGTGCTACAGGATCCGTTTCTCTTTTCCGGAACGATCGAGTCGAATGTGCGGCTGGGAACTGCGGGCATCGATCGCGCGACAGTAGAGCATGCGGTCCATGAAGTGGGGCTGGGCGATTTTATTCGCGCGCTGCCGAGTGGCGTGGATACCGCGGTGAACGAGCGCGGCTCGACTTTGTCGGTGGGGCAGAGACAGCTTATTAATTTTGCGCGAGCACTGGCACACAACCCACGTTTTCTGATTCTCGACGAAGCTACGTCGAGCGTGGACACCAAGACGGAACTACTGATTCGCGAAGCGCTGGACCGTTTGCTTTCGGGCCGCACCGCGCTGGTAATTGCTCACCGCCTGAGTACTATCCAACACGCCGATTGCATATTGGTATTCCATAAAGGCCGCTTGAGAGAGCAAGGCGCGCACCAGGAATTGCTGGCCCAACGCGGGATTTATTACCGGCTGTACCAACTGCAATATAAGGAACAGGAATTACATTTGCCGGTCGACGTAAGTGCTGGTCCGGAGCCCTCACCACTTCAAGCTAATGATTGAGCTTCATGAATTCCTGGCGATAACATCGGCCCGAGAACAGATTTGCGTTTTTCCGCCCAAATCACTTCATAAGAAAAAATTTCGTAAGACCAACTTCGCCGCCTGGTCATGAGCGCTACGCCCATTTTGCTGTCCGCAGGCGAGGCTTCGGGCGATATGTATGCGTCGCGCCTGGCGATAACTCTCCAGCAGCGCGCAGATGTTCAGCTGTTTGGGATGGGCGGACCGCAAATGCGCGCGGCGGGAGTCGAAATTGTTGTGGATTATGCGGAAGTGTCGGTAGTGGGAATTACGGAAGTGGTGAAAAAACTGCCGTCGTTGCGACGAGCGATGAGGCGCTTGGTTGACGAAGCGCAACGGCGGCAGCCGCCGCTGGCAATTCTCACGGATTTCCCTGGATTTCATTTGCGACTGGCGCGGAAGCTGTCACCGCTGGGCATTCGAAACATTTATTACATTTGCCCGCAGTTTTGGGCCTGGCGGCCGTGGCGCGCGAATCTAGTGCGGCGCAGGTTTGCGCAAGCCTTATGTATTTTCCCGTTTGAGGAAAAGTTTTATCGCGACGCGGGCGTGGCCGTGGAATTTATCGGGCACCCGCTGGTGGGTAATGTAAAAGCGAGCCTGTCGCGCGCGGAATTCTGCGTTGAAAATGGGCTGAACACCGACAAGCCGATCGTGACAATTTTGCCGGGCAGCCGTCGCGGAGAGATTGAGTATCATGGCGCGATTCTAGCGCAGGCGCTCGCACAACTTAAACGCGCGATTCCGGAGGTTCAAGCGGTGGTCGCTGTGGCGCCTGGGGTGAATCGCACAGAGTTGGAGGCCAGTTTTGGTTCCGTCGACGCGGTGCACTTCGTACCAGGCGCCACCTACAATGCGCTGGCGGCTGCGGACTTGGCAATTGTTTCCAGCGGGACGGCGACCGTCGAAGCGGCGTTGCTCGGCAAGCCAATGATTGTGATTTACAGGCTATCGCCGCTGACGGCCCAGCTTGCCAAACCGCTGGTGCGTACCAGATTTTTCAGCATGGTCAACCTGATTGCAGGGCGCGAGGTGGTGCCGGAGTTGATTCAGGATGATTTCACACCCATCCGAGTTGCTTCCGAAGCCGTATCGCTACTATCGGCATCCAAAGAAAGCCTTGAGAAACTGGAGGCCATGCGGCAAGGCCTAGTGGAAGTAACACGATTGTTAGGGCCGCCGGGGGCCGTAGAGAGGGCCGGGGACGCGATCGTGGGCCAGCTACGGCTGGCACAAAGCAACGCAAAGTGACGGGTTTGGTATCCTATAGAGGTAGCCGCTAACTGCGGCGTTCAAGTCGGTACGCCGATTTCCAATGCAAAAACGTGAAAGGGGTCCGATGACCCTCCCTAAGAAAGCTTTGAGGCCAATAGCGCGCTTGGGGGCGTTGGTCCTGGTATTATTCGTGGCTGGGTCGTTGCGAGCGCAGAACCCACGGCCAGTAGCGCTTGTCGCAGAAAATTATGATGTGTCGGCGACGCTGGACACCATCCGGCAATCTCTCACCGCGACCGCCAAGGTTGATTTCAAAGCGTTGGAAGTTTCAGGCAATGTACGCGTGGAGTTGCATCCCAATCTGGAAGTGCAATCGGTAAAATCCGCGGACGGCAAGTCACTGAACTTTGAGCGTGACCGGCAGAATCCCTTATTTTTGATGGTGACCGTGCCATCGCCGGTCGGCGCCGGTGGCCATCTGTCGCTTACCTTCGCTTACACTGGGTTACTGGCCAACGAAGAAAACAGCCCGGTCCCGGGTGTTCGCGCTGCGGTGATCAATCATGATTTCGCTTATTTGCTGCTGCCCTCGCGGTGGTTTCCGCTGACGGACTATCCTTCGAACCGCTATACCGGAACCTTTCGCCTGAATGTGCCCGCTGCATTTGCTGTGGCCGGTACCGGCAAAGCTTCGGCTCCTACTCCAAGCCCGGGGAAAAATCCGATCGATGGCGAACGCATCGTTTATACCTTCGAATGCAAAACCGCAGCGCCTAATGGCACTTTTGTAGCTGGGAATTTACAACTTAACCCTCAACAGGCTGAAGGCGTGAGCGTGGCGGTGTACGCGGCGCGTTCGGCGTCGGCAAATGCCGTCGACTTTGCCGCCTCAGTGGCGCGCTCCATGACAGTTTTCTCGGACATGTTTGGGCCGCTGCCCGATCCGACCATGTCGGTGATTCAAATTCCTGACGGCACCTTACGAGAATTTGCGGGGCCTGGTGTGTTGTTGCTGAGCCAACGAGCGTGGGATCCAAAATCGAATGACCGCACGATTGCGAGGTTAGTGGCTTCGCAATGGTGGGGCAACGAGGTGCTGCCAGCGTCGCCAGCTGATGTATGGATTAGCGATGGCTTGGCGCGATATTCGGAGGCGCTTTATGCTGAACAGAATGCCGGGCGAGAAGCAGGGCTGAAGGCCGTTGACGAGTTTGCGGTCGGCGCGCTGATGTTTGAAGATGCGGCGCCTATTGCCCAAGCGGCGCGGCTTGCGCCGTACTCTGCGGATTATCGCTCCGTGGTGATGAATAAAGGCGCGATGATTTTTCACATGGTGCGGGCGCAGATGGGGGACGTGGCATTCAAATCGCTGCTGCACGATTTTTATACCAGATATGAAGGTAAGAGCGCGCGAATTGATGATTTTGCCGCCATGGCGCAACAACATGCGCAAGCGTCGGTCAGAAAGGGCGAGGCGCCGCCGGAACTTCGCGGATTTTTCACGCAGTGGCTGAATTCCACCGGCATACCGGAATTTACGGTTGACTACGTGGTTTATCGCACACCCAAAGGATTTCGCATTTCCGGCAAAATCAAGCAGCCGTTGGACACCTTTCGCATGCCGGTTGAGTTGCGTATCGATACGGAAGGCAATCCGGAATTGAAAACGATTGATGTGATTGGCTCGGAGTCGGATTTCACAGTCGAGACGTTTGGCCGCCCGAAACCCGGGGGCATTCGCGTCGATCCCAACAACCTGATTCTCAAGGCAAGCACAAACTTGCGCGCCCGTGCGGCAGTGGCGCGTGGCGAAGAATTGGCAGAGCAAGGGCGCTATTACGATGCCGTCACGCAGTACCAGCGGGCATTGGCCATCCAGCCGAACCGCCCATTAGCGAATTTCAGGATGGGCGAAGCGTTCTTTTACCAGAAAAATTATCAGGCATCGGCCAATGCGTTTCGCGAAGCATTGCAGACCGTTTCGGAACCCGCTGAGAAATGGACGGAGGTTTGGAGCCACATTTATCTAGGAAAGATTTTTGATTTGCTGGCGCAGCGGGAGCGCGCTGTCAACGAATACAGTAAAGCGAGACAGACGAACGACAATACCGGCGGAGCGCAGCAGGTTGCTGAAGCATTCTTGAAGAAGGCTTACACGGAGGGCGAGAAAACGGCTGTAGCGCCTGGCGCGGGAGGCACCGCGACTCCTGCATCCCCCGCAGCTATCCCACCGCCGTCAGAGGGAAATCGCCCGGTGTTGAAAAAGCGCACTGATCCGGCTCAATTTTTACCCTGATTGCTTCCGTAAAACAGCCCGGCCTATACACGTTGAAAAAGTAAGAATCTCCGTAAGCTCGATTTGATTTTCAGCACGACTTGGGGCCTTGCCTTGACTTGCTGCGCAACGCGTCGCAAACTTTGGGCCTATGGCTCACATCTACATGTATTTTGATTTTGCCGACGAGGAAAACGCACAGCAAGCGCGTCACAAGCTCGACGTCTGGAAGCAAGCGTTTCGCCTGGATAAAAAACTTCAATACAAACTGGAACGCCCGGAAGAAGAGGGCGCAGAGGATTCGGCGAGCGCGGACGCGGCGGCTGGCACAAAAGACACAGAAAAACCTAAATCCAAATCGAAATCGCAAAACCGCAAGAAATCAGGCCGCACTGAGGGCAGCTCAGAAGGCAACGGCACCAGCACCGTATCACTGCTGGTGCGGCTGTACTTCTCCAGCCACGAAAAATTATCTGAACAACGTTGGGTTGATCGTATCCCCACGGAGGAGCCGTTCAAGAGTGCCTCTCCCAGAGTGCTTCGGCAGGGAGAAGCTGGGTTCGAGGAGGCGCTGAAACAATTCAGCGACCTGGATTAACCGCCCTAAGTTGATGTAGCTCAAGAACTTTAGTATTTCGGCTATTGGCCATCTTTTCACACCGGATAAGAAGCGGAAAATTCCGCTATAATTAAGGGTCCGCAAGAGACAGCTTCCATCCTTCGCGAGGTCGGCACGAATGGCGTTACAGACGCGCATCAAAGTTGCCAAGCTTGACTCCCCGAAAATGCACGGCCTGGATCGCGATACTCTCATTCGTCTGTATCGCACCATGTACCTTTCGCGGAAACTGGACGACCGCGAGATTCAACTCAAGCGCCAAAATAAAATTTATTTCCAGATTTCCAGCGCAGGGCACGAAGCTGTAACGGCCGCAGCCGGTCTGCTTCTAAGGCCCGGTGTCGACTGGATCTACCCTTATTATCGCGATCGGGCGCTTTGCTTGATGCTGGGCGTTACGCCGCTCGAAACTTTGCTCCAGGCTGTGGGCGCTAAGGACGATCCCAGTTCCGGCGGGCGTCAAATGCCCTCTCACTGGGGCCACCCGGAATGGAATATCGTCAGCCGGTCGTCCTGTACGGGTACACAATTTGTTCAGGCCGTCGGCGCGGCGGAGGCTACCATCTATTACCAGGAGCGTCCGAAGGGTCTGGCCAAAGCGAAAAGGGCTCCGCTTGGCCAATATGTGAGTTATGAAGACAACGAAATCGTCTACGTGTCTTCCGGTGACGGCGCTACCAGCGAAGGGGAATTCTGGGAATCGCTGAACACTGCGTGTATTAAAAAGCTGCCGATGTTCTATCTGATCGAAGACAACGGTTACGCCATTTCCGTTCCCGTGGAAGTGCAAACCGCTGGCGGAAGCATCTCTAAGTTGCTGGGCAGTTTTCCCGGCCTTCACATTGCGGAATGCGATGGCACCGATCCGCTGGAAAGTTATGCTGTGTGCCGGGAGGCCATTCAATACTGCCGTGAGCGGCGCGGCCCCGCGTTGGTGCACTCGCACGTTACGCGGCCGTATTCGCATTCGCTATCTGACGACGAAAAGCTATACAAATCCGCGGAGGAGCGCGAAAGAGAAGCGCACCAAGACCCACTCTCAAAATTTTCGCTTTTTCTCGTTCGCGAAGGGCTGCTCGATCAAAAACAAATTGAGGATCTGGAAGCGCAAGTCGACAATGAAGTTCGTGAAGCTGCGGATCAGGCTCTAGCCGCCGCGGAACCCGCCGTCGAGTCAATCAAAGTAAATGTTTACTCCCCGGACGTCGATCCCACCTCTTCGGCTTTCGAGGCGGAGCCGCAATTTCACGGCGCGCCAAAAACCATGGTGGAGATGGTTGCGGCCACGCTGTCCGATGAAATGTTGCGCGACGAGCGCATTATCGTATTTGGCGAAGACGTCGCTGACGCCAGCCGCGAAGAAAATCTAAAAAGTGTCAAGGGCAAAGGCGGAGTCTTCAAGGCGACTGCCGGTCTACAGCGCAAATTCGGGGCTGATCGCGTCTTCAATTCGCCCCTGGCGGAAGCCAGCATTGTCGGCCGCGCCATCGGGATGGCCACCCGGGGACTAAAGCCCGTCGCGGAGATACAGTTTTTTGATTATATCTGGCCGGCCATGATGCAGATTCGCGACGAATTGTGCGTTATGCGCTGGCGTTCGAATGGTGGGTTCAAATGTCCCGCGGTGATTCGCGTGGCCATCGGCGGTTATCTAACCGGTGGGGCGGTGTATCACAGCCAGAGCGGTGAATCGATCTTTACGCACTGTCCGGGCCTGCGAGTGGTGATGCCCTCGACTGCGCTTGATGTAGCCGGCCTGTTGCGAACCGCGATTCGCTGCGACGATCCGGTAATGTTTCTCGAGCACAAACATCTTTATCGTCAGCCCTACAATCGTTCTGAATATCCGGGACCCGATTACACCGTGCCCTTTGGGAAAGCGCGCGTAGTTGCGGAAGGGTCGGACGTGAGCATTATCACCTACGGGGCATTGGTTCATCGCGCGGAGGTAGCGGCTGCGCAGCTGGGGCGCGAGGGCACCTCCGTCGAAATCATCGACCTTCGTTCGCTTTCTCCTTATGATTGGGAAGCGCTAGCGGCGACGGTGCGGAAAAATCATCGCGTCATCGTGGCCTACGAGGACATGCTCAGCTGGGGCTACGGAGCGGAAATTGCCGCGCGCATTGCTGATGAACTTTTTGAGGAGCTTGACGCCCCAGTGCGGCGAGTTGCCGCCATGGATACCTTTTGCGCTTACCAGCCCAATTTGGAGGACGTAATCCTCCCTCAGACGTCCCACCTGATCAACGCGGTCAAACAATTACTGGAATACTAAGAGTCCAGCGGGCTGTGAAGAGGGGGAGGCTGGCTCTAAGAGGCCCGGGCAGCGGTGCGCCACGGGACAAACTGATGGGCCATGGAGTAACTTCGGCTTTGGAACTTTTTGCCCTGTTTTGACGTATTATGCTTTGAGAATTAGACCTGTGGAGGTGTCTCAATGATCTGCCCAAATTGCCAGAAAGAAATCGCCGATCACTCCAATTTTTGCTACAACTGCGGCACCCGCCTAGTTGCCTCAGCGCCCACGCCGGCGTACTGCGCACCTACGCCGAAGCGCTTAACGCGCTCCACCACCAACAAAAAGATCGCCGGAGTCTGTGGCGGTCTGGCCGAATATTTTGATCTCGATCCCACGTTGGTTCGCATTGTGTGGTTGCTGCTGGTGTTGTTTGCCGGCACAGGCGTCCTGGCATACTTGATCCTATGGATCGCGCTCCCTCCGGCGCCTGCGCGCATCGCAGCAAATTCAGTCACCGTCACACCATAGACAGGACACATACAGGAGCCGGGCGCTGACCAAATCCGCGCTCGTAAAAAGAGCCGATAGAAGCCTACGATTTGGCCTTCGGTTTTCCCGAGCGTGGCCCCCTGCCTGATTCATACAACGCGTAGTCAACGGAAGCTCGCCCAGCGCCGACAGTTGCTATCGCGAAACATGCAGCCGCCAGCGCCAAGGGAAATTCGTAGTTGTGCACCGCCAGGTATCCTCCGGCACTATGCACTTTCCAGATCGCGACAGCCATTTCAATGGCCAGCAGCAACGCGGCGATACGCGTCAAAAATCCTAAAATAAGCAGCCCGCCACCAAAAACCTCCAGCACGCCCGCCACGGTGACGAAATAACCCGGCAAACCATGTTGTACAAATATTCCATGCATGGCGTTGGGATGAGTGAGTTTTGGGTAGCCATGCCAAATAAAAATGATGCCAAGTGCCAGCCGCAAAAGCAGCAATCCTACAGGCTGGAGAGCATTTAATCTGGTCATAAATTTGGCGTCCCGAAAATCCCGCGTCCAACCGCAATCCGGCATTCTAGCAGAAACTAAATCCCCGCGACGCGACGGGCCGCGGTCAGTTAAAACTCATCACGCTACATTCAGGTACAATCTTTCTAGAGATTAACGGCGAATGATGCGCGGTTCTCGGGGACAAACCTCAGTCAAGAACCAAAAATTTCGAACCTCGTTGGTATTCATCCCATTTATGAATTGTTTTCTCGTACAAGTTGACGCTCGTTTTTGTAAGCATTCCGCGACCATCCCTAGGGCCGGCTCATGAAGCGCAAGCTGTTTATTGCCATTCCCCTGCTGTGCGTCGTCGCTGCGGCTGCGTGGATTTTCAGGCCTAAACACGACGTCCTTGGCGAGGGCTACATTGGCGAGCGCAGCGTCACATTGTGGAGCGGCGTCGCTCAGGTTCGGGAACCGTTGGACTCGCTGCATTATGGCGATCACGTGGAAATCGTGGCCCGCCACAACGACAACGTAAAGGTGCGAACAACCAGCGGTGAGACTGGCTGGATCGATGCGCGATCGCTGATGGAAACGGCGTTATGGCAGCGCAGCGCGAAACTTTTGGGGGAAGCTCAGGAGTTGCCGGTGCAGGCTCGCGGCCGAACCAAGGTGGCCACCAATCTGCGCGTCCTGCCAGGCCGAACGCAACCTCGCCTTTATCAATTCGGCCGAGGCAATCCAGTGGAGATCGTCGGACGAGCTGTCGCCGACATCCCCCAGGTTTCGGATGAAAAGGAATCTGCCGGCGATGCTGGGGACCGCAGGAAGGAAGAGTGGCTTTTCGTTCGCGGGCTAGCCACGCGCCCGCCCAGCGAAGCCAATCCGCGCACCCCGGATACTTCCACAACCACGCAGCCCGGTGATCGAACCTCTCCCATTGCGGGCTGGATCATCGGACGTTTCGTGGAAATGGACTTGCCCGACGCCGTGAGAGCAGGGACGTCTTCCGCCAACGTTCGGCCTGTGGCATGGTTCGAACTAAACAAGGTCAACGACATTTCTGGAGTCAAACCGCAGTACCTTGTCGCGGGGAGTCGTGGCACCGACTCACAGCCGTGCGATTTCATAAATATCCGCGTTTTTACCTGGAATCCAAAAAAGGCGCGTTACGAAACGGCATATATAGAAAACAATCTTTGCGGGATGATGCCCGTACGGATAGGCACCGGTCCAAAAGGAGAGCCCGAATTTCGATTTCACATCAGGAACGCGAATTCCCCGGGTAGTAACTCTCAAGTTGGTAATAGTGACGAGCGGGTCTATCGCTTGATACAGACCGTGGTGAGACGCATACGCGAGGATGGCTCCATCGCGTTACCAACAAAAAAATCAAAGGTCACGGGTAAGATTAACAATCCAGCGAAGGCTAAGAAAAAGTCACGATCAGCTCAATGACGCTACATATCAATGAAGCGGAAGTGCGTTCGGTGCTCACCATGGCCATGGCCTTGGAAGCTGTCGAAGAAAGCCTGCGTAAACAAGCTCGCGGCGAAGTTGTCGTTCAGCCGCGTCGGCGCTTCGAATTGCCTAAAGGGTTTTATCACTACATGGCGGCGGCTGATTATGCAGGCGGGTTCGTCGCGGAGAAGCAGTACACCTATGTTGCTGGCAAGATTCGCTTTCTGGTACTTCTCTATGAAATGGCTACGGGAGATCTTGTCGCGCAGATTGAAGCGGATTACATGGGCCAGCTGCGAACCGGCGCTGCTTCCGGCGTGGCGACTAACCTCATGGCGCGTCGCGATGCGCGTCTAGCTGCCATTATCGGAACCGGCGGGCAGGCCAGGACCCAACTGGAAGCGATTGCAGGCGTTCGAAAGTTGGAACTGGTGCGAGCCTACGGCCGAAATGTTGCCCGCCGCGAGAAATTTTGCGCCGATATGGCCGAACGTCTCAGAATCCCGGTATACGCTGCAACTTCAGCGGCACAAACCATTGAAGGCGCGGATATCGTGTGTACCGCTACGACCGCTTCGCAGCCGGTTGTGACTGGCTCAGACATCGCCCCGGGCATGCACATCAATGCCATCGGCGTAAATCATGCTCACAAACAAGAACTCGACGAAGAGGCAGTCCGACGCGCGGACCTAATCGCCGTTGATTCCATCGAGCAATCTCGCCAGGAGGCCGGAGATTTGATTATGGCCTTTGGCCAGGATGAATCGAAATGGTCATCTGTGAAAAAACTCGCGGACATCGTGAACGGCAAAATTCCAGGCCGTTCAAGTGACTCCGAGGTGACGCTGTTTAAATCCAACGGAATCGCTTCTTGGGACTTGGCCGTTGCTGTCCGGGTATGGACTCTGGCACGTGAAAAGGGCCTAGGCCGAAAGCTACCTCTTTGGACTAATACCTACGACGCTGGTACTTGAAACACCTGAGTTGCAAACACGCCGAAGCGCTCGCGGAATTACCCCGCCACCCGTTGACACTTCGCACCTGGCTGGGAAACACTGGGATCTGCTTTTGAGGCGAATTCCGCTCCACGCGGCCCTCGGTGCAGTAGACTGGTCTTCTAACTTAACTATGTGTAATCAACAACCGTAGCCAGGATGCGAACACTTCCAGATTATTTAAGAAAAGGTATGAAGCTCGTTATCGTGGGCTGCAATCCCAGCGAGTCTTCTGTCCGTGTCGGCCATTACTATGCCGGCCGCGTGAATCAGTTCTGGCCGATCCTCTATAAGGGTGGAGTAGTTCCTGAGCCATTCGACTATCACGATGACAAGCGGGTTATCGAATTTGGAATCGGCCTGACAGACCTCGTGAAACGCCCCACAAAAACCCCCGCTGAGTTGACGCGCGAAGACTTCGCGGAAGGCCGCATCGTACTGTCGCAGCGGCTTGGGGAGTTCACGCCACATGTAATCGCTTTCAACGGCAAATTGGCGTTCGAACAATTTGCGCAACGCAAATGCAAGTTTGGCCTTCAGAAAGATCTTCTGTACGGCGCGCGCGTATACGTTTTACCGGAGACAAACACGCAGGATCCCCATGGCAACAGTGAGCGCGTGCGCCATTTTCGGAAGTTAGCGCAGCTGGTCTCACGCACCGAGACGGAGCGAGCTTCAAAGGGAAACTAGGATCGTAACTATGAGCGAAGCCACGCGACCCGCGCCATCGCAGCCGCCACAATCACAAACGCCTCAAACTCAACGTGACTCCTTGATTCTGGAATCCAAGCAGGACGGCATTGCCACGTTAACGTTAAACCGGCCCGATAAGCTCAATGCCATTAACAAGGACCTCGCTGTCGCGCTAAACGAAAGCCTGGGCCGTTTGACCACTGACAAATCCATTTACGTGGTGATTATCACCGGAGCCGGTCGGGCTTTTTGTTCCGGTGGCGACCTAGGTGTCATCGCCGAAGGTCGAAAGAACAATGATACGACGGAGCTGGAGCCGCTCTTGCGCGCCGGGATGCATGCAGTGCTTAAAATTCGCAGTATGGCTCAACCGGTGATAGCTATGGTAAATGGCCCCGCTGCGGGCGCGGGCATGAATATCGCTTTGGCTGCCGATCTTCGAGTCGCGTCAGAGAGCGCCACATTTGGCCAGAACTTTATCAAGGTTGGTCTATTCCCTGATTATGGCGGAACCTATTTCCTTCCTCAACTCGTTGGATATTCAAAAGCTGCAGAGATGTTTTACACCGGGGACATGATTGACGCGCGAACCGCACTGGAGTTGAGAATCGTGAATCGGGTCGCACCAGATGCTCAACTAGAAACGGAAACCATGAAGTTGGCGCGTAAAATCGCGGAAGCCCCCTCGGTTTCGATTCGCGCGATGAAAAATGCATTATTCGGCAGTCGCAAATTAGAGCTTGAAAAAGCCCTTGATGATGAGGTCGAGCAACAGCTGAAGTGTTTCAAGTCGCCGGATTGCCGGGAAGGCATCAACGCTTTCCTGGAAAAGCGAAAGCCAAACTTTCATACCAAGTGAAGCGCTACGCTCGCTTCACGTCAAACTTTTTGTTGAAGGGATAAAACGGGCCTTGGACGAATTACAAATATCGCCAGCAGAGGTGAAGAGCCGCATGGACCGAGGGGAAAAAATCGTGCTCCTCGATGTACGCGAGCCATGGGAATACGATTTGTGCCGCATCGAAGGAGCGAAATTGGTGCCTCTGGGCTCCCTGGCGGCTAACGTCCACGGCCTTCTCGGCGTCGATGAAGTCATTTGTTATTGCCACCACGGGATGCGCAGCTTGGATGCCGCCGCGTGGCTGAGGTTCCAGGGTATTGAAAAGGCCAAATCGTTATCGGGCGGCATTGAACGATGGTCCACCGATGTCGACCCGCACGTGCCTCGCTACTGAGACATTTTCTGAGACTTCATCCTGCTGTAAAATCAGGTGTCACGGTAGCCATTTCACTCGGAGTTTTCATGCCCAAAGCTAAAATTCAGTTTCTGCAAAAACCCACTTGTACTACCTGCAGAAAAGCGAAGGCCTACCTTGAGAAACTGGGGGCCGAGCTGGAGTTGCGCAGTCTCGACAAGCAAAGGCTCAGCAAGGCTGAATTGGACGAACTGATCGGCGAGCGCGACCACAAACAATTCTTGAGCTCGCGGAACGAGCTCTATCGCACTCGAAAAATGAAAGAACATCCGCCCACCCGCGCGGAGGCGATCCGATTAATGGCCGAAGAGCCCAACCTTATTCGCAGACCGGTGGTGATGCGCGGAAAACGAATCGTTCTGGGCTACGACGAAGAGGGTTACAAAGAACTCGTGAAATAGCGGTTGGCCCACCTCATGAACCGGGAGATAAAAACCATCGCGGTAATCGGTGCCGGCACTATGGGCAGAGGCATTGCCTACGCTGCCGCATTCGGTGGTTACACCACAGTGCTGGAAGATATTTCCCCACAAATGCTGGAAGAAAGCATGCGGTGGATTACGAAATCCTTCGAAGAAGGCGTCGCGCGCGGCAAAGTAGACGCTAAAATTCGCGATCGCGCCTTATCGTTGATCGCTACTGCTAACTCCGTGCAGGATGCTATTCGCGACGCCGACCTCATCATTGAAGCGGTGCCCGAAGAAATGGAAATGAAGATGGAGTTATTCACCATCTTCGACAAATTTGCCAAGCCACAGGCGATTTTTGCCAGCAATACTTCATCGCTGTCCATCAGCGATATGAGTGATCTGACAGTTTCTCGCGAACGCTGCATTGGCATGCATTTCTTCAACCCTGTCCCGAAGATGAAGTTAATCGAGCTGGTAAAGACTCCTCTCACTTCCCAGAGCACTGTCGATATTTGTACCGAAGTTGGCCGGCGAATGGGCAAAGAAGTGGTGTTGGTGCAGGAATCGCCCGGTTTCATCACCACGCGCGTCAACGCGCTCATCGGCAATGAAGCGTTTGCGATGCTGGAGGCTGGCATCGCCTCCGCCCAAGATATTGATAAGGCACTGAAGCTGGGACTGAACCATCCCATGGGCCCATTCGAGCTGGTCGACCTTGTGGGGCTGGATGTACGGCTGAATATCCTCGAATACCTTCACCAAACGCTCGGAGAAAAATATCGTCCCAACCCTTTGCTGAAACAATATGTTCAAGAAGGCCGGCTCGGCCGAAAGACCGGTCGCGGCGTCTACGACTATTCAGGGCGAGTAACCGCGAGCGAGAAACCGTAAACTGCGAACCGCCAGCAAGAACGGAATTGAGTTATTATAAGTTGCAGGGCAATGAACGTTGAGTAAGTCTGGCACAAAGCGCTCGCAACTATTGGCTGCATGGTTTTGTTTGGTTGCGGCGTTGTTGCTATTTGTTCCGCTCGCGGGAGCTGCATGGACTGCGCACGCGGCAGCGTGCTGCACCGGGGACCATTGCCCCATTCCTGAGCATCACCACTCCAAGGCTCCAGCACACGGCGCGGATTGCGAACATCAAGCTGGCGGTATGACCGCCTGCACAATGAGCTGCTGCCAAAATGCCGAGCATGTGATGCTTGTGGCGCCGATTTTCGTGGTACCCGCTGGAACTTTATTGCCCGAGCCTGGTCTCACGAACTCTGTGGAGCCTGTGGCAGGTGCAAATAATTTTCTGCGTTCTCTCGAGGTTCTCTCCCCTCCTCCTCGACTGTCAACAACCGCGTAGCAATTAGCCTTTCCCTTCCCCGGATAACACAAACCACATCGCGGTCGAATACCGCGCGCTCATAAATTTCGAGAAGAGGAGAAGTCGTGCGAAGGCTTATTTTCATTGGTGTTATTTCACTAATCCTTATTGGAAATGCATTTGCCACCGTGTTTGGCACGGTGCGCGGAATTGTGCACGATCCGCAACATAGACCAATCGGCGGCATTACCATGGTCTTGTCCGCGAAGGATTCAAATTACACGATGACGGCGACGACGGATGCTGAGGGACAGTTTCACTTCGATGCTGTGCCCCTCGGTGAATATACGGTGGTTGTTTCGGATCCTACGTTTGTGCCCGAAACGCGTACTGTAACGGTGCTGTCTGGTAGCGCGCCGATTCTGCATTTCGAATTGCATTTGGCAACTCAAAATGAATCGGTGACGGTGTCAGCCAATTCCGCATCGGAACAAACCGAATCGGTGACGCCCACAAATTTGGTCAATCGTGAAGAGATTCGCCAGACGCCGGGCGCTACGCGATCAAACAGTGTGGCGATGATTACCAATTACGTTCCGGGAGCGTACGTTACGCACGATCAATTACATGTGCGCGGAGGCCACCAGGTCAGCTGGCTCATCGACGGCGTGCCCATTCCAAATACAAATATTGCCAGCAATCTGGGGCCACAAATCGATCCAAAGGATATTGATATCGTGGAAGCACAGCGTGGCAGCTATTCGGCTGATTTTGGCGACCGCACCTATGGGGTGTTCAATGTCGCGCCGCGGACGGGATTCGAATGGAATAACGACGCGGAAATAGTGACCAGTTTTGGCAATTTTTATCAGACCGATGACCAGATTAATTTCGGTGGGCACACCAACCGCTTCGCTTACTACGCCAGCGCAAATGGTAATCGCACGGATTTAGGCCTGGAGACGCCGACTTCGGCGGTGATCCATGATCGCGCCAACGGATATGGCGGATTTACTTCCTTGATGTTCAATCTGGATTCGCAGGATCAATTGCGCCTCGTATCCTCTTTGCGTCGCGATCATTATCAAATTCCTTACGCACCTAATGATCCCGTGAGTAACGGTCTGCGCGATGTGAACGATGAGAGTGACGCGTTCGTGGCGTTCTCTTGGGTGCGCACTTTCGGCGCTGGCGTAGTACTGACGGTTTCCCCGTTCTACCACTTCAACAGTGCCAACTATGAAAGCAATCCTCACGATTTCCCGACTGCTACGACCGACAAGCGCTCGTCGGCCTACGAGGGAGGACAGGCTACACTTTCCTATATCAAGGGTAGGAATAATGGGCGTGTGGGTCTCTATGCGTTTGCACAGCAGAACGACGAACTATTCGGGTTACTTTTCAATGATCCCGCTGATCCTTCCTTTGGAAACAACTTTCGCGATGCGGAGAATGTCAGCGGCTCGCTGGCTGCGGCTTTCGTGGAAGATGAATTTCGCGCTACGTCTTGGCTGACTCTCAATGCGGGTGTGCGCCAGAGCCATTTTTCCGGGAATATTGTAGAAAATGCCACCAGCCCGCGTTTTGGAGCCGCCATTAAGGTGCCAAAAATAAACTGGGTTTTTCGCGGCTTCTATGGGCATTTCTACCAGGCGCCGCCACTGCTTACCGCTGCGGGACCGTTGCTACAATTTGTGAGTGCGCAAAATCTGGGATTTATTCCGCTGCATGGAGAGCGAGACGAAGAATCACAATTTGGCGTGGCCATTCCGTATAAGGGATGGATTTTGGATGTGGACACCTTTCGTACCCGGGCTAAGAATTATTTCGACCATAGTAGCGTCGGAAATTCAGACATTTTCTTCCCGCTTACGATTGATGGCGCGTTGATACGTGGCTGGGAATTGACGTTGCGGTCTCCGCGAATTGCCAAGCGTGGCCAGGTATACGTGACATATTCAAACCAAGTAGCAGAGGGCAAGGGCGGTATCAACGGCGGGTTAACTGATTTCTCTCCGCCGGGGGGAGATTATTTTCTGTTGGATCATGATCAGCGAAATACGTTGCACGTCGGCGGCAATGTCAATTTGCCGTGGAGCAGCTACGCTTCGACGGACATTTATTATGGGTCCGGCTTTACAGATGGAAATGCGCCGCCTTCCGGGCCGGATCATTTACCGGGCCACACAACGTTTGATGTGACCGTGGGGAAAAATTTCGGAGATCGGCTTTCCTTAGGTGTCAGCGCCATTAATGTTGCCGATCGCAGAGTACTGCTGGACAACAGCTTCACGTTTGGCGGCACGCACTATATGAACCCGCGCGAGATTTTCGTCCAGCTACGGTACCGCTTTCACTACTGAGCGGAACGGCTCAGATTGGAGTACGCTTGAAAATTTTACTGATCGCAATATTTGGAGCTGTCGGTACGCTGGCCCGTTATGGCTTGCAGGGAGTGGTGCAAGTTCGAACGGGTGGAACCTTTCCCTATGGCACGTTACTCGTGAATCTGACCGGCTGTTTTCTGCTCGGCTTGATCGCGCAGTTCACCATGAACCACATGGTTATTCCGCCCGATTGGCGCGTGGCCATCGCCGTGGGATTTTTTGGCGGCTACACAACTTTTTCCAGCTTTGGATGGGAAACAGCGAAAATGATGGAAGACGGTGAATGGCTGCGGGCATCGGCCTACGTAGCGGCGAGTGTTGTCGCCGGATTGTTTCTATCCGCGGCGGGCATCCGGCTGGCCAACAAATTTTAGGCACGCGGAGAGATAGCCATGGCGCATGAAAAGTTTGAAGGCGAGCGAGTGCTGATGCGGATTCACGTGGGCGAATCGGATAAATGGCTCGGAAAATCGCTACACGAAGCGATCGTGGAGATGTTACGGAAAGAGGGCTTCTCGGGTGCAACGGTCTTGCGCGGCGTGGGAGGATTTGGCGGGTCCAGCGTGTATCACACCGATAAGTTGTTGCGAATGTCTCAGGATCTGCCAATTATTCTTGAGGTGATCGATACCAGCGAACGCATCGAGCAAATTCTGCCACGTCTGGATGAAATGGTGGATGGCGGACTCATTACGCTTGAAAAAGTGCGCGTAATTCTTTACCGGGCTGCCAAGCGGTGAATGGTATCTTCGGATGACAACGGACAATTGCCTGCCATAATTTCAGCATGCCTGAACAACAAACCGCAGGATCGTGGCTGAATCGCACCGTTCTGGGTGTCGGTTTAACCAGCCTTTTTAGCGATTGGAGTCATGAGACCGCCACGGCGGTGCTGCCGGCGTTTCTTGCTGTGATTGGGGCCGGACCCGCGTGGCTCGGAGCTATCGAAGGCATCTCCGACGGACTATCCAGTTTCGCAAAATTGGCATCCGGGCATTTCACCGATCGATTGAAACATCGCAAGCCTCTCGCGGTGGCCGGTTACGCATTCACCGCGCTGGCGACGGCCTCGTTTGCATTTGCGACTCACGCCTACCACGTGTTGCTAGGGCGCACGGCGGCGTGGCTTGGCCGCGGCATTCGTTCGCCGGCTAAAAAGGCGTTGTTAGCCGCTGATACTCCGCCAGGCGCTTATGGGCGAGCTTTTGGCCTGGAACGATTGATGGACACCGTGGGAGCGATTGTCGGGCCGCTCACGGCGCTGTGGCTGTTGGAGGTTACCGGACATTCCTATCGCAAAGTATTTTTGTGGACGCTGCTGCCGGGTTTATCGGCAGCGTTTTTGTTTTGGTTGCTGGTGCGAGAAAAGCCCATTGTTGCAAAGCCCAAGCAATCATTTCTTGGCGGAATACGCGCGTTGCCAGTTCCTTTTCGCAGATTGCTTTTCGGCGTTGGCATTTTTGGTGCTGGTGATTTTTCACACACCTTGTTGATTCTGTACGCATCACGCATGCTTTCGCCGCTGCACGGGCCCGCGCGCGCCGCGAGCATCGCGGTCGGTCTTTATACCGTTCACAATGTGTTTTACGCCGGCTCAGCGTACCTGAGCGGCTGGCTAAGCGATCATGTTCAGCAACGCAAAATGGTGCTTGCCACGGGATATGGACTTGCTGGGGTGACGGCCCTTTTATTGTGCCTGGCGACGCAGTCGCTTTTGTTACTTGGGATAATTTTTATTTTAGCTGGCCTGTACATCGGCACCGAAGAAGCTTTGGAAGATTCGCTGGCGGCCGAGATCGTGCCCAAAGAGCAGCATGGAATGGCCTTTGGCACGTTGGCGGCGGTAAATGCTGGCGGGGACTTCATCTCCAGCCTTGTCATCGGGTTTCTTTGGAGTGCTGCAAACGTGCAAACTGCTTTCGCAGTCTCCGCGATCCTCTTCTCTATCGGAGCAATCCTGATTCTTCGGCTGCGCACCTCCTGATTTGCTGTTGCACGGTGTAGCGTACCGTGTTAGCGTTGGCGAACAAAAGGCGAATCACTCTGGAGGCCGACTATGCCTGAATCTTTGGCCGTGCGCACTGCTGGGGACACCTCATCCTCATCTATTACGCGCGTGCGCGAGGTGCTGGACGGCTTTGCTTTGCGCGACCGCGACGGCGAAATTTTAACAGCCGTGCGGCACTTCCCCGCGCGTCCCGCGCAGTGGGCACAATTCCCCGCCTGGGTTCGCGCGGATTTGCGCGCAGCGTATAAGGCCAAGGGCATCGACAGGCTCTACAGCCATCAGGCGGTGGCTACCGAGGCGGCGCATGAGGGGAAAAACATTGTCATCGTGACGCCCACGGCTTCGGGAAAAACTCTTTGTTACAACCTGCCGGTTATAAACGCGATTCTCGAGAATTCCGATACCCGCGCAATTTATTTGTTTCCCACCAAGGCGCTGGCTCAGGACCAATTAGCCGAAATTCATGATTTGAATCAACGGCTCGACCATAAATTTGGTGTCTTCACCTACGACGGCGACACGCCCGGCGACGCGCGGAAAGCAATACGCGAAAAAAGCCATATCGTACTGACCAATCCAGACATGTTGCATACCGGGATTCTTCCTCATCACACACGGTGGACGCGGTTGTTTGAGAATTTGCGGTACATCGTGCTGGATGAGCTGCATACCTACCGCGGAGTATTTGGCAGCCATCTCTGCAATGTGCTGCGACGCTTGCGGCGCATCGCGAATTTTTATGGCTGTAAGCCGCAATTTATTTGCTGCTCGGCCACGATTGCCAATCCCGGTGAACTTGCCGGCAAGCTTCTGGAGACCGATGTAGAAGTTTCAGACGCCAACGGGGCGCCGGCCGCGGAAAAAACTTTTGTGTTTTATAACCCGCCGGTAGTGAATCGTGCTCTGGGGATTCGGCGAAGCTACATCAACGAAGCTTGCCGCGTTTCGCAAGAATTTCTGAAGCGCGATCTGCAGACCATGGTTTTTGCTAATTCGCGTCTGCATACCGAACTGATGCTGACCTATTTGCAACAGGCCAATCCGCAACAGCCGGGCCGGACTACGAACATTCGCGGATATCGCGGCGGGTATCTGCCGAACGAGCGCCGTGATATCGAACGCGGCTTGCGCGACGGACAGATTCGCGGCGTGGTTTCCACCAGCGCCTTGGAGCTGGGTATCGATGTGGGATCGTTGGACACCGTGGTCATGGCCGGCTACCCAGGGACGATTGCCGCGACATGGCAACGTGCGGGACGAGCGGGTCGGCGAAGTGGCAGTTCGTGCGCCGTGTTAGTGGCTTCCTCAGCGCCACTGGACCAATTTATTGTGCGAAATCCAGATTATTTTTTTGGCAATACTCCGGAGCACGCGTTCATCCAGCCGGACAATCTCGAAATTCTCATCAATCATTTGAAATGCGCGGCGTTCGAACTGCCGATAGGGCCCGAGGACCGCTTCGGAGCTGTGGATGTTCAGGACCTTTGCGCGCGCCTGGCCGAAGCTGGCTTTTTGCATTGTGCAGGCAAAAATTACCACTGGACACAGGAAGCTTATCCCGCCGACACCGTGAGTTTACGTTCGGTGACCAGCGACAATTTCGTGATCATCGATATTACGGGCGATCCGACGGTGATTGGAGAAGTTGATTTTTCGAGCGCGCTGACGACTGTGCATGAAAAGGCCATTTATATCCACGGCGGACAGCAATACCACGTGGAACATCTGGATTTCAAAGAGCGCAAGGCCTACGTCAAACGTGTGGATGTGGATTATTACACTGACGCAATTCGCTACACGCAGGTTCGCATTCTGGAATGCGCGGAGGAAACGCGGGTGAGCGATTTGGTTCCTAAAATTCGAGCGCTGCGCTCCTTCGGAGATGTGCTGGTGCGATCGCAAGTCATTGGGTTCAAGAAGATCAAGTTTTTTACCAACGAAAATATTGGAGCAGGAAATCTGGAATTACCAGAAAACGAAATGCACACCACGTCCTACTGGATCACGCTCGAGCGGCCACTGCTGGAGTCGCTGCCGTTTACGATTAGCGAGCGGCAGAGCGGAATGTTTGGATTGCTGCACGCCCTCGCTTCGGTTGCCACGTTGCTGTTGATGTGCGATCGGCGTGATCTGGGAACCGCCATTGGTGAGAAGCCACCATATCCCAATGATCAAGAAGCGGCGACGGACGCGATACAACTGCGGGATCGGATTTCTCAAAATGCCAAGGAATTCTTTGAGCCAAATTTATATTTGTTCGACGCTTACCCGGGCGGGATTGGATTTTCTGAGCCGCTCTACCGCGCGCATGAGATTTTGATGCGCCGGACGCGACAGTTGATTGTCGCGTGTGGATGCGACGTGGGCTGCCCCTCGTGTGTCGGGCCTGCGGGGGATCTAGCTCCGCTAGCCAAGGAAGCCGCGCTGGCTATCTTAGAGCGGCTTTGCAGTTCGAACTGTGAGGCCTGGTAGATGGCCACACTCGATCACAAATTCTCGCGCCTCGCAGCATTAAAACCTGTACGTCGCACGACGGTACGACCAACAGTGCTTCGCGAGCCATGCGAAGAAGACACTATGGCGCGACTCCTTGGCGCCGGTGTCTGCCGCAATCGTTTTGGCGAGCATCTTGCCGTGCGAAACTGGTTTTCTACACCGGAATTTGTTGCTCCTCACTCGACCTGTTTGCGACTTCTTTGCCAGCAACGCGACGAAGCGATTTCCCGTCGCACCCGAACGGCGCTGGAAAATCCTGAGAAATGGCTTTTTCTGGACACCGAGACCACCGGACTCGCTGGCGGCACCGGAACTTACCCATTCTTGATTGGCCTCGCTTGGTGGGATGCCGGCGGTTTTCAGATCGAGCAATTATTCATGCGCGATTTTGTGGAGGAGCATTCCGTGTTATGCCAGCTCGCAGCGCGGCTGGCTGAGCGTCCCGTCCTGGTGACCTTCAACGGGAAAACATTTGATTGGCCGCTTCTGGAAAATCGTTTCAGGATGACCCGTTCGATTGCCGTACCGAGCCTGGCGGCGCATCTGGATTTGCTTCACCCTGCGCGCGCCCTTTGGAAATTTCGTCTTGGAACGGTTCGCCTGACCGATCTGGAGCGCGAAGTTCTGAATCCCACAATGCTCGGATGGTGCAGAGAAGGTGATGTATCCTCGAAGTTTATCCCGCAGTTTTATTTCGATTACCTTCGTGGCGGGCCGCCGGAACCACTTCTGGGGGTGGCGCGCCACAATCAAATGGACCTTCGAGGTCTGGGCGCGCTGTTTGGAAAAATTAATGCCCTGCTGGCCGATGAGGACAACCCTGACGACGAGATGCACGGCCTGGATCTTTTTGGACTGTCAAAGTTTCTGCATCGCCGAGGAGATAAAGGGCGCGCGCAAGTTGCCTGCGCCCAAGCCGTCGGTCTGAGGCTGCCGGTGGAGTTTCATTCACGAGCTCAGTACGACTTGGCGCTAATGGCCAAACGAAACGGTGAGTATCAGCGCGCGGCGGAACTTTGGCATGAGATTCTGGGGCATGAGATTCTGGCCGATTCCGCATACGCCATTCACGCCTGCGAGCAGTTGGCCATTCATTATGAGAAACGCGTGAGGGATCATGAGAGAGCCCTGGAGTTTGCGCACCGGGCTCGTGGGCTATTGCGTACGCAAGCTAGCCACGCGAACGTATTCGCGCGGAATGGTTTTGCGCGTCGCGAAGATTTGTCAGTGAAAAGAATCAAGCGGCTGGAAGCGCGATTAACAAAGCGCACCGGCAGGCTACTAGCGTTGGCCGATGCCAACAGCATCGTCAGCACGATTTGAGTCCCCATTGGAACAGCTGGTCATGGTTCTCTCTACCGGCTTCGCCGGATCGAGTGGGGGCTCGGGCGAAGCGGGCCAGCCAATTGCTTTGGTAACGCCGTCAAACACCGGGCGCGTGGTCCCTTCGACGCTCAGGCATTGGGCCTCCTGGCATCGCAGGTAAATCCCGCCTTCCATCGAATCGAAAGAGAAGAAGTTTGGGCGTCGAAACAGCTTCGAGCGCTCATCGTATTTCTTCTCCAGAGCCTCAGAATATTGGCCGAGAAAACGAACCGCATCGGCAGTGCTGCTGAGGCGCAGCAGACTTACAAGTACCAGGCGCTTGGAGTGTTTGTGTTCGAAAACCACGTAACGATCCCCGTCCCACGCCGCAGCAAGAGTTTTTGCGCGGTCCTCACCAAGAAACTGTTTCAATACTTCTTTCCAGCCGAACTCACCCATGACGTTTTCTTCCAGCTTAGTCCAATCCGGTCCCAACAATTTTTCGACGTCCGGCAAATTCTCCGTTGAGGGTGTTTTGTCCGAATGATAAAGCGCGGGATGCATAATCTGCTGCGTGGAAACAGGAGGTTTAGAAAAAACTGAGGGAAGCTCCTTCCAGCCGTCGCTTTTCAACAGATCGGCAGAAAATGTAAGGCCCGCGAAATAGGGAAATACCAACGCATCTTTCAAAAAAGGAGGCGCCTTTTTTAAGGCTGGCGTGCTGCCCATATCACCGACCAGCATAGCGGGATCGATGCCGGGCAAATCCTTGAGCGAGCGGCCGCTTTCGTCCAGCAAATAATCGATCATGGCCGCCATGGCGCTGCCTTCAAGCACTGCCTCTCGAGCAAGTTCACCATCATCGTTGGGCCTGGCAGCTTTGACCCACGTTTCAATCTGAAAATGCTGGTCCTCCAGGGCATGGGTCAACTCGTGAGCCATGACCATTTTTTGATCCGACAAAGGAATCCAATCAGCGATGTAAAATTCGTGCGCTTTGGGGTCGTAAAGGCCGGCGATCTGCTCGGTCAGAAGATCGACCATAAACGAATCGATATCGAAACCTTTGGGAAGCAGACCAAATGCTTCCGCGCTGCGAGCAGATGCGTACCGCTCGGCAGGCTCTTTGTCCTGATTCATTTCGCTTATGACGTAGGCGCGAATTTCTTCTCGAGAACGAAGAGTTTTCTTGACCGGGGTGCGGAGTTTCAAGCCGGTAATGTGGCTCATCTGCGCGAGAACTTCGTCGGCGGCAGCGCTGAATTCGGCAGCAGCGGCAGACTTGGCGGGATCCGGCGAAGTGACAGCAGGAGATTTCTGCGCGAAGGTGGGGCCGCAGGTCAGGGAAAGAACGAGCACGGCCCAGACCAGCGCGCGCAAAGAGACGAGATGCCGCAAAAAAAGCATGCGCTCGCAGAATAACAGATTCGCGAGTTCTTTCGCGGAATCAGCGTAGCGTCAGTTCTTGCCTCAGAAGGCCTTGTTCCGGATTCTTAACAAGATGGTAATAGTAGTGTACCCTGCTCGTGGGTGTTGCCCGGATCCGAGGAAAAAATGCTACCAGGTCTACGCTTGCGGCGCGTCCGTGAGCACTTGGGGTTGACGTATCGCGACGTAGAACGTTGCAGTTACGAGATTGCCGCAAAGCGGGGCCGGCCCGAATTTATTCTGCACATCAGCCGCCTGGCAGACATGGAAAACCGTAATGTGGTGCCGGGACTGCACAAACTGTATGCGCTGGCGGTGGTTTACCATCTAAATCCCGCAGAGATTTTCCGCTGGTATGAGGTTCCGGTAGACGAATTTTTTGCGGACGGGGCAATGTTCCCCGCTCCGCAGACTCATCTCGGCTCGCCGCCGTCGTCGCTACGGGTTCCACTGCGATTTGATCCTGCTTTTAATCCGGCGCGCACCACATATCTTTCGCGCATGGTGGAGCAATGGGGTGACTTAGAAGGTACCCTACTGGATGGCAACCACAAATATCGCTACGGGTACATCGGGTTAAATGACCGGCGAATGATGCCGTTATTGCGACCCGGAAGTATCGTCATGGTGGATGTGTCCATACGGCGGATAGAGGACTTGGATTGGACAACGGAATATGACCGCCCGCTGTACTTTGTGGAACTGCGAGAAGGGTACCGGTGCGGATGGTTTCATCAGGACGGCTCGCGGCTGGTTATGCAACCGCATCCGTTATCGCGCTGTTTGCCGGAATGGTGGCAAATACCGGATGAAGCGGAAATCGTTGGGCGGGTAACCGGCGTGGTTACAAGGTTGAACGAGCCGTGGAACAATTGGGCTGAAGCATTTCCAGCAGCGCACGCAGGTTCGAACAGAAAAGTTCCTTGAGATAATCTGGAGCGCGTTCCGGCAGCAACACACGATAAGCTTCCATGCGCTGCCAATGTACCGCACTGACGTCGTGGCCACCCTGCATAGCGTCTAAACATTTACGCAAGTCAGCTTCCTGGCTTGCCAGCGGCGTCTCCAGGATTTTCTCGAAGACTTGTTCATGACAAATCTCGAGGGCCTGTTGAATCGCCGGATCCGGATACAACGCCGCGAGACCGGCATGTTCGTACCTCCCACTCGATAAATCCCGCAACGAAGCGATGTAGGTCAAGCGCGAAAGGAGGCCTGGGATTCCCGCCAGAGTAGTCATGGTGAAATCCTGAATGATCCGCCGGTTCTGTTGAAGTTGTGTCAGTGCTTCCATAATGGCCCGGCGTTGTTCCGCAGGCAGAACTTTTTAAACCTGCAATTTTAGTCTTTCTTGTTTCCGTTCATGGTGACCCTAGGAGGCTCCAACGTGAACAGAAACAAATTGTACGTAGCGCTTTTAGTTCTCGCCGCGTTGATAGTAACGCCGCTCAGTGTCATCGTCAATTTTAACAATAAAGTTAATATCGCAGAAGGTGCACCGATACCCCCGCCCGTGCATCCGCCCGTGCTGGTTGCAGAGGGTGCACCAATACCGCCACCCGTGCATCCGCCCGTGCTGGTTGCAGAGGGCGCGCCAATACCGCCACCCGTGCGGCCGCCAGCCACCCGGTTCATTGCTTGACAGAACGGTCCGCAGCGTTTCATTGCATAAGAACCCTACGGACCTTTTTTCCTGCCCGCATCTGAGTTTTGAGGGTAAAAAGACCTAATGGGCTTACTAAAATTATCATTTGGTACCTCCTAAAAAGGGTATAAAAGTGATAGCATTCACGCTTGGCCACAAAATTACCACCGCTTGTGGAAATCCTCTGGGCCGCCAGCTTCATAGTGCAATTGGCGCTGTGCGGAATTCTAATTAAATTAAGGCATTTTCGAAGATTGCCTTTTTTCACTGCGTATGTGTGTCTTAACGTCGCCCAGTCATTGGTGCTATACCCAATTTTTCGATACTGCGGCATAAATTCTCACGCCGCTTCGCTCGTGGGCTGGTGGTCGGAAGCTATCACACTGCTGGCTCGTCTCTTCGCCACCGTCGAAATATTGCACCTGGTTCTGATTTCTTATCGGGGCATCTGGGGCTTGGCGTGGCGACTCCTCGCGGGGACTTCGCTAGTGGTGCTGGTATGCGTGTGCTTGGCTTCACGAGGACGTCCAGACCTGGCGCTGATGCACGCAGACCGCGGTTACCACTTAATTTTCGCTGCGGCGCTCATCTCCTGCCTGGCCTTGATTCGTTACTATTCGATCCGCGTTGAGAATGCTTATAAGGTTTTGTTAGTTGGATTCTGCTTTTATTCGTGCGTCAAGATTCTGCTGAATACAATTCTGTACGATTTTTCGTATCAACAACGCCACTCACCAGACGCGTTTATCTGGCACATTGTGGTGGTGTTTCCGTATTTGATAGTAGTTCTTTTTTGGGGCGTGGCTTTAGCGCATCCGTTGCCAGAAAAGCGAAAACAGGTAGTACTACCCCCTTCCATCTACCAGCGGATTTCTCCTGAGATTAATTTGCAACTCCAGGCTATCAACAAACAGTTGATGAACTTCTGGAAAATAGAGGAGCCGCAGCAGTGAATTACTCCGTAGCCGTGTTTGCGGGTATCGGTCTATTGCTGCTGCTGGCGATTGCGTGGTTGGCATTTTCCGAGACGCGTCGTAAGACGAAAGTCGTCCGAAATGGGCACGGAGGGCGAGAGGGCCTTCATATCTCCCATCTGCCGCAAATCAAACAGGCGCTGGCAAATTCAGATTTTACGTATCTCAAGGAGCAAGGGCACCCCGGGCTTGCCAAACGGATTCGCACGGAACGCCGGCGCATTGCGCTTCGTTACCTAACCTGTTTACGAGTTGAATTCGAGAGACTGTTGTATCTTGCGCGTATGGTTGCGGTGATGTCCCCCCACGTTCCAGTCGCACAGGAGATTCAGGGCTTGCGGCTAAATTTGGAATTTTCGTACCGGTATTATTTGATTTTCTTTCGATTGGTCAGTGGCATAGCTCCCCTGGAAGACATCGGGAATCTCAGCGATATGGTCAGTGCACTGACCGTTCGAATGGAAACGGCCATGAGCGAGCTCGGTGAGCAGGCCGCTCTAGGCGCGGAGTTTTTACCTCACAACGGTGGTGGGTTGGACACGGGCGGATAGCAGCACATTGATGGCATCCAAGAGTTGCCCTTTATCCAGCGGCTTTTTCAATGCCAATTTGGCAGGCGCCTTCTCGTCGACGACACCCTCCCGCGATCCCGACGTGTACATTCTAATCACACGCTGAGAAAGCGCAGGTCGGTGTTCGATAACCCAGTCGAAAAAGCTTTTCGTGAGATGAGCATCGGCAACGTCGCAGTCCGCGAGAATAACGTCAAAATCGTATTTGTCGATAAGACCGTGGAACTCTTCTCTGTTTTTAGCAGTGTGAACTTCGTACTCATGTCTATCGAGGAATCCATTCAAGGATTGCAAAACGGCATGGTCGGAATCGACACAAAGGATCAAGCCAGGCCGCTCGGGGTTCTCCGGCTGCAAGTTTCCGGTCTGCGAGGTCGGGGAACCGTCCAGCGGTAATTCGATGGTAAAGGAAGCACCCCGATGAGGAAGATTGCGGACACGAATGGTGCCGCCGTGTTCGGTCACAATTCCATAACAAATGCTTAAGCCCAGACCAGTTCCTTTGCCTACCGGCTTGGTCGTGTAGAAGGGATCAAAGACGCGAGAGGCTTCCTGGACGCCGGGTCCACTGTCGGTGAATTCAACAAAAACTCTGGCTTTGTCCGAACGGGTGGTGACCCACAAATCGCCGTCGGCGGAGCTTTCCAAAATGGCATCGACGGCGTTGTTTACCATATTGAGAAAAACCTGCTGCAATTGATGCGGATCGGCGGACATAACAGGAAGGTCCGGAGCTAAATTCAAATGCACGCGAATGTTACTCATGCGCAGGTCGTAATCGCGCAGCGCCAGGGTGTCTTCGAGAATGTGATTAATCATCGTTGGCAGGCGTTCAGGTTTGTGCTGGCGGGCAAAACTCAACAAATTTTGCACGATGCGATGAGTGCGCTGCGCCTGCTTGTAAAGCTTTTCGGAGTATTCCATTCCCTGCGGGCCCATTTGGCCGCTGGCGCTTAGAAGTTGGCTGTATCCCAGAATGGCGGTCAGTGGATTATTCAATTCGTGGGCAACGCCGGATATGAGCTGTCCGACGGCCGCCATTTTCTCGCTATTCAAAAGCTGTTCCTGGGTGCGGCGAAGATTTTGATAAGCCTGTCGCGACTCGTCGTACAGCAAAGCTCTTTCCGTAGCGTTGGAAATCTGGCTGCCAACAGCGATGAGTAAGTTGACGTCCGCGGGAGAAAATTCACGCGGCGTACGGCTGCCTACCACCAATCCGCCGAGAGGACGGCCCTTGGACCAAAGCACCACAACGTAAGAAGAAACGATGGCTTCCTTGGCCATGGCTTCGCGAAAAATCTGCGGCAGCGCAAGCCCCTGAGCAGATAAAAATGTCGCGTGAACCGCCTTAACGTGTTCCAGCAACTCCGGTTGTAGTTCCACCGGCGGCAGGTGGCGCGCGTACTCAGACCTTTGGCCGACGGCAGCAACACGCCGCAGCTTCGTGCCGCTTTCATCAAAAAGAAATAGCGAAGATGTATCCAGGCCGAACAACTCGGACAGCTGCGTCAATGTCCTCCGCAGCGAGTCGGTTAAATCCATGGATTCGGTAAGAGTTTGAGCAATGGAGTTCAATACCATCAGCTCACGATTTCTACGACGAATTTCGTGCTCCGCCCGTTTTCTTTCACTGATGTCGAGCACGAATCCCTGGTAAGCGGTGACATTCCCGGAATTGTCGCGAATGGCCACCGAGGATTCGAGCACGCTTCGCACTTCCCCGTCCTTGCGCCGCATGTCGAATTCGAAGTCCGCGACGTTGCCATGTTCGTGCAGCAGCTTTTTCAGTCGATCGCGCTCCGAAGCGTTTACATAAAGAGACCCGGCGATGTCGATGTTGAGGAGTTCTTCGCGAGAATCGTACCCAGTCATTCTAAGCAACGCGTCGTTGAAATCCAGGAAGCGCCCCTGCGGCGTGGAAATGAATACGCCTTCCTGTACGTTAGAAATCAGAGTGCGATATTTTTCTTCCGCGCGTTTGCGGTCGGTGATGTCCTTAAGAACATGTACCGTACCCAGAGGATTTCCCGCGAAATCGGAGAAAGTGGAATTTGAGGCTAGAAAATAGCCACGAAGCCAAGGGTCCGGATCGTCTCCTTCGCCGGCCACGCCTTCGCAAAAAGGGCAGATGTCGTAGCTCACTCCATTGCGTGGCAGCAGGTTCGTGACCGTGCGGCCCACCAGCGCGTTAAAGTCCTTGCCTAACAAATGACTCAGACGTTGATTAGCGCGCAAGATGCGGCCTTGCCCGTCGTGGACCAGAATCGGATCGCCGATGGAATCAAAAGTGTAGGCCCACTGCTTTTGAATGGTGGTGAGTTGTTCGAAGAGACGCACGTTTTGCAACGTTAAACCAAGAAGATTGCCGATATTTACGAGGTATGCGATTTCATCTGGTTGGAAGCGCTTTTCTCGCGCGGAGCCGACGCCCACAATTCCCAATGGTCCGCTCTTGCCGCGAAGCACAATGGTAACCATTTCTTGCACTGCTGGCTCTGCGACGCTAGGCCAGATGTCGCGATCGGTTTCGGGATATAAGCGCAGGAAGTCCGCGGATCCTTCGTGAAATAATTTAGCCAACCATGGCTCGCTCAGCGGCAACTGAGCCCGTTCGCTAAGGAATGACTCGCTGAATCCCACCGAAGCTCGCACCACTAGTTGTGCCGCGGAAATTTCTCCTTCAATCAAGCGAATCAAGCCGTGCGTCGCACTTAAGCTTTCCACAACTTGAATCAGCACGCTGTCGAGAAGTTCGCGAACAGAAAGGCTCTGAGTGCTGGCAGTTGTCAAGAGCGTGAGCCTGCGCATCTTGTCGTTCAATTCATCTGTACGTGCACGACCACTCTCCAGCACCACCACGATCATGGCGATACCCATCGCCACGCCTAACAGATCGTCAAAAGCCATCCGCAATAGAAATACGGGCGACTCTGCCCACATCGGCCGGTCTAGCCCGTGGAGACCGGCTGCGAGAAGAAGGCCAGCGAGCAATTCTGACCCGTACCCCGAACCGTATCTATCCTGCGTCGCACGTCCACGCCACAGCAGCCATCCGGCTACCAGCAGGACAGCACTCTGAATGATCGCGGTGGCCCAGCGAGCCACACCGACATGCGCTCCATTGGCCTCAAGATAGACGACCGTGATAAGGATCAACGCTAAGGGTGGAAAAATCGGCCAATGTAACCGGTCAGATGTCGCGGTGTACTGAATGACGGCAATCAGAAATAACAGCGAGGTGGCCACATGTCCCACGACCAGCATGACGCCGAAGCCCCGCATAGGAGTGATTGCCAGGGCTGCTTCGCTTATGGAAGTTAAAGTAAAGACAGACCAACCGATAACCCAGGAACGGAAATAATTGGAATGATGATCCCTGCGAAAGAGAAGAAAGAGGACCAGCAAAACAATAGAGGACGCGGCTTCAAAGAAAGCGATGCTCAAAAGCCCTTGATTTTGTAACACGGTGCGCCCTTTCCACGCAGAGTTGCCATACTTCGAGCTGGGCAGCTACGGCGGGAGACTCATGAATGGACCACAAAAGCTATAAGAGAGAAGCCTATCGCGACGCTAACACGCTATTTTCTGACTAGGCAAGGCTTCGCAATTCATGGTGTGCCGTCCCATATAATGACTACAGGGAGCCAACCGACGTGCCAACTGACGTGGAGATGGAGAACATCCTGGTTGTAGATGACGAGGAAGCGATTCGGGAAGTTGTCTCGACCATGCTGGAATCCAGGGGGTATCACTGCACGACCGTTCCCAATGGCCGAGCCGCTCAGGAACAAGTGAAGCGCTCTACGCCAGACCTGGTTCTAAGCGACATGATTATGCCGGAAATGGACGGCCTCAAGTTGCTGGAGTGGATGCGCCAGTACGATCCAGAAGTTCCGGTAATCATGGTCACCGCCATTCATGATATTTCCACTGCGCTGGAGTCCATTCGGCGGGGCGCTTACGACTACATCTTGAAGCCGTTCGAAAAGGACCAGTTATTTCTAGGCGTCGGACGCGCGTTGGAACACCGCAGGCTGATCACCGAGAACCGCAGTTACCAGCGCAACCTTGAGCAACTGGTTGAGGAGCGTACCGCGCAACTTACCGGCGCAATTGCACAGTTGGAACAATCCTACGATGACACGCTGGAGGCGCTTGGCAGCGCCCTAGACTTAAAAGACGCTGAAACGGAGGGCCATTGCCAACGTGTAACTGCGTTTTGTATATCAATCGCCAAAGCGATGGGCGTATCAAAGGATTATTTGCCGATCCTTGCGCGCGCGGCGTTTTTGCATGACATTGGAAAAATGGCCATACCCGACGGCATTCTTCGGAAGCCTGGACCTTTGAACGACGAAGAGAAGCAGATCATGAGGAAGCATTGCGACATCGGTTACAACATGCTGATTCGCATCCCATTCCTGCGCGATGCCGCGGAAATCGTGCTGGCACATCAGGAATTTTATGATGGATCTGGTTACCCGAGGAAATTAAAAGGCGAACAAATACCTCTCGGAGCGCGCATATTCACCATCGCCGATTCCATGGACGCCATGATCAGCGACCGGCCCTATCGCAAGGCCCTGCCACTCTCGCACGCTCGTGGAGAAATTAAGCGCTGTTCCGGCACGCAATTCGATCCCCAAGTTGTGGAGGTGTTTATGGGCATCCCGGAAGAACACTGGATCGAACTACGCGAAAATTTGGGCTCGCCATTCCGGCTGGCACATCTTAAGAATCTTTCCTGAATTTCTCGCCAATCAAGGCAATTAAAGCCTGCATGCCAGTCGCGAATGACCGCTCTGGCGTGATCAGACTTATCACCAAGTATCCATCCCCCGGAAAATCGTAGAAGTGGCCGGGATGAACGTACACGCCGCGGGTATTTAATAATTCTAAAGCGAGGTCGTCATCCCTTCCGGTCGCCGGCACTTTGACTATCGCGTACCAGCCGCCTTCGAGATTTAACCGCGTACACAATTTCTGAGTGGACAGCAGCTTGTCGAGTTGCGCAAGATTGTTTCGCGTGCGCTCTATGCATTGTTGCTGGAAAGTGTGGCGCAGATCCAGCAAGACCGGCAGGGCCAATTGCATTGGAGTATTCATCGACAGATAGGTGTCCGCGATCATCTCCAGCCTTGCAACCGCTTGTTGCTTTATCGCCTCCGGCCCCCTGACAACTAGCCAGGCGACTTTCATCTGCGGCAGGCCGGAGATTTTGGACAGGCCACTCATGGTGAAGGTTAATGCACTATTGTTTGACGCGAAGCTTGGCTCTATATCGTTGCCCAGGGAGAAATCTAGAAATACCTCGTCGGCAATGAGAGCGAGATTGCCCTCAAGGCCAATCTGGCTCAAACGATGCATGTCGCTGGGCTTGCAGAAATGACCTGTGGGATTGTTTGGGTTCACAACGACAATGGCGCGGGTCCGCGAAGTAATGGCCCGCTGCAAAGCGTGGAAATCAATCTGCCAGCCATAGTCGTAAATCAACGGATAGTGCGCGGTGCCCACGTCTTGAATATCGGCCAGAAAATTAAAAAGGGGATAGCCTGGCTGAGGAATTAACACTTCATCGCCGGGATTGCACAACGTGCGAAATAAGAACGAATACGCCTCGCTGGTACTGGTAGTCAGAAAAATGTCATTGATGTTAACCGAGCAGTTCTGCGATCGATAGTAATCGACGACCGCATTACGCGCCGGGAGCAGACCTTGAGCGATCGGTTCGTACTTCAGGCTTGCCAGATGGCTAAGCGCCCCTAAAATCCGTTCCGCCTCGAAATGGAAACCGCACTTCGTGGGATTCGATTCGGTTAAGTCGATTACCGTTTCACCGGAAGCGAGGCGCTTGGCCAACGCTTTACTTAATGGGTTTGGCTCCAGGTTCCAGGCTGTACGATCGGAAAACATTCGCGGAAGGTTAGCATGTCCGGCGGAAAAAACTGCTCACTCGCGTTATCGGCCCAGGTAAAGAAGTACAGCCAGAAAAATCCACAACGCATCCAGAAAATGCCAGAAATAAGAAGTGACTTCCGCGGCGGTGGAGCGACTCACCTTGGCGTGATCGAAGTTGCGCAAAGCGACGAACAGCAAGGCGCCCAAGCCGCCCAGAATGTGCAGCGCGTGTGCGCCGGTAAACACATAGAAAAAGCTGCTGGCAGGGTTGGTGGCCAGGAAGACACCCTGGTATACAAGTTGGCGCCAGACAAAAATTTGACCGGCAAGAAAACCAAAGCCCAAAACTGCGCTTATCCACCACAGCGCGCGAAATCCAGAAAGATCCGATTTGGCTAAACGCCGGCGGGCCAATTCCAGCGTAACGCTGCTGGTAACCAGGATTGCGGTGTTCAACCAGATGACCGGCGGGAAATGAAACGTCGCCCAATCGTTGGCACTTCCCTTACGAACTACATAGGCGCTCACCAGCGCCATAAAAAACATCAGAATGGAAACGATTGCTACCGCGATGCCGGTGAAATAGCGTCTTGCAGAGAAGCGCCTGAAAGGTCGTCCTCTGCCTCCGTCATCACCACCGCCATGATTCGCTGGAGGTTTTCCGTCACCACCACCGCCGCCGACGTTTTCAATAATTAGTTCGATATCTTGAACATCGGTGGTGGATCGCACGGTCACCTCGAGTTGGCTTCAAGATAATGGAAAGCAGAGGAAAAAGTCACAGGTCAACGCCTACGCACCGACCTGCGGTGACACTCAATTTCTGAATAAATGAGTTACTGCAGAAAAATGGTGCGGTCGAGAGGACTCGAACCTCCACGCCTTGCGGCGCTAGCACCTCAAGCTAGTGCGTCTGCCAGTTCCGCCACGACCGCCCCGTGTTGTCAACTACTTACAGACTCCTTATCGGCATTGCCCGCATCTGCGACCGTTTTGCGACTAATTTCCCGCCGAGCCTGAATCATCTCAGCAGCGTCTGCCAAATCATTTTCGTCGGTAATGTTGTACCGGCTGAAAATTGAATCGGTTTGGTGACCGCTGATTTTCTTAGCCACGTCTCGGGAAACTCCCGCTCTGGTCATATTTCGGACTGCCGACCGCCGAAAGTCGTGCAGCAGAATTGAAACCTTGGCGGCTTTGCACATCTTACGCCAGCTCACTCGGAAGTCCAAGACCCTGTCACCATTCGGCCAAGTGAATAAGAATTCTTGCGCCTGCTTACCCTTCACAAGAGGCTTCACAAGATCAAAAACTTCTGGTGTCATTACAACCTTGCGCCCCTGGCCGCTTTTGGTTTCGCCAGTCCAAAGGCAGATCGTCCTGCCCTCTAAATCTATTTGGTCAACGCGGAGCCCGAGCAACTCAGACTTCCGAAAGCCAAAGTTGTAAGCAATCGCGATAAGTGCGCGAAGCCAAGGATACGGGCAATTTGCCTGGAGAGCGTCGTACTGCGCATCAACCAAGAACCCCTTACGGGGGGCAGGCTCTTGAAGCTTCTCGGGGAACTTCGGAACGCGGGAGACCTTCGGCGGCGTGTAATCTTCAAAGCCGTGGTAAAACATGGCGCGGAAAACGGTCAATTCCCTGTTCACAGTTCCCGTCCCCGCCCCAGCTTCTAGCCGTTCGGCGCGATACTGCAAAATCTTTTCGGTATTGATTCGCGTAGCCCTAAAGCCGCCGAAGAACGGCTCCAAATGGACGCGCCACACGAGTTCGATCCAGTCGATAGATTTTGGCGCGGTACCCCTGCACTTCGTTATGTAAAGGTCTGCCAAGGCATCAACTG
>DASYJM010000075.1:0-3261 GCA_035996445.1 Candidatus Acidiferrum sp. | reverse complement strand
CGCCCGTCAAATACGGATAGAGATTGGCTTCCTCTGGAACGTAACCCAAACATTTCCGGTACGCTGCAAGATCGGTGTGGATGTCTTGCCCGCCATAGAGAACCTGGCCTTGCGAGGGTTCGAGCAAGCCAGTGAGCATCTTTACCGTGGTGCTTTTTCCAGAGCCATTTGGCCCCAAGTAGCCCAGCACTTGTCCGGGCCTTAGGCAAAAGCTAATGTTTTGAACGGCCAGGACGGAACCGTAGAACTTCGAGAGTCCTCTCCCCTCGAGCACGGGCCCTCCCTTCAGACCAGACAGACCCCTGCCGGGGCTTCAGATATTTCTTTTGACACCGGCGAAACTGACAAAGTTCCACCAGTCAGCGACGAAGACTCCATATTGACATCCTATATGACACGTTCCAGTGTCTCTCATAGATACTCTCTATTGAGCCCGGTAAGTCCGCCCTTTTTCTGCCACTCATTTTCTCGGGCATGGCTTCGGGCTAATTCCCGCGTCCGGCAGCTTCGCGTCTTCTGCTTTCCCGGTTCCTCCCTAAACCCATTGGGTCCCTCCCATAAAGCAGCCGCTCGCTTTGGAAGCAGAAGCCACTCGCTTCTGTGTGCCCCAAGAAAATAGGGCAAGAAAAAGGAGAAAATTCAGTTATGTCTTACCTATATGTTAAGTGGAATAGCTTGGGTGCGGTTCGCCTGCCGGTGATTCGGCCATTAGAGATGGTTTGTGTTTTGTCGGCCACTCCCGTAGCGAAGACCTGCGACGCCGGAGGCGGCACGCTTAGGTCGTAGCGGAGGGAGTGGCCAGGGACGGATTATCGGGCGAATCTCGTCCGAGCGGGTAGCCTTGCGAATGCCGTCTGCAACATTTGCATTACTTCCGAGTTCCCCGTGATTCGCCTCAAATAGGACTGGTCCGCGATTGACGGCGCGAGCAGGATATACGAAGAATGTGCTTCAAATGTGGGGTATCCCGACATCCGGCTCATCAGCTCTGGCGCGGGAGTAGCTTTCGTAAGAGGAGGTCATCGTGAAACGCGAACGCACGCTGCAAGTCGCCTTGGGACTCGTGGGCCTCGTTTATGTCGCCATGATTTATCCGCTCTACACCGACCTAGCGCACTCCAAGTGGCTTCTGGAAATGAAAGACGCATGCGAGCCGATGTTTCTTAGTTGGTTTATCGCGCTCGGCCCCTTTCTGCTGCTGGCTGCCAGAAAGCCGTCGTTGCACCGCTCGCTGATTACCTTCGCCGCGTGCCAGAGCTTGGCCCATGCTTCGGTAATGACCATCCAAACTGTGGAAGCATGGAAGCACGGCGTTCATCGGGATTTTACGGATGTTGTCCTGTTCGGCGTCATCGGGGGAATTTTGCTGGCACTCACACTGGAAAAACGAAAGCAGAGCGCACTCGTTACCCAATAACTGCCGAAACATCTCTATTCCACTCAAGACAGCGGCTTTTCGTCGTTCCTTGATGGATGGTCGGCAAACCTTCCCTTATCCCGTTACGGAAGAGTTGCTCGTGATTCGGTCAGAATCACCGGACATAAGCTAGTTTGACTGTAGGAATCGCCGAGCAGTTATTGCAAACATTTCGCTGTCCAGCTTCGGACGACACAATGTGCAAAAACGACAAAGATCGTGGAACGCTCAGAGTCGGACGGCTTGGTCTAGGAGCGTTCGACCTTGGGCGTTGACTGAGCTCCTAGCGGTTCGCGGAAAGGATCCATCGGAATAGGCGCGTACTCGACGTCGATGATCTCGAGATCCTCCGTCTTCGCTGGCGCGCGCAGGTTCACGCGGTCGCCGGGGCTCGCCTTCATCAGCGCATTGGCGAGAGGCGAGCGCCAGCTGATGTAGCCACGGTCGAGGTCCACCTCGTCGATGCCGACGATCGAGACGACGTGTTCGAGGCCGGCGGCGTCCTTGTAGGTCACGGTTGCGCCGAAGAAGACCCGCGTAGCGGCTGACCCCGGCCGGGGAGCGGCGGGATCGACGACCACGGCCGCGTCAATGCGTTTCGTGAGAAAGCGAATCCGCGAATCGATCTGGCCTAACCGCCGCTTGCCGTAGAGGTAGTCGGCGTTTTCACTGCGGTCCCCGTTACTAGCGGCCCACGCTACGACCTCCACCACCGCGGGCCGCTCGCGACTCAGTAGGAACCGATGCTCGTCTTTCAGCCGCTGCAACCCGGCGGGCGTGATGTAGTTTTTGAGGGCCGGCCCCGCTTCCTCGCGCACCGGTCCTCGGAGCGGCCGCTTTGTTCGTATTTGCCAATCTGCCATGGGATTTCGTGTACTCGTGGGTGACCCAATCTCGAAAGGTCCGCGCCTTGATCCCGATATTTCCTCGCACGGTGAAGGTGACGTACGTGGGCTAGATGTCGAATGATACATCGGTCTTTCCTGTGGCACTCTTAGAAAATGCGGTGCCCCGTCCGATTGCATATCAAGGCGAAGAAGTATTCGGTTCACCTAAGCGATGAGTCGATGAGGTGCCCATTTCCAATGAATTGTTTTGTGTTCGACCTGTGGGCTCGCACTGATTCCGGGCGGTTTGTCGGCAAACCTTCCCTTATCCCGTTACGGAAGAGTTCCCCGTGATCCGCCCGCCTACCTGAATAGCGTCGTGAACCGCTTGAAGTACTGAGCAGGTTGAAGCCACATCCAGAAGTCGCTTTGATCAGTTCCGGCAATCTCTTCAGAGCCTAATGAGCCCGGCAACCGGGCCTGCCTAGCATTCACCCTCAACGTGAGGTCGCTTGCGCTCCCGTTCGATGAGCATTTGCAACACGGTTTTCAGGGCGACCTCTCCTTTTCGAGAGCTGGCTTCACCGTTCTCGAACTCGATCCAGCCGTCGTTGAAGCCATCCAGCATCCGAATACGGGGTGTGGGATTCTTCATGCCCTGCGATCTGAATAGGGGTTCCCAAGTCTCGCGCGGCACGGCGTCCATTCTTACGGGACGGCCAAGAAGTTCAGCGAAGGTGGCCGCAACCTCGTCGGGCGTCACCCGGCGCGGCCCTTCCAACTCGACGACTCTGCGGCCCTTCCAAATTCCCTGGAGCACTTCCGCGGCCACACGTCCGACGTCGGCGGTGGCAACCATTGGTACCGGTTTATCAAGAGGCTGCAAAAAGCTCGCAATCACACCGTTCTCGCGCGCTGCAGCAACATCCCATCTGGAATTTTCCATGAACCATCCCGGTCGCAGGAAGGCAATGGGCATCGACAGCTCTCCCAGCACTTGCTCGATGATGGTGTGCT
>DASYJM010000074.1:0-6154 GCA_035996445.1 Candidatus Acidiferrum sp. | reverse complement strand
TTTATGAAACTCATTCACACAGTACGTGGTATAGGGTACCGCTTAGGTATGCCGGAAGAGTAAAAGTGAAATGCCGCTGATGTTTCCATCCGCTGGCATCGACCACCAAATATAAGGTCCCGATGAATCTGGTAATAAGTGTAGCGGTATGTCGAATCATGAAGATTCGTTCAGCAAAACTTAAATTAGGTCCGTCGCAGCCAGGCTATTAATATGCGAACGCTGAGAATGGAAATATTCTGCTGTTCGGATTACAACGTCAAAAAATTGAAGATCTCAAACGGCGCCTCATTTGATTTGGTGAATTAGGGCACATGCGGTCCGCAGCCAAGCGTGCCAGAATCACCAAGGTCGTCGGCCGGCATTCCTTCCGCAGGACATTTGCAACACTGCTGAAGGGAAGTGGTGAGGACGTAAAAACCACCCAGGAGCCGATGCGTCACTCGAGTGGTCGGATTACGATGGACGTGTACTGCCAGAACTCCTGCGTAATCCGACGGAGGTGCGCCATTGCTCACAGCACGCGAGCGCGAATGTCGATTTCGGAGGCGAGGGTGCGGTGGACTGGGCATTTCTCGGCAATCTCAAGCAGCTTCGAGCGTTGCTCTTGGGTTAGCGGCCCCACGAATTCGAGGTCGCTCTCGATGCGGTCAAGCATCCCTTCTTTGGTTTCGCAATCGGCGCAGTCGGCTGCGTGAATCTTGCTGTGGCGTAGCCTAACGGTGACTGCTTCGAGCGGCCAGCTCTTACGTCGCGCATACAGCGCAACCGTCATCGAAGTTCAAGCGCCCAAGGCAGCAAGTAGTAAGTCGTAGGGAGTTGGGCCCGTGTCGGCTCCGCCGGCAGCCATGGGCTCGTCTGCCGTCAAAGGATGTCGGCCCGCGAGAATCTCCTGCGCAAATCCTGCCGCGCTCCCGCGGACAACCACTTCATTTATGCCAGCCATCGTCAGCACTCCTGTGCAAAAAGGATCTTTACCAAAGATTCTTTGCTACGCAGAGAATGTAACTCTATCGGCCACTACTCGGTCCACCAATTTCTGGCTGACCGACAAAGCGCGGCTCTTAAAAGAGCAAAGGAGGTACTGGGCGGATGGTCGGCTTGTGGGAAGTCATCGATTGCATCCGACTGTGTCTTGCGGTCGCGACATCGAGATGTTGCGGCGGGCCGACTGTCAATTCGGATGGCTGCGGCGTATCCGGAACTTATTGGGAGAAATCAGTTTGTTGGTTGCGGAGGCCTGCAACCATCCGAATTATTTAGTGCTGCATTTTATGAAATCGCCCATGCGATTGCTAACGAAATGCGCCTTATTCGAGAAGAACTGCAGAGGCTCACCGGCGCTATAAAATCCAGCGCCAACCGGTCTGGAAACTCCCGTGCCGGCAACTCCAGAAAATCGTATCAGGCGCGCGCTCCGTTTCCGCCCGAGTCTGGCCAACCGAGAGGGCCGAAACAACAGCGGAACCCACGCGGCGGAGAGCCGCGAAGCCAGTGGCATCTTCCAAAAGATACGAGATGAGTGAAGGGCTTAGGAAGTTGCTGGTAGCCAAAAAAAGTGGCACTGCAGGAAGGCAATCTGGAACCCTCGACCTCTCTAATCCTGGAAATAGAATTGTCGCTTGCGGACTTATCTAAAAAATTAGCCAAGCGCAATTTGGCAAACGTGTGTGTGCTACTGCAATGGTCGATCTCAAGATGGGAGCGCGAAAGTCGTTGTCCCTCGGCAGATTTTCTTATTAGGTTTGGAATGCTCGTGAAATGGACACCAGAAAATCTGTTGGTGTCACATACTCAAAATAAAAAGCGGGCAATTCATTATGTATGTATCACAACAGTTCCTCGCGGGCGGACCGAAATGTGAAAAGACATGTACCTGTGTCTGTCGATTGTAACTTTTTCTGTCGCACGGTCATTGCCTGTTCGTCACTCAAGCGTTATGCTCACTCGCCCTGAGCTTGCCGAAGGTCCGCTTCGAGGAGGTTTCATGCTTCGCTCATGTCGTCTTTCCCTGTTTTCCCTCACCATTCTTGTGTTCCTGCCATGCTTGGCTTCGGCTCAGCAAACGGCTTTCACCGTCGGCACCGCTTCTGCTACGCCTGGCCAGAAAGCGACCGGTTACATCGAAGTCCCCGCCGGCGCCGATGCGGGAACGAACATTCCTGTGGTCGTGGTGAACGGCGCCAAGCCCGGTCCTGTCCTTGCGCTCGTGACCGGTGCGCATGGGACGGAATACGTTTCCGTTATTGCTGTAGAGAAATTGATCGTTGATCTCGACCCCGCTAAGATTTCGGGCACGGTCATCTTGATTCCGCTGGTCAACATTGCTTCGTTCGAACAAAAAGTCCCGCACGTCAATCCGGTAGATAACAAGAGTATGAATCGCTTTTATCCAGGCAAAGCCGATGGAACGCAAACGGATCGTGCTTCCTTCCTCATCACCAAAAACGTTGTGGATCGCTCGGACTATTTGATCGACTATCACGGCGGAGACCTCGACGAGAACCTTCGGCCCTACGCTTACTGGGGACCCACCGGCAAAGACTCACAGGACCGCACCTCGAAAGAGATGGTTCTCGCTTTCGGTCTAGATCACATCATTATTTGGCACGATCGCCCATCCGATCTTGCCGCCAGCCGGTACCTTGACAACACGGCCTCTCTTCGTGGGAAGCCTTCGATTGTGGTAGAAGCCGGGTATGCCGGAACGGTCGAAACTGATGATGTGGCGCTGCTGGTCAACGGCACTCTGAGCACTATGCGCGCCTTGAAAATGCTCCCTGGCGCGCCGCACTACATCGAAAATCCAGTTTGGCTGGAGAAGATCGTTGACATCATTTCGGACGGCCCCGGCATCTGGTATCCGCTGGTCAAGCGCGGCACGTACATTCAGGCAGGAATGAAGCTCGGTTACGTCACCGACTATTTCGGAAAAATCATCCTAGAACCACGCGCTCCCGAAGCTGGCGTAGTGCTTCACGTGAACGCTGTTCCCTCATTGAAAAAGGGCGATAACATCGCCAATCTCGGGGTCGTAGCTTCGAAGGCGCCGCTATAACTTCAGAGCTCCTGACAGGGTTGGTCGGAAACCTGTCCTTCTCGGATTTCTCCCAATTACTGCCTGAGCCAGCGCATTCGTTGCTTGGTAAACACATAAGTTTAGCAAACCGCCAAAACTGCAACTGAGGCGACCTCATAGCACCTCACACCATCTGACAGAATCTCAAATGGGCTGCGGGCAACTCACGAAGCGTGCGGTTCGGAAAACCGCGGCCTCAGTATTTGGATCGTCAAACGACCACGCTTGCTAGAGCCTTCCCAACAGATCCTGAAAGCGCGGCAATTGCTTTCGTGGTCTCCAGAGGCATTTCGACCGAATGAATCTTGCTACCGTCGCCAGCGAATGCCAGCACGTTCCCATTTTCATCAAGCACAACTGCAAATGCTAAGTGCGGTCACAGACCTCTGCGACAAGATCAGGTTAGGTGAGTCCCGCTAAGCGCCCGTCTCGTCAGTGCTTGATTTACGTACGAGATGCCGACTTCCCAGTACTAATCCCGAGCCAGGACAGATTACTTCCGGGTTGCCGACCATAAGCTAAGAACTCAGAGCAAAGGCACCACTGGGAGTCGTACCAGTTCGAGGTTCGCCCGGTTCATTCACGCTTCATTGCGCGGACTTTGAGCGAATCCATCCTTTGTAACCAGCACTATGCGGAACCGTGCTTTGCCTTGCATCATGCGAGCGTAAGCATCAGCGGCCTGTTCGAGGGGCACTGTCTCGATCATTGGGCGGATATTCGCTAAGACGCTGAAGGCCAGCGTGTCCTCACTATCAATGGGGGTGCCGGTGAGGCTTCCGTATACCGACCGACCGCCAAAGAGGAGCGACAAAGCATTCAATTGAATTGGATCGGCCGGTGCACCGACCACAATCAGCTTCCCCCGCGTGGCAAGACCTGACACAAGTGGTCCTATGGCAGCACCGCTTGTTCCTGTAGCGAGAATCGCTCGGGCTCCTCCCATGCGCTGCAGCGCCGCCGCACCATCCTCGACTGTAGCGTCGATGTAGGCATGGGCGCCCAAATCTTGAGCGAGCTTCTCCTTGTCGCGTCCACGCCCAATCGCGACCGTACGGAATCCCATGTGCCGCGCAAACTGCACACCCAAATGACCAAGGCCGCCAATGCCCTGCACAGCAACCAAGTCTCCGGCTCGCAATCCGGCATTACGAAGGGCGTTATACGTTGTGACACCCGCGCAAAGAAGCGGAGCGGCTTCTGCTGAACTGAGTTCGTCAGGAATGGACGCGATCCCGCGAGCCTCGGCGATCATCACTTCCGCGTAACCACCATCCAATGTAACCCCCGATGTCACCGGGTTCTGACAATTGACAGGGTCTCCGCGTCTGCACGATTCGCAGACGCCGTCTTCGCCAGCGATCAAGCCAACACCGACACGTTGGCCCATCTTCCATTTGGACACCCCGCTGCCTAGGGCTTCGACGCGGCCAATCACTTCATGTCCGGGAACGCGCGGGAAAGTCAGTCCTGGGTAGGTGCCCGTTACAGTGGTCATGTCGGTGTGACAAATTCCGCAAGCCTCCACCCGAATCCGAACTTGACCTGGCCCAGGTTCAGCGACTTGGCGCTCCACTACTCGTAACTGATTGGGTGCCGAGACTTCGACGGCTGTGTATGTGCTTGCCTTTGGTTTTTGCGTTTCAAGTGAGCCCTGGTTAAAGGTTGGACCCGTTGCTGGTGCACTGCTCATATCCTTTCCTCCGATTTCATTCTGATTACCGACTGCGCGACTCGCCATCTTACACCGCTTCTCCTGGATGACGGGCTAACAGGAACTTACTCAGGGCGCGCCACCTTGCTCCTTGGCCACACTTCGAGGATTCTTATCCTCGCGCAAGCCGACAAACTTCGAATGTCGGTTTCGACGGTTCACCGGCCTCGCAATAGAAGATCCTAAGGCCCGCAACGTCGGCGGTCTTGAAGTACATACAACTTAAAACTAAGGGTTCATCGGATCATCTCTTTTTCGCAAAGTTGCCTTTCCCGTTTTTCGAGCTGATGAAGTTGAACCGTTTCAAAATCGAAAGTCAGATTTGTTGAATGCAAGTATCCGCAAACACTCAAGCCTCTTTTGCTTTTGCCGCCGCGGTAAATGCGGCCGCATTCTTTCGGACAAACTCCTGCACGCTCAGCGGCCGTTGCCCAGTCAGCGCGAGCACGTCGTCCGACAGCCGGTCGAAACGCCCCGCGCGATGCAGATCGCCCATCGCCGCCAGGTGGTTCACCACGTGAACCGGCCAGCCCCGCTTGAGCAGCTCGTCCCGCCACGGCTCGACCGGAATGTCCTGAAAGGTGATTGTGCGGCCCAGCGCCTTCGAATACTCCTGTGCAAAGAAATGCATGTTCTCGGACTGCGGACCGGTCAGGTGATAGATCTTGCTGATGTGCGGCTGCGGATTGGCGAGCAGTGCGGTGATCACCAGCGCAACGTCTTCCGCTGCCACAGGCGAAGTCTTGCCCTCCCCGAACGGTAGCCTGATCTGATCGGATTCCCTGACTGAATCGGAAGTCATGGTCAGGAAGAACCCTTCCAGGAAGACTGTCGGCCGCACGTGCACAACTGGCAGACCGGACCAGTTCAGCGCCTGCTCCGCGAGCCAATGCAACTTGTGCTGCGGGCTCGGAGTAGTTTCGCTAATGCTCATTTGAGAGACGGTCATCTGCGACATATTGATGAACGCCTTCACAGCGTGATGCTTCGCCACCGCTGCCGCATTGACCGTCGCGGCCAAATAGGCATCGGAAACCGACATGCCGAAGTACATCGCCCAGAGCGCGCAATGCTTGCGCGCGCTCGTCGTCAGTGCGCACCATTGCCCGCACCGCTTTGCCTTGTTGCAACAGCAGTTCCGTAACCGTCCGTCCTACCGCCCCGACGCGGCCCGCCGCCCCCGTAACCAGAATGGGGTTTGCCATGTTTTTTCCTCCGATGCGTCCCAACTCTTTTCACATCGTCAGGACAACGCGGAATTGCGCATTGCCGCTCATCATGCGCGCGTAAGCCTCGGCCGCTTTTTCAAGCGGATATGTTTCAATCATTGGCCGCACGCCCGTGAGTTCGGAGAAGCGTAG
>DASYJM010000073.1:0-2529 GCA_035996445.1 Candidatus Acidiferrum sp. | reverse complement strand
ACTTCAGCCCGTGGCCGACGCAATGGAGCGCGGCGGACGCCAAGCGGCTGCCCAAGCCGTTACGGACGATCTGCTCCGCAAAGTTTGCCCGATCGCAGGATCGCCGGAAGAATGTATTCAGAAGATCGAAGAATATCGCGCGGCAGGCTGCACCCACATCATGCTGGAAATTTGGGGCGAAGATCGAACCGGGCAGGCGAAACTCTTTGGAGATGCGGTGCTGCCGCATTTCAAGAAGTAGCGGGCATCAGCTATCTCTAACACCAGCGTGACGAGGGCACATGGGTCGAAGACAATCTCCTATTCTGAACAACAACAAAATCAAACTTGGATTCTTCTCGTCCAACTGCTCCGGTGGAATGTCGGTCACCAAAATCCCGGAACGCTGGGTGAACTCGTGGGACAACAACATTCAGCTCGCCCAACTTGCGGATGAGTCTGGAATTGAATTCCTTTTACCCATCGCGCGTTGGGTTGGCTACGGCGGAGAGACCGACTTTCACGGCAGTGTTCTTGAAACGTTGACCTGGGCCACCGGCCTGCTGGCCAACACCCGGCGCATCAATATTTTCGCTACAGTGCACACGGCCTTTATCCATCCAGTGGTCGCGGCCAAGCAACTGGCTACCGCCGATCAGCTTGGCCACGGACGTCTCGGTCTCAACATCGTAGCCGGGTGGAACAAGCCGGAATATGACGCTTTCGGCATTGATCTTCCTGAAAAGCATTCCGAACGCTACGCCCTCGCCCAGGAATGGTTCGACGTGGTTCGCGCGATTTGGAACCACAACGGCGCCTTCGATTGGAGTGGACGCTATTTTAAGCTTAAAGGCGTGTACGGATTCCCGCGCCCCTACGACGGTCCGCCTCCGATTATGAATGCAGCGGGTTCGGGCGAGGGTCGAGAATTCGCCGCTCGCAATGCGGATTTTCTTTTCGCAATTTCCGTCGATCTGGAGAAATCGAAGGCTGAGGTGGACTCGATCCGGGCAGCATCGTCGAAACTGGATCGCAACACCGGCGTATTCACCTTGTCCCACGTAGTATGCCGACAGACCGTCAAACAGGCCCGCGAGTACTATCATTATTATGCGAACGAAAACGCGGATTGGGGCGCAGTCGACAATCTGATGCGGCTGCAGGGGCTGCATGCGCAGTCATTCCCGCCAGAAGCTTTGCGAACCATGCGCGACCGCTTCGCGGCTGGACACGGCACTTATCCCCTGGTGGGTGACCCCGATACGATCGTGGCAGAAATGGAAAAGATTCCCGCGTCCGGTTTTGCTGGAACCACTCTCAGCTTCGTGGATTACGTGAAAGAATTCCCTTACTTCCGCGATGAAGTACTGCCTCGGTTGGAGAGAAAAGGATTGCGGGAACGATTCCAGCCGGAGACCGCTTCCATCTAGCAGTAACGCAGCCACTGTGCGGGCAACCTCAATGCCTCATCATTAAGATTAAGGATAGCCATGACCGAACTTGATTCTGCTGAGAAACCATTGTCCGCGGCGATTCGAGATCGCCGGGCAACTCCGAGCTTCCTTCCCGATCCCATAGCGGAAGCCGATCTCGAAAAGATCTTGGTTGCCGGCCTCGCGGCCCCTAGCGCCTACAATCTGCAGCCCTGGCGTTTCGTCGTAGTGCGCGATCCCGAGAAGCGCCGTCTGCTGCGCCAAGCCGCCATGAACCAGCCGAAAGTGGAGGAGGCTCCTGTCGTCATTGTCGCGTGCGCAGACCTCGACGCTTGGAAAACGGGTGATCTGGACGAGGTCATCCGCCTTGCCAAAGTGCACGGGTATGGCGACGACTCGCGTTACGCCAGCATGCGCAAGAACGTGGCCAAGTTCTTCGGCGCAAACCCCGGAAGTTCAGGCGCAGTCGCGCCGGATTTTGCTGTATGGGCAAACCGGCACACCATGATCGCCTTCACGACCATGATGTGGATGGCTGAAGTGCTCGGATATGATACGGCTCCCATGGAAGGATTCGACGAGGAACAGGTGAAATCCGCTTTTCGGATTCCACAGCAAGTTCGTGTTGTTGCTCTGCTTGCTATCGGCCGCCGCCAAGGGACCGACAAGCCTTTTGCTGGCCGCTTTCCGATCAGTCGCACCGTCTTTGACGACGAATGGGGCATACCTATCGCTTTTTGAGGCGCTTTTTGAACCGCTTTTGGAACGAAGAGCTATCCCTTAGATTGCTACCAACAGCACTCCGCATCCAACTAACGAAGCTCCCATCCACCGCCGCCACCCGATATCTTCTTTCAGGATGTACTTTGCCAGCGCGGTTTCCAGGACGTAGCTGAACGCGGTGGCTGGCACCGCGAAGCTAAGGTCGGCAATGGAGAGTAGTGCCATGAGTGCGAAAAATGAAACCGCCATGGCCGGCACGCCAATAGCAATGTAAGGGTTGCGCACGAGGGAAGCGATTAATCGGAAAATTGAACGCGGCCGGAAGTCGCACACCTCGCCGTTACGCTTCATGCCTATGGTGTTCATCACGTCCGCAATCGTACCTGGAAGCACG
>DASYJM010000072.1:0-5036 GCA_035996445.1 Candidatus Acidiferrum sp. | reverse complement strand
ATCCTTGTTGCAGATGACCATGAAGGAACGCGCGGAATTTTGAAGGTCTTGCTGCAGCAGCATTCGGGATGGGAAGTCTGCGGGGAAGCAGCCACTGGCGAAGAAACCCTGCAAAAATGTATCGAGTTGAAGCCGGACGTGATTGTAAAAGATTGGGTCATGCCCGGGATGGATAGCATTGAACTGACCAGACAGATTTCAAAGCGTTCACCGGACACCGCAATTGTTATATTTTCCTTCTACGATATGCCTGAATTGATAGTGGCCGCCAAAACTGCAGGCGTTCACAGAGTGGCGACGAAGAACATGTCTTCGTTGATTGCCGCCATAGAGGATGTACTGCGTTCTCCATCGAATCGGCTGATTGGTCCTAGCGAGTCAGCAACTCAGCCAAGCCTTGACCCGCCTAAGGAAAACTGTTGAAACGTTGCTGTGCTGTTCGCGCTAAGGCGGCAGTTGGAAGCCTTCGAGGCTGCCAGCACCGCCCGTGAATAGAAAGCCAACTGCGCTAAGTTTTATGGTGGGCCGGTAAACCCGGTTGACGACAGGCTTCAGGGCGTAGGACCAGACGGCGACGGTGAGGTTCATTTTCAATGTTATGCATCGCACGCAAAGCGGACGCTGTGATGTGAGGAACGGACAATTCAGCGCCTAAATCAGCGTGGTTTTCTTTGAAAGCTTCTTAGTTGCGGCCACGCCGTCATTTGAAACTATAGAAGTTGATATTAACCGCGCAGATCAAACAGTAACCGGGTACTATCCGAAATTGAACGGTTTGCGATTGGAGTTTGACACAGGGAAGCATGTCAGAATTGGAACTGTCCGGCTATGCACACTGCTAGCTGAGGGACCGATGCCTTCAAGTAATCTAGGTGCTTGTACACCAAAGTCGGTATATGAAACACGCGTGACGCGCAATAAATTCACCGTTAGGTCGGTCCAGCGCCGACGTTAAGTACACAGAGAGACCGGTGCCAAAGTCCATCCTCATCGTGGTCCGATTTGTTTCTTTGCTGGCGTGTCTGCTTCAAACAACGATATCTCGTGCTGAAACCGTGGCGGTACGCTACCGTGAAGGCGTGTCGCACGGTTTCCTTGTGTTTCGGACGCACGAGGGCAAGCCCATTGCTGACGGTGACTCGACACAGGTAGCACAGGGCGACCGCGTTACGAGCCGCATGCGATTTCGATTTAAGGACGGCTCGATCTACGAACAAACGACTGTTTTCTCACAGCGCGGTACATTCAGACTTTTGAGCGACCATGTTGTCCAGAAAGGCCCGACATTCAAGCGCCCGATGGAGACAACAATCGACGCCACTAGTGGCCAAGTCACGGTTCGATACACTGAAGATGGCAAAGAGAAGGTACTGACCGAGCGGCTCGAACTACCCTCCGATGTCTCCAACGGTATCCTGTTCACGTTATTGAAGAACGTACAACGCAATGTCTCCAAAGCAACGGTATCGTATGTAGCTGTCACGCCTAAGCCGCGAATCGTGCATCTTGAGGTCACTCCACAAGGGCAGGAACCATTCTCGATTGGAAGTTACAGTCACAAAGCCATTCATTACGTCGTGAAAGTGAAAATTGGCGGCGTAGCCGGTGTGGTTGCGCATCTGGTTGGAAAGCAGCCCCCAGATATTCAAGCATGGGTTCTCGGCGATGAGGCCCCCGCCTTCGTAAGATCAGATGGTCCGTTATACGGAGACGGGCCTATTTGGCGGATGGAACTCGCTGTTCCTGCTGTGTGGCCGGATAGCACGGCTGCGGCACCTTCTCAGAAATAACGCCGCCATAAAACGGTAATTTTCCAGCCCAGTTTCATCATTCAGCGCGCAAACTCAACTCTTCAAGAACAGAAAAGTCAAAGTGGACAAGTATCTTTGATCGAATCGCTAATCCCTGCTACGCAAATGAGCGACCACAAATCCCACAACCGCAGCGGCTGCTATTGACCAACCCGGGTAACGCTTTCACGATGTCCTTTAGGTCTTCTGCCATGTCGCTAACTTCTGTCTGTCGAAGGTAGTCCGCTGCCGCCTTAGCTTTGTCCGTGGCAGATTGAGCCACTTCGGAAAGTTGGTCAGCTGCGTTTCCTCCAATCTCGGTTAACTTTTCTTTGGCGTCGGCTGCCGTCTCCGAAATCTGTCTCTTTACGCCAGCTGCAGCGGCTCCCATTGATTCTTGAGACTTTTTCAGGTCGTCCATGTTATCCGCCGTACCTTGATGAATTTCTTGAACGTAATTCTCGGCGCTCATCGTGCTGCAGGTACTCCTCGCGAGCCAATACCGACTTCGCGGTAATTGCACGGGAATGACACACCATGACTTGCTAATCGGCAACGACAGTTCGGCGGCCAATGTATTTAAGAGGTACACAAACTTTGGGAGCCGTTTACATAGCCTCAAGGATAGTTTCGCCTAACTCACGATCTACAATCTAGCATCGCAATTCTGTATTCCTTGTTGTCACTCGGACTTGAGCTTCGATCCCTCTTAGGCAGGGTAAACCGGGCTAGGAAACCCAGCAACGTACCTAAACTTTGCCGGATTAATCAGGTCAATGCCGGATTCCCTGTCACGCTGTTAGTCGGAAGATGTAGCTCTGATCCGGGCCGGAGGCTGTATGAGTGGGAGTCGCTTAACCGATCCATCGCGCCTGAGAACTCAGGTAATGTCCTTAGATGAAGCGCGTCAGGTAATCACCTGCTGACTTGAATCGACTGACAGTGTCAACCCCATCGATTTGACCGAAGAGCGGTTTGATGCTGCCATATCGGCTGATGAACGATTAAACGCAGCCTTCGACATCGTCGCTGCGTCGGCAGTGGAGCAGTTTTCAGCACACGTGCGAAACGGGCGTGTTAAGCTCGCGCACCTTCCGGTGTTCACCCGCCATTTTGGGTAGCAGCAAGCCGCGAAAGCAACACGGCATAACACAAAGCTAAGCTGATCAACTTCCAGTTGATAGCCAATCATCCAAGTAAATCTCCGTCTGAAATAGAAGTTATTCGATACCCAAACTTTGCCGCATTCATCAGGTCAAAGCCGGATTCCTAATCGCGCGGTGCAGCACGATTATGGAAGGCAATCCGGGGAGGCTTTATGAACAGGAATGGCGTGCGCAGTGGTCTGGCCGATCCATCACAACTCAATCCCATCGTCGACGACGATGACGATGAATTAATTAAGGTCGTCATTGAAACTCCCAAGGGCAGCCGGAACAAGTACGCCTTCGATCCCGAGGAACGAACTTTTACGCTGAAAAAGGTGCTTCCGTGTAGAATGTCATTTTCTTATGACTTCGGCTTTGTGCCTTCAACTGAATCGGACGACGGTGATCCTGTTGACGTACTGGTGCTCATGGATGAGCCTGCCTTTCCCGGTTGCGTTCTAGAGTGCCGTCTCACGGGAGTTATCGAAGGCGAGCAGGGAGATGGAAAAGAGAAAGAACGGAATGACCGCCTGATGGCCGTTGAAGTTGGAAATCATTCATGGGCTGACATAAAACACGTTGACGATCTCGGCAAGCAATTTCTCAAAGAACTGGAAGAATTTTTCGTTAACTACCGTCAGCTAACTGGCAAGGGATATCGGGTTCTTGATGTGAAGGACCAAGCGCAGCCCGAAAATGTGTCAAGGGCGGAATGAAAGCAGGCAAGAAGGCGTAGCCTAGATGAGTCAACGCACCAGACGTCCGGCAGCCTTCAAGACCTTGATAATAAGTCGCAGACAAAGCACAGACCCCGGCACCGCCAATCGCCAGCACCAGCCACCTGCGGGGCCGTTTCTGGGGCGGTGCCCCGACGGTTACAGCACTTGAGGTTGCTTCGAGGCGCCGCAGGTCCGTTGCCAATTCTTTCGCCGACTGATATCGAAGCTCCGGGTCTTTTTCCAGGCACTTCAGCACCATGCGTTCGAATTCGACCGAGAGCTTCGGAGCCAGCCCTCTGAGGGCGGGCGGCGCTTGGTGGAGAATCGCGTTCGTCAGTTTCGGAACCAACGAATCGCTGAACGGCAAACGCTGTGTGGCGAGTTCGAACAACACGACCCCGGCCGAGTAGATGTCGCTGCGTTGACCGAGTTCTTCGCCCAGCAACTGCTCGGGGGACATGTACGGCAAGGTGCCGGCGATGCCGCTGGGCACAGTCGCCATCGTCTGGGTGCTCAGCGTCGAGACGACCTCGGCCGCGTCGGGCGACAGGGTTGCCAAACCGAAATCGAGTATTTTTAGCCGGCCGTCGAAAGTCACGCGCAGATTTGCGGGTTTCAGGTCACGGTGGAGGACGCCCGCCCCATGCGCGGCGGCCAAGCCCTGCGCCAACTGAAAGCCGAGACGGACAACTTCTTTTTCCGGCAGCGCGCCGGACCGCAAGCGTATGTTCAGCGACTCGCCGGTCACCAACTCGCTAACGAGATAATCGTGGCCATCAACGTTTTCGAAGTCGTAGATGGTCTGAATGGCTGGGTGATTCAGCCGGGAGAGGACGCGGGCTTCGTTGCGGAAGCGCTTGCGCGCCGCTTCGTCGTTAAGCGCGCCGGGAGTGAGTACTTTGATGGCGAGCTGGCGCTCGAGTTTCTCGTCGTAGGCACGATAAACGATGCCCATACCGCCGGCACCTATCTCCTCCTCGATGCGATAGCGCCCAAGCCTTTGGCCAACGTACGACATACCCTTGCCCTTGGGCGGGATGGTAACACGTCAAAGCGGCCTGCAGCGCCAGGTTGTCCCACATAAGTACCTTGTCTCTGAACCCAGAGTTGCGAGATAGCGCAGGCCGGGATTCTGGCCATTGTTTTCATAAGTTCGCGGCGGCAGGGGAACGCGCCGCCGTGAGACAGGTGATTCATCCCGGATTACGGGCCACTCGGAAGTCATGTTGCCGCTATTGCGGCGGGCACCATATGACTTCCGCACGGATTCTTGTGATTTAATTGTCAGCATGGAACAGGCTGAAATTGGTCCGCGCCCGGCGGTTGGAGCGATCGTCGTAGTGAGTGGCCTCGCGGTGTCATTCCTGCTGTGGCTGCTA
>DASYJM010000071.1:0-10720 GCA_035996445.1 Candidatus Acidiferrum sp. | reverse complement strand
AGGCGTTACTGGTGGGCCAGAAAATTTAAATCTCGCAAAATTTGCAATTCAACAATCTCACAAGATTCCCGAGTGGATGACGAATCACGGCGTCAATTGGCAGCAGCCGCTTGCCGGAACTCTCAATCTAGGGCGCACCAACCGCTGGTTCCTCGGGGGAGGCAAAGCGCTACTCAACGCTTATTATAAGGCAGCTACGCTGAGAGACATTAAAGTACGTTACGACACCCAGGCAACGGATATCATGGTAGAAAACGGAACGTTTAAGGCCCTATCGATCAAAAACGGCAAATCCCAGGAGTTTCTGGGAGGCCGTGCCGTAATCATAGCTTCGGGTGGGTTCGAGGCAAATATCGAATGGCTTCGAAAATATTGGGGCGCCGCGGTTGACAACTTCATTGTGCGGGGTACGCCCTACAATGAAGGCACGATGCTTGCAAAGCTTTTGGAGATCGGAGCTAAATCTATAGGAGATCCCAAAGGATTTCATGCGGTCGCCGTAGACGCGAGAGCTCCCAAATTTGATGGCGGCATTGTAACGCGTTTAGATGCGATTCCTTTTGGCGTTGTTGTAAACCGATGTGCGCTTCGATTCTACGATGAAGGACAAAATATCTGGCCCAAGCGCTACGCTATTTGGGGCCGCCTTATCGCGGAGCAACCGGATCAGATCGCCTACTGCATCGTCGATGCTAAGACCATCAACCGTTTTCTGCCTCCTATGTATGAGCCCTATTCTGCGAGCTCACTAGAAGCCTTGGCATCAATCCTCAAACTCGATCCACAAACATTTGTAAAGACAATCGAAGATTACAATCGCGGAGCCGCCGGCAACGACTCAGCTAAAATGGAGGTGTTGGACGGCGTCGCAACTCGCGGTATCGAACCCTGCAAAAGTAACTGGGCTATGACCATCGACCGCCCGCCATTCTATGGACTTCCCCTCAAACCAGGTATCACTTTTACGTATATGGGTGTCACGATAGACGAGCACGGGCGAGTAATAGATCGTGAAGGCCGGCCGTTCAAGAATATTTATGCGGCCGGGGAAATCATGGCCGGCAATATTTTGACCAAAGGCTACCTTGCCGGGTTCGGCCTCACGATCGGTTCGGTATTTGGCCAGCTTGCGGGACAAGAGGCAGCACTGCATGCCCGGGCTTGATCTATTCAAGGAAGCAGAGCGTCAGCTGACAGTTTGTAACTCGTGCCGGTATTGTGAAGGTTATTGCCCTGTATTTCCGGCCATCGAGCTTCGCCGAAGTTTTTCCCAGGGCGACGTTTTGTACCTTTCCAACCTTTGTCACGATTGTCGGGCATGTTTATACGCGTGTATGTACAGTCCGCCCCACGAGTTTTCCATCAACATTCCGAGGTTAATGAGCGACGTTCGGATCGCGAGTTACGAGCGATGGAGCTGGCCGCCGATATTAGCGAGTTCCTTTACCAATCGGCGCGTCAACTTCCTCCTGGCAGTTTTCGTTACTCTTTTGGTGGCGCTCCTTACTTTGGTAGGGGTCGACCATCAGACATTGTTTGCGGTGCATTTAGGTCCCGGAGCTTTCTACCAAGTTGTTCCCTACATTGCGATGGTGCTGCCTGGCAGCTTGTTGTTTATTTACGGAATCGCAATTTGGATTCGGGGCGGTATTCGCTTTTGGTCAGAAACAACTACGCCTCTCTCTAAACCGATTAGTATCGAGGCCATTGTCGCAGCGGTTAGTGACGCCATTACGTTGACGTATCTCAAGGGCGGGGGCCCAGGCTGCTTCTATCCTTCCAGCGATACATCTTCGGTTCGACGGATTTACCATGCTCTTACTTTTTGGGGATTTCTTTCAGCGTTCGCTTCAACGTCATTTGCCGCTGTCTACCAGGAGTTTTTTCATTGGCTGCCACCTTACTCGCTTTTGAGCGCACCAGTTATCTTAGGCACCGCCGGGGGCATTGGCATGATTGTAGGAACCAGCGGATTGATTTGGTTTAAAATTCATGGCGATCCGACGCCCGCCGCTGCAGGAGCGACTGGGATTGATTATATATTTCTCGTAACCCTGGGGCTGGCGGCCATCTCTGGAATGCTCACGCTGGCCTTGCGCAACAGCTCAGCGATGGGTATTACCCTCACACTTCACCTTGCTTTGGTCGCTGCTCTTTTTATTTGTGCGCCATACGGCAAATTTGTACATGTTGTATATCGTTTTCTCGCTCTTGTCAGAAATCGCGTTGAACAAGCGAGCTCGCGATAAGTTGTCTGAAAGTCGCTATGGTAGCTTGGATGGCGAAGGGACGGTTTCGAAAGGCACTTGGAATTTTATGCCAGGCCTTAAGAGCACGAGCGCCCACAATGAGCCTAACAGCATTATTCCCGCTAAGGTCGCGAAGCCATATTCGAACTTTCCGGTGCGCCTGGTAAGATACCCTACAAGAAGTGGGCCAAAATAGCCGCCCATGTGCCCCACGGCATTGACCATACCCGTTACTGAACCCGCCATTCGTTTCGAAAAAAGCTCCGTGGGAAGCGTCCAAAAAGGCCCGAGTGGCGCAAATGCTCCTACCGCAGCCAAAGATATTAAGAGGAATGCGATTTTCGGCGCGTAATTACTCATCAAAACTCCGGTGATTAGAAAAGTTCCTCCGAGAGCAAGCGGCATGGCTACGTGTCCGCGGCGTTCGCGCTGTTTATCTGAATGCCAGGAATTCAGAAATAACGAAATACCCCCTATAGAATATGGAACGATCAGCAGAAGGCCGATCGACGTGTTATTCAGATAGCTTGCTTTTCCAATCGCGCTAGGTAGCCAGAACAAATAGCCCAACTGGCCGCTCAATACAAAGAACTGAATGCAACATAGTGCTAGAGCTTTCCGGCTTAGAAGTGAGCTGACGTAGGATTCCGTTGCCGACGCTTCGATTTCAATATTGTTCCCGCTCTCCACGGAATCAAGATAGGCCTGGTCGCTCTGCGAAATCCAGGGCGCATCCCGCGGATAGTCTCGAATACCCCAAATCCAGACAACCAGCCACAGAAACGGCAGTACGCCTTCTGCGATCAACATCACCCGCCAATTCCAGCGGTCAAGAATCCAACCTGACAATGGAGAGGAAATAATTAGAGCCACGGGAACAGCGAGGGAAAAACATGCGTTTGCGCGAGCACGCTCCGTCTTAGGGAACCAGTGCGACAGAAGAATAAGCGTTGCTGGATACATTCCGCTCTGGGCCAGACCAAGAAAAAAACGCATAGCCCACAGCTCGCGCCATGTTCGAGACATTCCGCAAAGTACGCCGAAAAAACCCCAAGCGACGAGCAGCGTGGTGACAAACCACTTAGCACTCCATCGCTCAGCGATATGTCCGCCCGGAACTTGTAAAATGATGTAACCCCAGAAAAAAATACCCGCGATACTTCCCGCTTGCGTTGGGGTGATATGGAGATCTCTGCTAATGGCCGGCAAAGCTAGAGAAATATTTGTTCGACCGATAAATGCAATGGTATACATCACTGCAGCCACTGGAACGATCCGGATCCAGCGTTGATCGGACATAACGACTCCCTTAGATTGTCAAAAACGCAAAACCGAAACTCGTTCGTTCGTCTCAGCGAGGCTGCGTGATGACATCCACAAGTGCTGGCTCGCCGCCCTTAACTACAGCCAGGGCTCGGCGTATCGCTGCGCCTAAATCCTTTGGGTCAGTAATTGGGCCCTCTGCATACACACCCATGCCTTCAGCGATTTTCGCGAAATTGATATTCGGATCGGTGATAGTCGTGCCGATCTGGGTGCGATCTATACCGCGATTATGCCGATTAGCCATGCGTTGCACATGCATGAGTTCCTGATGGTAGGCTCGATTGTTGTGCATAACGTTTAGTATCGGGATACGGTGGTGTGCGGCCGTCCAGAGTATTGCTGGGGCGTACAAAAGATCCCCATCACTCTGGATATTAACGGTGATTCGTCCGTGTTTTCTGTTTGCTAAAGCAGCTCCGACAGCGGCAGGGGCGTTGTAGCCTACTCCGGCACCGCCCGAGCCTCCGATGTAGTGATAATATTTTTCAAAGGCCCAAAGGCGTAGTGGCCAGCCGCCCATGGGCCAGGCACCCACGGGACCGATTTGTGATACAAAAGACCAGTCTTCATCCTTAATTTGTGCCCAAACCTCTGCGCACAAGCGTGCAACGGTGATGGGGCTGGCATCCCAACCGTAGCTTGCGTCCAATCTCGCTTCCTCGAGTGAGTCAAGGCGTGCGGCGTTGAGTTTGACTCCGCGAGCCAACAGAGCGTTTTTGCGTTCGGTAGTTTGCTGTCGCCTAATTTCTTCGACCAGAGATGGCAGGGTTGCTTCTGAGTCTGCCGCGATGGGAATGTCGACTTCCTGGAATCGTTGTGCGTCTTGATAGTTTGACTTAACGTAAAGATCGCCCGATGTGATGCTTATAAGCTTTGTGCCTGGCTTTATCACCTGGCGTGAAGAGCGATGCATTTGGTCCCTAAGTGAGTTCACTACTCCCCAAAAGTCAGAGACTTCCAGGGCGAGAATTACGTCCGCATTGCTTATGACTTCGTGTCGGCGAGCAGATTGGTTAAGGGGGTGGCGTGACGGGAAGTTCATCCGACCGGCTTGGTCGATAATCGGCGCCTGTAGAGCCTCAGCTAGTTCAACAAGCCTGTCCACACCTTCCTGGCTACTTGCTGCCCGATCAAGAACTATAACCGGGTTTTCCGCATGTGCTAGTAGGCGGCTTGCTTCCTTCACTGCACCCGAATCGCCTTGCGGTGGTGACGGTATCTTAAGTTGAGGTATATGGAAGTTAACATCTTTAGAGATTGGATTTTCCTGAAGCTCGCTGTCGGCTACCAATACCACTGGCAACCTGGGTGGTGTCATTGCGAACTTATATGCGCGTATCGCAGATTCCGCAAAATGCGGCAACGAAAGAGGGAGATCGTCCCACTTAATATAATCTCTGACAGCTTCGCAGGCATCTTGGACGCTATGGACCCATTCAGCGCCCGGCCGCCGCTTGGTAGCCTCGAGGGAATTGCCCAAAATGATGTAAATTGGAACACGGTCACAATAGGCGTTGTAAATCGCCATCGATGCGTGCTGCAACCCGACCGTGCCGTGTGCGAACACGCACAACGGTTTGCCCTCAATCTTTGCGTAACCGTGCGCCATGGCCACTGAGGATTCCTCATGACAACAGGTAATAAACTCAGGGCTCCTATTACCTCCGTAATTGATAATCGACTCATGTAATCCTCGAAAACTTGAGCCCGGATTAGCGCAAACGTATTCAAAATTCAAAGACTTTAGAACATCAGTCATGAAATCTGAGCCGGATCGTTCTAACGTTAAAACATTCGACTCAGACGGCGGGTCTTCATTCGCTAAAATCTTCGGCGCAGAGGATGCCTGCAGATGAGTGCGTGCTCCGGCTGAGCTTGCGAACACCACGGCGCCACCCATTGCGCTCTTAAAAAAATTGCGCCTATCGATCGCTCCCTCTTTAGCATCGTCGATTGGGCGTTGGACTTCCGGGGTTCCCATTTTAGATTCCTCCCAAGGTGTAGCGACATGACAAACCCATCGAAAGAAAACGCTTAACAATTCATTTTCTAAAAATCCGCATCTATAACAGCAAACATATCTACGAAGCTTTTGTTAATGCCGCCCCTTTATGTCACGCAGAAGAGGTATGTCATCTGGCTTTGCGGCTTCGGGTAATGACGACAGGAAGGCATGGATGTCTAAAAGCTCTTCATCACGAAGAACCTTATTTGTATACGGCGGCATTTCTCCCGCCGGTTTTCGGACATATGCAATAAACGCGGCGAGTGGAAATACAGGGCTCGCGAGTCGGGGGCCGGTCGCGGGGGAACCTTGTCCCTGAAGGCCGTGGCACTCGTAGCAGCCATACTTAATGTAGAACCTTTTGCCGGATACTGGACTGCTGTCGCTTGAATTGGAGGCGTTGATCGACCTTTGTGTATAAGCTCCACCGAGCAGCACAGTAAGAAAAAGTACCAAGCCTGAATTGCGCGCTTGCATCGACCGGGCGGTTTTTTGTCGGTTCAGCATGGGCTTATTTTCCCCTTCTCATACCGAGAGCGGATTCACACCGTCGCACTAGGCCTTCTCAGTAGTCTCATTCTCGATTCGGATGTATTCGCCCAATCCGCACGCTTCTTGGATTTGCTTCTCGACGGGGAGATACACAGCTGGATCCATTCCAGAGAGTCCGGTCTCTTTCAAGTGCGCAAACATCTCTCTAATAGCTTTATAAGCTACCAATATCGCTCCTCCAGCGTAGTTAATGAGTTTGTATCCTCCCAACGACTCAAGTTCTTGAAGCGAGAATATGGGAGGTTGTCCCGGGCGTCCGGAACTTTGCGTCCAATTGAGAGGGCCATGCACTTCTTTAGGAAGTTGCCGAATCTGCTCTGCACTGCTCACGTGCGAGAACATAATCATGTCTGCACCTGTTTGTAAGTAAAGGTTTGCCCTACGAACTCCCTCCTCGAAACCTACGGTTCTTATTGCGTCTGTTCGAGCGACGATGATGAAGTTAGGGTCACGCCTTGCTTCCACCGCGAATTTAATCTTTTGAACCATTAGTTCGGCAGAAATCGTGTGCTCGGTCCCGGTGTGGTAGTGGAAACGCTTCGGATACAGCTGGTCTTCCAAATGCAATCCCGCGGCGCCAGCATGTTCAAGCGACTGAACTGTATGTACAACGTGGGCGGGCTCTCCGAAACCAGCTCCGACGTCCACAACCAGCGGAATAGCAACTGCGCGGGTGATATTTAAGGTTGCTTCGACCATGTTTTCCAGACATAAATTTGGTTCTATCTTACAAGTGGCATAACCGAGAGCACTGCCAGGCAAGTCAAGCGCTTTGAACCCAAGTTGCTCCGCGATACGAGCGGTGATCGGGTCATATACTCCAGGAGCGGCGACTATTCCTGGACCACTTATCAATTCCCTTAAGACCGTGGTCATCCGTTTCGGAGCTTGAGCTTTGACGGCGGCTGTCTGTTCGGTCGACAATGCTGAGTCAGTTGCTGAGGCAAGGGCGGTGACAGCCCCAATTGAGATTTGCTTCCCGAAGTATCTACGAGATAAGTTTGTCATTTTGTTCCCCGAATTGAATTGGCTGCTCTAACCTCTTTTCAGCATTTACCAAGAACCACAGCAAACAACTCACGACACACAGAACGGTTATAAAATCCAACGCGGCCGTCCATCCAAATGATGTGGCGATATAAGCCGTCAATACCGGAGCAATAATCCCGGCTATTCCACCGCACATGTTCATTAGGCCAGAGAGTGATGCAGCAAAATTAGGTGCGAGGTCGATACAAGTAGCCCACCAAGTAACGTTTGCAAACATATTGAACCCGGCCGCGCTAGCTACAAGTAATATCGCCACGGTATTATTGGCACTGTGACATCCAATCCACACTAAGATTCCGGAGCAGGCCATCCCGAGCCAAATTGCGGCCTGCCTGCCTCTCCGTCTGCCCAAACGGTTTACGGCAAAATCAGAGACTAAACCGCCGAACGGCGAGAAAAGGAGAACCGCAAGATAGGGTGTCGATGCCCATATGCCGCCCTTTAAGATGGTGAGGCCACGAAATTTAGTCAGATAAATAAAGAACCAAGTATCAAAAAAAAACATTGCGTATGCTCGACACATGTAGCTCAAGAGAAGAGCCCACGTTGAAACACTGGAGAGTAATCGCTTCCAGGGAGTAGGTGAATTTGCTAAATTTCTCACCCTGGCACCACCCCCGGTTGGCGGCCCGATAAGTGCTAGTTCAGCGGCATTTATACGTGGATGCTCTTCGGGGCGGTTCGTTGAATAACAGCCCCAGATTGCTGAAACAAGAAGTCCTATAAGACCGCAGACCAAAAACGAAACCCGCCATCCCCATCGTTGGGTCATCCAAGCAATAAATACGGGAGTGAGAGCGCCGCCCGCACCCACGCCCAATGTGGTAAAGCTCATACCCAACGCCAGTTTCTTCGTGCTCATCCAGGAACCAACCACTCGTGCTGAGTTCGGCGGCGTGAAACCTTCTCCTGCGCCTACGAAAAAACGGATTAGGCAAAATAACCCAACGATTCCCAACCAGCCCATCCCGCTGAATCGAGGTGCGATCGCCATGGCGGCCAACCATAGCGAATACCAAACGATCGCCACGGTTAAAACTTTTTTCGGTCCAAAATGGTCTGCGGCCCAGCCCGCCGGAACCTGAAGGAGCGCATAGCCCAGTGCAAAAGCTCCCAAGATCCAACCCATTTTGGCGTTGGTCAATGAGAACTCCGATTGGATACTTTTCGCAGTTACGCCCATGCTGATTTTTCCCAAAGAAGGAAGCATGTTTATCAATGTGAGTAGCATGAGCATTCGCCAGCGAATATTTGTTGGGTGAGAGACCACAGGCGATGGGCTCCCCGTCACAGCTTTGGCATCGACTGGAGGCGCTATGCTCAAAACTGACTCTCCTCAGTGGATCCAGCTAAAGCGGTAATTGACGACGCACTATCTATGGTTCGCGCAACGTCATCAAAATACCCTGTACCGACGAAATTATGATGTTTCCAATCGTGATATCCCTCGCTTAACGCCGCCTGCTGTTCGTCTTGCAAGGCCGCATATGCGGCGACGCCAACTTCGCGATATTTCCGGGATCTTCTGAAAAGATCGAGATACATCGAACTTAACCCTACGCGAGAACAATTTTGGAACTTGTATCCCAATCTCCCCAGATTCGGTTGGAACGAAGCAATTTCTGCATCACTGAGCTTTTTTTTCCAATTAAATGAAGATGAGCAGTTGTAGTAAAAACCCTTGTTCGGGAATCTGGCGCGGATTGCTGCCGCGAACTCTTGGGCTTCCTCAAGATTAGGTTCAGAGGTTTCGTACCAAAGTAGGTCAACGTAGGGCGCGCAGGCGAGGCATCGCGATATGGCGGCCTCCAAATGTGGGCGAGTAACGAAGAATCCTTCTGTAGCACGCTCCCCGGTTAAAAATTGCCGGTCACGTGGGTCGTTATCGCTAGTGATCAACCCAGCGTTACGGGCGTCAGTGCGGGCTATAAGAATTGTCGGTACGCCCAGGACATCTGCTGCAAGCCTTGCGGCGACAAGTTTTCGTACAAACTCAGAAGTTGGTACAAGAACTTTGCCGCCCAGGTGACCGCATTTCTTCGCCGATGGCAGCTGGTCCTCAAAACTGACCGCTGCAGCCCCTGCTTCAATCAATGCTTTCATAAGTTCGAAAGTATTGAGCACGCCACCGAAGCCGGCCTCACCATCTGCTTTAATTGGCGCAAACCAATGAATGTCGCTCTTGCCTTCCGCATGTTGGATTTGATCAGCTCTTTTGAATGCATTATTAATTTTGCGTACGACATTGGGCACGCTAGACACTGGGTATAGACCCTCATCGGGATACATTTCGCTTGCGTCATTGGCGTCGGCCGCGACAGATGCCCCGCTCACATTGATAGCTTCGAGGCCGGCTTGAACCTGCTGAAGCGCCTGCAGGCCCGAAGTTGCAGCCATACTTTGCACATAAGGCTTGCTTTTAAGTAGCTCCCACAAACGTTCTGCTCCCGCTCTTGCCAGCGTATATTCGATATCGATAGACCCTCGTAGTCTCACCACATCACGTGAGGAGTAGAGGCGCTCAATACCACTCCAACGCTCGCTTGACGCCCAGACACGCGAGATTTCGTTATGGTCCGGCCGATTCATCAGTTCAATGTCCTCTTCCTATATTCTCCGACCCAACCGGCGTCCTTAATTGCCTAACACCTTCGGGGCAGTAATAGGTCAATGCGCTATCGGATTGTTAACCAGCGGTCCGCAAACAATTTGATAAGCTTTTTCAATGTTGTCGAAAACGGTTTTCGGAAACGCCCCGGCGCCACCGGTCGGGAACTTTCCGTCATAGTTCGCAAGAAGAGTCTGTGAAATGCGCTTACGAGCCTCGTCCGTCGTGTCTCCAGTTGTGCAAGCCTGAGCGGATAGTTCTAAAAGCTCTGTAAAATAACGCTTCCATAACTCGAAGGGTTCTTTGCCGCGCAGGACGTCCCCATGGCCCCCGATTATGTAATCAATGTCCCGTCGCTGAGCTAAATCTAAAGTTTGAATCCAATCATACGGATAAGAATCAGCCATACTCGGAGTTGCGCCATGTACCGCGTCACCCGTGATAATCACTTTTGTATCAGGAACATATATAAACAGGTCGCCATCGGTATGGGCTTTTCCGAGCCACAGGATTTCGATATTGCGTGACTTACCATAAAGAGTCATCGAGTGCTGAATCGAAATATTGGGCAACATTAAAGCCGTCATTGCGGTCAATTCCGACAAGTACGATTCACCTTGTTGGATATTTCGCTGCATTTCCGCTTTTTTCGAGCTTTCACTGGTTTTTTCTAGATCACTTTTTAGCTTTTCAATTCGACCCGGCAAACCCAGCAATTCGCGCTTCATTCGGGGAACGAGGCGCGCCTCAATACTTTTTCGAGTTTCTTCGGTGGAAATGATCTGAACATTTGGCCATGCGCGCCGATACTCTATAGCTCCCTGGACGTGGTCGCCGTGAAAATGAGTAATCACGAGGTGGGATACGGGCATGTTTGTTAAACGCTTGATTTCCGTAATAACTGCTCGGGCCGCAGATGGCTTCGATTCC
>DASYJM010000070.1:0-17122 GCA_035996445.1 Candidatus Acidiferrum sp. | reverse complement strand
ACTCGGCAAGAATGAGGTTGCGAGAAAAAACTGGGTTCCGAGTGTATCGTCGGCAAGCCGGAAGTTAACCGCGGCCCACGGTGCTTCAGGGGTGGCTTGTGGCTCTTGAGAGGGTTTGTTACACGCTCTTAATCTGATCCTGAACTACACTCCGTTTAGCCGGTTCAACCCTCGGCGGCGTTCACGGCTAGATCAGAGGCTATCGGATCTCCTTAGTACTCTCAGAGCTTCATGCAACGGTGAACTCCTTCGTTCCTGCCGAGGTTGCCACGCTAACGATTTTTTTTCCTTGGTCCTGTCTCAACTGAATGCTGTGAATGTCGATCCAAAAGACCTTGTGGACCGCGACGCCCTTGATATTGCTGAGCGTAGGCGTCTCGCCCTGGGCCACCTCGAAGCTGACTTCCTTCTTGAGTCGAGCTTGTGTTCCATTAATCTCTGCTTGAATATCCTGGCTGTTAGTCACCGATACGAGGTCACCCGCTTTCGTCACGTTCTGGATTGCGGCCATCACCGTGGCTAGTGGTCCTGCGAGCGGAAGTCCGGAAGCTGTGAGCGCAGCGCGTAAATTATCTCCTGAAACGCTGGCCTGGTTACCGAGCCCAGAAAAAATCTGCATCGCCACAGAGACAGGGTCGCTTGCAGCGAGCTGAGTATTTTGGGCTTCTATGATGATTTTTTTAACATCATCTGCAGAAAGGCTAGTCACACCAACTCCTCCGGCAGAAGGGTTTGTATCGGGCGGTGTCATAGAATGACCTCCATACTTACTGTTTGGCGTTTGCTAACAAAATTCAGAGTACACACCTAGCTCTTTGAAGGCTCTTCCATACTTTTTTCATGAGGCTTGATCGTTGAGCGAACCACGATAATCTTGTTCAGCATATCGAACCAGAATGGCGCACCCAGGGATACGGCGCAAGCAGTGATAAGCCAACCGAGCAACGATAGAAATCCGAACCCGAGCCAGCCCAGCCCGGTACGATGCCAGGAAATATTCCATCCGATGGGGAGTCCATAACTCTCCAACGTATCGATGTTTGCTTTCAGCCCGCCGTCCGTCCCCTTCAGTGCGTCTGCATGATTCACGAGATATCCCTGGGCCGATGAGACCAGTGCATCTCGCTGCGCTTTATGAACCCACAGGTCGTTCGCTATCGATATCGAATTGACGTTCATTGCGCCCGCGGCAAAAAATCCCAGCACGAAAACGACCATTTGCGAACGGCGCTTGTACCAGCCAGAGACTCGATCCATGGTGCTGTTAAACCAGTTCTCGATGTTTTCCCGGAACTTGTCTACATTGCCTGCTGCCGCTTGGAACATCGCCGCTAGCGCGTTTTTTACTCTTAGGTTCTCGATCCTGCCGATCGCTTCGCGATAACTGTCAACCGATCCGGTTGCCGAACTCTCCGCGACCAGTAAACCCAAAACTGCTAACGCGAAGTTCCGTGACGGGATGTAGGAGGGCAGGTTCGATTTGTCCTTGGCCTTCGGGTCATACTCCCCCTTGAAAAGACCGCTGATCATGCCGTGGTCGTATACCTTCTTGACTAGAGTAGATCCGTCCGGATCATTAAGCAGTTCGCGTAGTCCCTTCTCCAAATCGCCCGCGCGATTCTTAAGCCATCGCTCCAGGAGTTCGCTGATCGCCGAGCAAATCAAGCTCAGCAGTAAGTAGGCGAAGGTCATGCCTATGGCGACATCCATCATTTCCGAACCAAACATTAGAGTCACCTCTGCCAGATATCAGCAACTCCGGGCCAGCCAACGCAAACACCTGGGTAAACCAACCACATACTCAATACAACGAAGGGCGGGCCGCTCCGCCGAGCAGGCTCGTGTTGACGTTCACGATGGTATGCGTCCCCTCGTTGCCGCCCCACGAGAAAAGAAGAAAGACTTGAGGAAATCCTCCCGCCCGCAAGGTTAAGCCAGCCGAAAAACTGTGCACCCAGGGGCTCGAACCAAAGTCTCCGCGCGTAAGCGCAACTTTCCCCTGATCTGCAATAAACGCCACGCCCAATGGAAGATTCCAGATCGAATGCTCGAAGCTCTCTCGCAGTAACATGATGTTCGGTGCGCGGAAGCGATAGTCCTCGTAACTGCTGAGCGAAGGATTGCCATTTATGTCTGCACCGCCCAGGGTAGGCTGGAAATAAAACGGGACCACATTTCCACCGGGCGTCATGGACAGTGCCGTAAGAAAACGCAATCCAATATTGCCCTCCAAGTTCCGCACACTAAGTTTCGGACATTCCGGGTGGGTGACGGGATCAAGTGCACAATCATCCGGGCCGTTTGCTAGCCGCGGTTCCAAGATCCGGGTAGAGGTCCTATAAAGCGCGAATTGGTGGCCGAGGTCAATGGTTAACCGCTCAAAGGAAAAATTCGCGCCCGGCGTGAAAAATTGCTGATAAGCAAGATTGTAGTTGAGACGCACCACATCCTTGGCCAGGATCGGACGGATGCGGATACCTTCACCCAGCTGCAGAGTGCCTGGCTGGTTGGTGAGTCCTGGAGCTGTAGCTTCGGTATAGAGTTGCTCAATGGACGGGCTGCCCTGGTCTTGGCTGCGACGAACGTTCACGAAGCGGCCGTTGATTTCGCCGTAAAGCGAAGCGTTCAGCCGGGCGTAAACCGGTTTGACTACGTTCCCTCCGAGAATCGTCTCCGTCATACCAAAAAACGAACGGCTGGCTCTCGTGCTCCCAGGGCCCAACCCGAAGTAGGTGAGCTTGTTGAGCGATGTCACTTGCGCGTACCAACCAAAGACTGTGTGTTCGGGCAGCTCCGTGAGATTTATCTTTAGCGGTGGCGGCGGCGTTCCGAAGCCGACGTCGACAGGACTATCTGGTGTGTGCACAAACTTCAGGTAGACTCCGGCGCGCCACGACCCATTGGTGGACCCGATAGCGTCAGCATTCCAACTGTCTCGCCAGTTGTCTGTCGTCTTGTGGCCCACATACGCGAGGCCGGCACCAAAACCGTTCTGAGGCGCGATGCTTCCGATGGCGATGTGAACGGGTTTGCCGGTGAACAGTGTTTCTCCGCAACTAAGAAGGGTTTTTAAGTTGAAGCAGCTCTCTTTGATTTTATCGAGCTCATTGGGAGAATCGATCCGGGGTGCCGGCGAGGACGCCTGCTGGCCGCGTGCCGTCGTGGTCGAGAATAAAAGCAAAATAAGAAGGATCCGTCGCACCGGTCTGTCCTTCACTTTCTTCCTGGCTGCCCGGCGTGCGTATGAAGAAGCGCCGTCGCCTTATGAATGTATGCGCTCACATCTCCTTCGGTCTTGAGCGAACGCGGGTCGACGGTGAGTACGGCTACCACATCACCCAAGTGCTGGATCAGGGCTTCGCGGAGATGCAGCGTTTGCGATTGCAGAAGTTTTCCGGCCACCCGGTCCTTGTTATAAGCGCCTGGTTCCGGGTCCGGTACGTGGATCATGTTAGAAGGTGCAGTCATCAGTTTCCCCTTACCTTGAAAAATGGAATGTCCGCGTCGGGCCGCTTTTCACCCGAAAGGAGATCAAGGAATGTTTTGGCGGTCTTCTCACGCACAGTACGTTTCGCGTCACCACGGAGAAAAAATTCCGTTACGGTCGCAGGAATAGAGGCGTGTTCGAAGATGCGGCCGTTTGCGGCGTCCTCCGTGCCTGGTACAACAGTTCCCTTGGGAATGTAGGGCGAGACAAGAACTGCTGGGACGCGCACCCCGAGACGATCGAAATTAAAATTCTCGCCCGTCCCGGTGTCGGCGGCTTTCGCGCAATATCCGTCCGGAGTACATGCTGGCGGTACGACGTGGTCGTAGATGCCGCCGTGCTCGTCGTAAACGATCAGCAACACCGTGCTTTCCCAAATTTCTGGATTTGCGCGGATCGCGGTGTAAATTCTGGCGATGAACTTCTCGCCCTCCTGCACATTGTGGTCCGGATGTTGATCCGATGCCAGAATTTCGCCGCCGCCGGGCCCTGGATGATCGTTGTAACAAGGCTCAATCAAACTATATTCCGGCAAAGTATTGTTAGCGCAGTCGGTGACAAACTGGTTGTAACCTCCAAAGATCTGCGGCTGGTTCTTGAGTAAATTTACGATCTCCATTGTCGAACTTTGTTGGTCGTAGTAGTAAATCTTGGCCGTGCGACCGGCCTGAAGCAGGCGTTCATAGATACTGGGAATCGGGTCCAATAAATAGAAGAGGTCCATTCCCACCTGTCCAAACGATGTCCCGTAATGCGCAAACGCTCGATTGCAGATGGTAGGTCCCGGGATGGAAGAAAACCAACCGTTGAACACCGCAAACTGTGTCGCCAGGGTCGTCAGGACGGGAAGCTTATCGGGAGTGAAGTAAGACATGATATTGTGCGAGCGATCAACGTCGTGCGTCTGATGGAAATAATCCTTGACGAAACCTTGCATGTTGGCGATGCGTCCAGGTCCCGGCGGCGCGCCACCGAAGATTTGAAGGTCGACCCCCGGGAAGTGGTGGTCTGGATCCGGATCCAGTTGGCTTTGAAATTTTGCGTTTGGCTGAACCGTAACGGACTTGCCTTGAGTGTCCGGATTGGACTCATTTCCTGTTAGTCCATTTATCTTGGGATATTTTTTGGCTCCGTTCTCCATGATGAGACTGAGCCCGCCCAACATGTGGTCAAAAGAACGGTTCTCCATCATGAGAACGACAATGTGCTTCAAATTGTCCAGACCAGCAGGGGCCATATATTTCTCCGAGGTTTCATGAAAACTCTCAATTTCCCACGAGCATGGGAAAGTTATTTCGCTCGAACTTTCCAGCACGAATCGACCCGACTATGCTGGCTTCCGAACCCGCAGCGGTCCACCGGAATCTTCTGCCATTGGGCATATCAGATAACAGGATGCTTTTCACTCCGAACCCTGGGCTGGAGCATTTTTTGTTTCAGGTTGTACAGAACCCTTCAGCTTGGCAGAAAATCCGGCTAACGCAGTAAGCAAGGCGGCGATCGCCGTTATCGTGCCGGTTCCAATCTGGAATAATTGCGCTTGCGTGTACAGTAGCCAGACCCCACCACCGATGAGCACCGCAATCAAGACAAAGCGGAGCGCATGCCAGGTACTCTCCTGTTCGCGGTTCTCCCACTCCGAAATCTCTCTGGCGTGCTCGCCAGACTGTACAAACCGACAAAAGCTATCGTTCATGATGCGATACATTGGGGCCTTGCAAATCAGTTGCTTCCGCTCCAACTGCTGAATCGCGGGACCGTTTTTGGGGTTAGCCCATCCATCGATCGCCAGTTGATAAAGAACCAGGCGTTCCGACCTGGTTAGACCCGACCACAAGACGCGGTAATAGGTATCTACTCGATCGAGAACAATTTCCGTCAATCGTTCTCGGGTTTCGGGAGGTTTCTTCCACAATTCGCGCAATATCGTGGTTCCCACAGTGCGCAGAAACGTCGTGCCTCCGCACTCCCGGCAAACCCACGCAGCAAACTGGGCGTGCTTTGATCCAAGGTCCGCGATATTGGCAACTTCTATGAGAAATACTTCTCTGCCACTATGCGCCAAGCTTACCTTGGTGAACTTGCCCAGCACCCGTACCCAACGGTCAAAAAGCCTTGTGCCCTCGCTAAGATCTATGCCGTCCGACAATATCTTCGAACCCTCCTCGCTCAGAAAATAGGATGGATCGATGGTAGAAACGACAACCAGGGTAGGGACAATAAGTGAAGATCCTTCAACCACCTTGGAGCGGTCCGGATATAGCAGATTTTCAAGCAATTCCAGCCTTGATCGATTCCAGATTCGGTCACGAATGTTAAATTCGAAATGGTCCAATATCAGTACTCTGCCGTGGTTAGGCGGTCCTTGATAGCTCTGATCTTTGATCGTCTTGGCAATCTCGGAACGCAGGTCACGCCAGTCTGCCGGATCTAAACCTGAAAGTTCCCGAAGTAGTCTGGTCTTTCCAGACTGCGTTCGCCCGATTACAAGATAATTTGTGTCGATGTCCGAGGCCGATTTCCACTGTACAACCTTGAAGGGAGCTGGGCTCTGAACATCCGTGAGAAAGATCTGTCTCGTCAAGTTAATGAGCCAAAAAACCAACCCCGCGAGGAACAGGATCAGATACCGGACCGGCCCTAGTGTTAGCCCTTCCCAGCGCAGATAACTTGACGTTATCTTTAAATCTGACAACCTGGACTTTGGGCTTCCCGACAGCGTAAAACAACGGGGATTTACTTCTTCCCAGGAACGGTCCCAAGCATCTCTCGGTTGCGTTGACGCTACTCCCAACCTGCTCATTTCCACTCCGATTTCATTAGCAGGAAACGTGAGAGTCGATTTTGCAATGGCCTTTTCGATCCAATCATTCAACCCATTGGAAGGCACCGCGGACTCAACCACACAGGCCTTTTCGGGAGGGAATTCAATCGGAGTTTTGCTAGCAGAAGCGATAACTTCGCAGTTTTTCTCCGCGCTGCCGGGAATAGGTGATACCGAGAAAAACAACGTATCATAGCGATCGAAAGACTGATTAACACGGCAGGACGCGAACCCCGGCGCGCCCAGGCGGTCGTAATAGCTGCGAACGCGTTCACGACGAGCCTGCACCTGGTCCGCCAAAACCGCCTGATCGCGCTTCAAGGAAATCTCACTCACTGCGTCATAGGCATATTTAAAAAATCCGAAACATGGAACTATTGCCACGCAGGCGAGGAGACTGAGCGCTGCAAGCGCGTATGCCGCCGTAAAATGCTTTCGCACCTGGTCGAACAATACCGTTGCCGACCCCGGCACGGCCCCAGGTCGAAACCATTTACTGGAGATGAGAACCGCGATGCCGCCGAGTACAAACGGCAAGACAAAAAGAGTTATCCACTCCACGGAAAAGGAAAAAGGCAATGGGCGCGACAATCGCCATGAAAAAAAATGAGACACCGAGATGACGAGAGCGAGCAATGCACTGCCCAGCATTGCTCTCAGCCCCCACTTTCTTAACGTGTGAGGACAGCATGCTAATACGGCGATGCTGAAAGCAATGGAAAGAAACGCCGTCTCGGTGCTTAACGCCAACAGAGGCGCTTCATAAAGTTGGCGCGATACGATCCCAAAAAAAACGACCATGAGCACATTTGCGCCCGCTAGTTGAATATAAGACATGGAGTTCTTTGATTGCGGCCACATGAAGCGCGGCATATAAATCAAGTTTAGCGGTCCCCGCAATAGCAGATGAAGAACTGCGATAACGGCGAGAACGGTGAAATAACTCGCGAGCAAGATCGAACAGACCAGCACTATGGCCAAATTCAGAGTCAATTCCCGGTTCGGTTCCTGAAAAACAATCAGAAAAGCACCACCGTTATTCGATAGGCGCGGCACCGGAAAGTTCGTAATGTAGGCTCGCACGGTGCGGCCCTCGTAAGTGATATTCAACGAAGCGTTGGTGCCCCCAACCAACCAAGGGGCCAGTTCTGTTTTATTTTTTGATTCGTCACAGAAATTCTCCCGGAGGTTTCGTAAGGAATCAGAGTGAAACAGAACTTCGCACTGGTCATCAATCACGGCAAAGGCGAAACCAGGCGGTAGCACCGGATCAACTACCGAAATAGGCCGGACTACGAGAGCTTGAATCCAGATTTTCTTGGTATTCTCCAATTCACTCTTAAAGGGGGCAGAAAGAGTAGGAGCAAATTCGTCGGTGTTAGGAGACAACAGGGGCTGGAAATACAGACGGTCAGCGGAGTTATCGGCCTGGTCCAGAACTCCTGGCACTTCAGAACACACCCGGTTCGTCTCCGGCTGAGTATTCGTCCGTACAATCTGATTCTTGGCATCCTTGAAGAACGCAAATCTCGATACGTCGACTGACGGCGTTGGCGCTTGGCGCGTATCGAATTTCAAAACCTGGCGGCCATAGCAGTCTGCCCAAAAGGCACTCTGAAAGTATGGATACGTCAGTTGCTTGGAAGTGCCTATGGTGAGATAAGAGCCCCGAAGACTCGGCGGGCCCATCCCTACCTGGGCAAAACCGGCGTCATCTCGTAGGGCGCGAAGTTGCGCGAAGGCGCTTTCCAGTTCCCCTTGGAAATTTTCCTTAATCCTTCGTGCAAGGCTTTCCATCTTTCTGTCGGCGGCACTTCGCGCTCGGGAAATATAGCTAGCGTTGAGGAGCATCAACACTGTCCCCGTTGACATCAGAAAAAGCGCGAGAATCAGATACCATCCGTCCCGGGGCCTGAATCGCTCCGTGTTGCTCATAAAACGGAGCTTGAACAAAGGCCAACTTACACTGAGCAACGCAATACTGATCAGTCCAACCCAAATCAGGAATCCGTAGGGTAAGGAGCGACTTTCGGCATCGAGACTTACTTCTTGTCTAAGCCCGCACACCACGAGATCCAGACTCCCATTCGAAGGATAACTTCCGAGGGTTACGCGAATCGGATGCGAGAACAGAAGATAGTTCTTGCCAGCAACAAAAACGCGGTTGAGCGCGCTGTTTTTTGATAAATCCTCAAGTTTCTGGGCCGGACTTCCGCCTCCCGTGGCGCCACCTGACTGCATCGATTTGCCAAAAAACTCGAAGCCCGGCTTTTTGGGACTACCTTCCGCACTGCTGGCTACCATCGACGTTAGATTGCTTATCTGCAGGTCACTTGAATTCTTCTCAAACAGAATATTGCCACCGCGGTCTGACACTAAAATGTCCTCGAAGGTGTCTGTCGATTGCTCGAGGGCGGTCTTGATCCAGGGCGACAAATTCAGCATGAAAACAGTTTTCTTATTGGCCTGATCATGCTTGCCAGCTTGATTCATGAAACAACTGACACGCAGTTTCAACCCGCTTTCCTGAATGGTCTCGACGGGGATGGACTGATCGATGCCTCGTTCGGATTCTGCGGACCGCCCCCAGCAGTCCGGAATGTCCGATGGCGATTCTTCGCGCACCAAAACATCATTCAAGTACAAATTTAGGTAGGACCCAATGTATGTACGACGGCAATTATCTGTGGATTCGGCGTTGCACAGGACTTCCTTAGCATTGTTCCGACCTGTGGTGTTCGAGAGTTTTAGAGCTGACTCCGCAGAGAGCCGCGAGCGATCAAATTCGTCGGTTACCCTTCTCGCAAGTCCCGCCAAGGTCCGGAATTCCCGCGCTACGAGGAACTCTCGTTGGCCCGCCACGAAGTATGTGTCGTAGGCCAGGAAAAAACCCAACAACAGCGCCCACGTGACCAGCAGCGTGGCAAATCTGCGAAGCTTGGCTTCTTGGGACGGTTGCATCGAAAATCCAGAACGCCGAGGATATTGCGAGCATGTTGTTACCTTTTCTGCTAAGTTTCAAACCTAATTACGCACTACGGTGTCTTATCGAGGAACATAGCCACTTTGCCTGAAGTCGTTCCATTTCGTGGCCTCGCGGTGGGCTTGACTTCTACAGGTCTCGCGAGAGCTTGCAACGATCTAGGTGTGCATGCTCCAGAAATTTGGACGGTATTGGCGGTGGAAACCTCCGGGTGCGGATTTCTTGCAGATCGCCGTCCGCAGATACTTTATGAACGTCACATTTTTCATCGATTGACGAAAGGTCGCTACGATGATGGCGACATTAGTGACCCGAAACCCGGCGGATATGGACCACGGGGAGCTCAGCAATACGATCGGCTTGCAAAGGCTATAGTGAAAGACAGGAATTCAGCGCTGCAGAGCGCTTCTTGGGGAATTGGGCAGATCATGGGTGAAAACTATCAATTAGCCGGATTCCCCGATGTCGAACAAATGGTGGAAGCCATGTCCCATTCCGAAGATGACCAGTTAGCAGCCATGGGCGCATTTTTGATTAATTCAAATTTGCACATCTCGCTACAAGTCCACGACTGGACGTCATTCGCTCACGGTTACAATGGCCCGAACTACATCGTCAATCGCTATGACGTACGATTAAGCAGCGAGTTTCAGAAATACTCGGCTGGCGCTTTACCGGATCTAAACGTCCGGGCCGCGCAGCTATATCTTACCTACCTAGGTTTCCACCCCGGAGTGATCGATGGAGTCGCTGGAGTGCAAACGCTAGCGGCACTCGCGGAATTCGCGCCACAACAACAAGGGCTTCACGAAGTAGGTGTGATTAACGCAAAGTTGATTGCCAACATGGTCGCAGCCCTGCCAACAGTGTCTGTTTAAAGAGTTGTTTACGTTGACTACCCAACTTCGGAATAATGTGCGCCCGCAAGTGCGATTCTGCGGCGCGTCTGGTACCACCCTTCAGGTTCACCGCCACGCTGGATTGCCAATCTTATACAAATTGTTCAAGAAGCGTTCCAAACTTTGGCGGCAGCATCCCCTCCAAAAGGGGCGCCCTTTTATAGTGTGTGGATTTGTCTCCAAAGCGTCCGATTAGACGAAGTGCCTGTATTATTGCTTGTCCTTTGGAAAATTTTGATGCCACTGGCTTCGTGGTTCTCCCGGGCGTACGTTCCTATGTGGCTTCACTCCCGAGTGACCAGGATCGCGCGGGTACGGAGGGCGCGCCTGATAAGACTTGCGCGACTTGCCACCGTAAGCATTTTCAGAATTGTTAGTCTTCGACCTAATGGCCATCGTGAGATTTTGCAGTTCTTCCCGAATCAAACGCAATTCGTCGACGATCTCTTTACCTATCTCGTCTTTCATATGGACCCCTGAACATTCTACATAGTCCGGGGAGACAATTCCTTCTCGCGCCAGGGTTTTTAACCCCGCACACCAGCATGACAAACGCTACATTTCTGTGCCGCCCGTTATGTCATGGTGGGTAAGTTCTGATAAACGCATTAGCCGTCCATTTGGATTTTCAAGTCACAATGGAATGGCCGGCTCTGATTCGCAGGCGCGGGTTATGCTGCGGATCGGAAGACAAGCAGTACAGAACCACAAGCGAAGGAGCCGGTCGATGAAGAGAATAAAGTTTGTCGGTTTGGATGTCCATGCCGAGACGATTTCGATAGCCGTGGCGGAGCAGGATGGGGAGATTAGGTCGCTGGGGATGATACCGAATCGCGAAGAATCGATTCGGAAACTGCGCCAGAACCTTAAAGCGCGTTCGCCTTTTCGTTTATCTCGCCGCGTGCCGAGCTGGGTGAGATATGTGCACCAGGTTCGCATTTTGGTGTTGTTGATTCTTCAGATCCCTTTTTGCCTTCTCTTTCAGCGGGTGGCACACACTTAAGTTACTGAAGTTTCGAAGCGAGGAGAAATTGCGTGCGGAGATTGTCTGCTAGGAAGCGCATCGTGTGGTTTCCTCGTGGACAGCGGATGCTCCCACGCCGCACTGCAAGAATTCAGCGAACTTTTCGGCAATCATCGGGTGGCAGAATAAATATCCCTGCCCCTCGCTGCAGCCCTTCTTTTTCAGGAATTGAAGCTGCTCGACTGTTTCCACGCCTTCGGCAATGACGCGGTGCTTCAGGCTTAGGCCAATATCGATCATGGCACTGAGAATTGTAGCCCCTTCTCCGGCTTCCGAAATCTCGTTGATAAACGTGCGGTCAATCTTCAAAGCATCCAGTGGAAATCGTTGCAAATAGCTGAAGCTCGAGTAGCCGATGCCAAAATCGTCCACGGCAAGTTGTACTCCGATCGCTTTCAGCGCATGAAGAATCCTTACAGCAGACTCAGCGTCTCGCATCAGCACGGTCTCAGTTAGCTCCAGTTCTAAATTGTGAGGGTCCACGCCAGTCGAAATTAGCGCTGCACGAACTCCCGACAGAAAGTCCTTGGCCATGAACTCCGCTGCGGATACGTTGACCGCGATGCGCACCGGAGGAATTCCCGCATCCATCCAGGCACGCGACTGTTGGCAAGCTTGCAGAAGCACCCACTGCCCGATGGGAACGATCAATCCGGTATCTTCGGCGATTGGCACAAATTGCAACGGTGAAATCAATCCACGCCTTGGGTGTTTCCAACGTAACAATGCTTCCACCCCCGCAATCTTGCCCGTTTTGAGGTCGATCTTCGGTTGGTAGTGCAATGTAAACTCGTTTCGGGACAAGGCGTGGCGTAGACTACCCTCCAGACTCTGTCGCTCTAAGATCCGAGCCTGCATTGCAGCTTTAAAAAACTGGCAATTGTTGCGTCCGAGTTTCTTGGCCGCGTACATGGCGGTGTCGGCTTTGTGTAGGAGGGATTCCGCGTCCTGCCCATCGCCAGGATAGGTACTCACTCCAATGCTCGCACTGATGTCCAAATGCTTTTGGTCAATGGAAAACGGTTCGGCAAGAGAACTGAGAATTTTCTTGCTGATGAAAGCGGCATCTTCGGCGTGTTCCACTTGATAGAGCAACACGACAAATTCGTCGCCGCCCAGGCGGCTCACGGTATCGGAGCGGCGTACGCAAGCGACCAATCGGCTGGCGACCGATTGCAGCAGCTTGTCGCCGACAGTGTGTCCCAGCGAGTCGTTGATCCTCTTGAACCCGTCTAAATCGACAAACATCACTGCCAACTGCTTGCTGTATCGTGCCGCGAAGGAAATCGCCTGGGTTATCCGGTCATTCAGAAGTACGCGGTTCGGCAGGTCTGTCAGGAAATCGTGCTGAGCCAAGTGCGAAAGCTCAAGCGATTTTGCCCGTGCTACGCTTATATCGTTGAAAACGAATATTGCTCCGGTTTTGTTTCCCATGGCGTCGCGGGTGTAGGCCGCTGAACCCTCGATGGCCACTTCTAAACCATTACGTTGAACCAGTATGCAATTCGAGCACAACGGTACGTGCTTTTTCTCACCCACCGCCGTGGCCCACGGATCGCCTGTAACCTGGCGACTAGTCGCGTCGATGGTTTGAAATACTTCGCCGAGTGAGCGACCGAGGGCTTCTCGGCACGACCATCCTGTCAGGGATTCGGCAGGTTCATTTAGATGTCTGACAAAGCCAGCGGCATCGGAAATCAAGACCGCATCACCGGTACACGAGAGAATTACGTCGGCACGCTCCTGTTGTTGAATCGCAGCTTCCTCTTTAGACTTGAGCTCAATCATGCTGCGGACGACCCGCTTTAGCCTGAACTGCTCCAGTTGATTCTTTAGCATGTAGTCCTGAGCGCCCTGCTCCACAGCTTGCCTGGCGATACATTCAGTTTCTGTTCCACTGAGAATCAGAATAGGAATATGGGGCGCGGCGGACAAAAGTTCTTCAAATCTGGTCAACCCTTCCGGCATTTCTATATCCATGATGATGGACCGGACACCGCCCTTACTGATTCGTTCGAGCGCATCGGGCACTCTGTTCACGGACTCAACCTCCAAAATGCTGTGTGAGGGGGTTGTTAATGCCTTTGAGATCAGGCGGACATCGGCGGGATTGCACTGAATCAGTAGTACGCACTCTCTTGGTTCGATTTTCATACAGCCTCAGCTCACATCGTCGGGCGCAATAGTTTTCACCACGTCACGTTCGAAGAAGGGAGACAGAAAATTAAATATTGCTTTGAATGCACCGCGACAGCCTTCAGTTAATTTCGGACTTGAGCAAAAACAGCGTTGGCTTCCATATAGCGATGCATTTGTTGCTTCAACTGGGCGTCCACCTCGTCGGCGATGGTCACCACGTCGAGTAGAAGTTTGCCATATTCGATGAGGTGCGTGTTTTTATGCAGGGTGGTGAAAAGACAAACCTGTAAGAGGCGTGACTCCTCAACCACCATAGCTACGGTATAGCCCTGTTTCCGGCGCAGGTCGCCATGGTGACTTGCTGCCACAGAGATCGGGGCCGTGGTCCCTGCATCCAGACGCAGGCGTGCTATGACTTCGCGGAGCAGCGCAGGCAAATGCCCGGTACGATCTTCGTAGGTCAAGGTAATGGACATAAGGTCTTTTTGTTTTTCTACCAACTTCAACCAATCATGAATAACAGCGTCAAGTTCACGTTCCAGAATGTCCGCGATGCTCTCGGTCGTCACATTGCGTGTGCCATTGTCGTTCGATCGTTCCGTCACAGTTTTCGTCATGAATGTCTCTCCGTCCGTTTCTCGTTCGTGAAAATTGATCGTTACTTTCGGCTGATAACTGTCAGCCTGGCAAAAAAACCGGGGTAGCAGTCCCCTAGTCGCTGCGCCCGAGCTCAACTAGAGTCGGCGCTTCTTTAATAATGCCCTGGGATTAGCTAACACGTCTGTTTACTATTGGACATCTAGTACTATCGTAGTACTAGGCGTATTAATCGATAGGGTACATCACTGGCCGACGGAACTGCGGTTGCGAAATCTTTCACACGGCGCTCGGACGAACGTCCTTGGCTGCCAGCTCAACTGGTCGATGCAACACCATCTAATCAGTTGACCCGTCAATACTTCCCCTAGAAACCAGTCTGTCCAGCTTCCTCATTCAGAACTAAACAGGGTACTTGTTCCCGTTGATTCACCACTCCCGAACGACTTTGGCCATTGAGACTTCTGCATATAGACTTTTAGCAGGTGCTGCGCCTATCCATTGAGATCACCGCCATTATTAGTCACAATATTAGCCTTTACCTAAAGTAAAAGCTTCAACAAAAGAATGCTGACGGCAAATGCTGCCAAGAATCGACTGGTGTTAGTCGTGAAGCACTACATTGAGGAGCAAACTATGTACGTGCAGTCCGCCATTATAGTGAATGAAACCAAGCTCCCTGAATTTATTCATGAAAACATTGACGCGACTGCGCGTCGTCCCCACCAGCTCGGCCAACGTTTCCTGTGATATTTTGCCAACGATGGGTTCAGGCTGGCCTTCCTTTCCATAACGTGCCAGCAAGAGAAGAGCACGTGCCAATCGTTTCTCGGTCGAATTTAAAAGCTGATCCACCAAGTCGGCTTCAATTCTCGCGTTACGTTTGAGCATGTAAGATAGGAAGTGGTCTGCAAATTCTTTCTGTTCGTGCAGGACCCGTATTATTTCGTCCTTCTTAATCTTCAAAGCAGTCGTCGGAGCCATGGTCGTGGCGTTGCCATGCGCACTGGAACACCGCTACTGATGCAGCCCTCGCCCACAAAATCGCCTGCGGCCCATAACGCGATCACGGCTTCTTTGCCGGTCTCGTTTGCTAAGGTTTTACAACGCCGTCTTTAAGATAGAAAACGCTGTCGCCGGAATCGCCCTGCGTGAAAATCGTGCGTTTCTGCGCATACTTTACGAACTTTCCTGCGGCACCCAGATAACGCTGAACATCTGATGAACTCTTTCTGGTTGCTTTGCGTTGCGTTTCATGGTTCCTACCGCAGCTACTTTAGTTTGGCTGGGTATTACTCGACTTGTTAACATTTGCGCTAGCATCGGACTGAACAGTGATGGTCTTAATGAACTCCGAAGCCTGTCCAAAGGTAAGTCCGATGTTCGTCTCACCGACACCTGAGTGTGCGAAATTGCACATCCCGGCCATGCGGACGGATGTTCAAATATGTTTGCATTTCTTCCTTCCGAGCAAAACGGGAAAAGCCAATGAGACATATTTCGCGACTGGTAGCAGCGACCGTAGCTATCTGCTCGATCACGATGGGATTGCCTGACTTCCTAAGGGCGCAAAGCGACGCCGAAAAAATATACAAGACTCATTGTGCCCTGTGTCATGCGCCGGATGGGAGTGGTAGCACACCGACCGGCAGGGCGCTGAAAGCGCAGGATCTGCGATCAGATGTGGTGCAAAAGAAGTCGGACGCCGAGCTTACCGCGGTGATCACCCACGGCAAGGGGAAGATGCCCGCTTTCGGGAAAAAATTAAAGCCCGATGACATTGCGAAATTGGTAGCCTTCATTCGTGCATTGCCAAAAAATAAATGAGAAAAGCGAAAGGCCCGGGAAATTGTTAGGCGCAGCTGTTGTCATTGACATTGGGCGAGGGCGTGCTGATGTATGCAGAAAATTCTGAAGGCGTAGCGCAAAAGTCCGCAAGCGCCGAACCTTTAATGCAAAACCGGCGTTCTTTTCTTGGTGCGCTGCTGGCGGTTGGCTCCGTATTCGTGGGTGCCTTGCTTTCGGTGCCTTTAATTCGCTTCGCGCTTTTTCCGCTTATACGCCAAACAACCGACACCAAGAAATCGCCGGTCGGATCGTTAAGCGAATTCAGTTCGTTGAGCGAGCCGGCCATGCGCACCATTCAAATTGAACAAATCGATGGCTGGCGTAAGACAGTGTCCGAAAAGGTTGTGTACGTAACCAAAGATCTGCAAGGCCAAGTTTGCGTCCTGACTTCCATATGTCCACATCTCGGTTGCACAGTACCGTGGAACAAGGAAAAGAAACTGTTCATTTGCCCTTGCCACCGCGGCACTTTTTCCTCAGATGGGTCTCGCGTTAGCGGGCCATCGCAACGCGGCATAGACACTCTCGAGAGTTCAGTTCAGGACGGACAACTGCTGGTGCGCTTCCAATATTTCCGGCAATTAGTGTCCGATAAGGAAATCGTCGGCTGAGCAAGGATCATATCCGGATGCAGGAGGCGAGGAAAATCGAAGGCATTGACGGCGCAGCGTCCAAATCTGGTTTATGGGGGTGGATTGATCGGCGCACGGGCGTTGATGCGGCTCTTCGATCCGCTCTGTATGAACCTATTCCGGGCGGGTCCCGGTTCGCTTACGTTTTAGGATCCGGTCTTTTGTTCATTTTTATTTCCCAGGTAATTACCGGCGTTTTTCTGGCGCTTTATTACGTTCCGTCCGCGGATCACGCGCACACGACTGTTTCGTACATCACGAAAGCGGTTACAGCCGGCTCTTTTCTGCGTAGCCTGCACGCTTACGGGGCCAGTGCCATGATCATCGTTTTGCTGCTGCACCTGTCGCAAACCTATATTTATGGAGCTTACAAAGGCCCGCGTGAATTGCTTTGGATTTCGGGTTGCGTGCTTTTCGCTGTGGTTCTAGGGATGGCCTTTACCGGGTATCTGCTGCCTTGGGACCAGCGAGCGTATTTTGCTACCGCGGTTGGAACGAACGCAGCCAGCGAAGTTCCGCTAATCGGCGAAACGCTGAAGCGTATGATGCGTGGCGGCACCGAGATGGGTACTCTGACCATTTCGCGGTTTTTTGTCGCCCACGTTTTCTCCATACCAGCATGTGCCCTTGCGCTGGTGGCAGCGCACATTCTTTTGTTTCGAAAGGCCGGACCTGCTGGCCCTCCGGAT
>DASYJM010000069.1:0-14302 GCA_035996445.1 Candidatus Acidiferrum sp. | reverse complement strand
TTGAAGGAAAAAAGCGATCATGAAACTTGTGAAGATGGTGGAAAGACGGCTCCAGGAGTAGACGAATCCAACGGCGCGTGCCCGGATGCGTGTGGGGAATAGTTCAGCCTGGTAAGCGTGATAGGAATAAGACAATAGATTATTAGAGAGAGTTATGAGTATCCCGAAAGTGATTAGCCATGCGCTGCTGGTGTGCCGCGCAAACAAGAGTCCGAACGTTGCTGTGCCAATTGCAGCGCTTACGATTTGCCATTTGCGTTCGAACTTATCGGCAATTCCCATGCACAACAATGGGCCCAGAGGATAAACCATGGCGATGATGGCGGAGTATCGCAAACTACTGGTAACCGTTGACCCCATCGATGCCAGGAGTGCGGGTACCCAGTTTCCAAATCCATAAAATCCGATCGTTTGGAAGAAATTGAAAACGATGAGCATCAAAGTGCGCTTGCGGTACGGTGGCACCCATATTTCGGAAAACTTTCCCCTGCGGTGCAACTGTGAAACTACATGCATCGGTTCAGTGAGGGGGTGGCCAGTTTCTTTTTCGACGCGCTGCTCAATTTGCGCGATGGCGGAGCTGGCCTCCTCAAGCCGTTCTTGTTGCGCCAACCAACGTGGAGATTCTGGAATACTGCGACGGATAGCCCACACGGCGATGGCGCCTAGGGCACCGAGAAAGACCACCCAACGCCATCCCGCCAAGCCGAATATGGTGCGCGGAACCAATATCCAACAGATCAGAGCTAATACGGGTATAGCCAAAAACTGAACGAATTGATTAACGCCAAAGGCGCGCCCGCGTAGCCGTGCTGGAGCAAGTTCAGAAACGTAGGCGTCAATGGTTACCAGCTCTACGCCAATTCCTACGCCTGCAATCAAACGCCACAGGTCAACTCCAATGTTGGTGCGTTGCAGCCCCATGGCGATACTGGCGGCGGTGTACCACAACAATGAAAAAGTGAATACCGCGCGCCTACCAAAACGGTCGGCCACGGAGCCAAACACGATCGTGCCGATAAACAGTCCTGCGAAGGTTGCTGCGGCGAAGGTAGCCTGATCCGTCAACCCAAACAATCCTTTTGCGCCAGCGCGAAAAATCCCATTGGAAATTAGGCCGGGGCTTAGATAAGCGGTTTGAAAAAGATCGTAAAATTCGAACGCGCCACCCAGGGAAAGCAGCACGATCAACCGCCAGACCGTCCAACTTGACGGTAGACGGTCGATACGCGCTGTTATTTCTTCGGCTGATTTACTTACCGGCACGTTTCATCCCTAGAGGACGTAACTGGCATTCTGCCGCAATATCGAACACGCGCTCGCCATCACTAAAATAGCCCCGGCGGGCCTTTCGCCAGGGCGTTCTCTGGCAACGCAATATTTAGCTGATACAAATCGTCTACGAGCAGTTCGGGGAGTTGCTGCGCGGCATCCAAGAATCGCCGGGATTCTTTAGACGAAATGATCCCATCGGTGAGTGTCATGAATTTTCGGATGTAGTCGGGGCGCGAAAAAGGATTAGCGCCCAGCGGGTGAGCGTCGGCTACCGCCAATTGATCATCAATCCTTGAGCCATCTTGGAGAAGGATTTCGACTCGTGCGCCGAAGGCTTTTTGGGCAGGGTCAATGGAATAATAACGGCGCGTCCACTCTAGATCTTCACGGGTTTCAACACAGCGCCACAGCCGGACGGTGTCAGGACGGCTGGCACGTTCGGGCGTGTAACTGTCGAAATGATGCCAGCGGCCATCTTGTAACGCTACTGCGAAGATATACATAACGGAGTGATCCAAAGTCTCTCTGCTGGCGTTCGGATTGAACTTTTGGGGATCATTCGCGCCGGTACCAATTACTGTGTGCGTATGGTGGCTGGTGTGGATAACTACCTTGTTGATTGACGAGAGGTCACCAATTTTCTTTCTCATGCGAAAAGCGAGATCGATTAAAGCCTGTGCTTGATACTCGGCGCTGTGCTCCTTGGTAAAACTCTCCATAATGGCGCGCTTGGGTTCGCCCGGCTCGGGAAGCGGCACATCGTACTGTGCATCCGGTCCGTCCAGCAACCATGCAACAACACTGTCTTCTCCTTCATAGATTGGGCTAGGCGCCCCTTCCCCACGCATGGCGCGATCTACGGCCTCAATTGCTAATTTTCCCGAATGTGCAGGAGCAAATGCCTTCCAACTGCTTATTTCGCCCTTTCTCGATTGTCGTGTGGTGAAACTTACATGAACCGCCTGTTGAATTGCTTGAAAAATTGTCTCCTCACGCAAATCAAGAGTAGCGCCGATCCCCGCGGCTTGTGCCGGGCACAAATGAGCGATGTGGTCAATTCTATGCAGGTGAAGGCCAATAGATTTCACCAGATCAATTTGAATCTCGTAACCTGCGGCGATACCAGCGATGAAATCTTTCCCCGTTCTTTTCATCGCTTGCGCTACGGCCAGGATGGGAGGAATGTTATCGCCTGGATGAGAATAATCCGTAGCGAGAAAAGTGTCATGCATGTCTAACTCGCGCACCGCCGTACCGTTTGCCCAGGCGGCCCATTCCGGACTAAAACGCTGTTCCGAGGGAACCCCAAGTATTGTTGCTCCATTGCTGCGGCCATGAGCCACAGCCATGGCTCTGGCAGAAATCGCTGGGCCACGGTTAATGGCGGCAATCGCTACGGCCGTATTGTCGATTATGCGGTTGATGATTTGTTCGGTCACATCCGGATCAACGGGGACCGCGTCGTGCGCAACCTGAGCAAGTTTCCACGCGAGTTGATCCGCGCGCGGAAGTTGTGATTTTGAAGGATGAACTCGAACCTGATGAATTTGCATGTTTTAGGATGACCGCTTTTCCCCGCCTACGTGCGAGTGCGCACCGAGTATTCTCCGCGCACAGCCTCATGACTTACCGGAATATTTGTTATCGAGTTGTTCGTAAAAAGACTTCTTCACGAGTCGCTGGCGTTCTTCAAAGCTGGCGACTTGAGGATTTGTTTTGTCGACACGGCCATTATCCTTCAGGTCGCCCAAGGCCTGCTGCATGCCTGCGATGGCTCCTTGCAGCGCAACGTTCGCGTATAGTACGAGGCCGAAGCCCATGGCGGCCAGTTCCTTCTGAGCCAGGACCGGGGTTTTTCCGCCAACCACAACATTCACGATTTGCGGCACGGACAAGCGTCTGGGAATGTCACGCATCAAATCAATATCTTCGGGAGCTTCCACAAAAGTCACGTCCGCTCCCGCTTGGATGTAACGCTGGGCCCGCTGGATCGCCGCTTCGAAGCCTTCGACAGCCAAGGCATCGGTGCGAGCAATGGTCACGAAGTCCTCGCATACTCGAGCGTCCACCGCCGCTTTTATTTTGCCGACCATCTCTTCAGCCGGAATAACGGACTTATTGGCAAAGTGTCCGCATTTTTTTGGCATGATTTGATCTTCAATCTGGATTGCATCGGCGCCTGCCCGTTCGAGCACCCGGACACAATGCCAGACATTTACGGCATTCCCGAAACCTGTGTCGGCGTCGACGATGAGCGGGAGATTCACAGCTTGCCGTATCGCCGCCGTATGTTGCGCTAATTCGGATAGGGTGATGAATCCAAGATCAGGCATGCCCCAGAGCGAATTCGTCAGACCGGCGCCACTCAGATAAAGGGCCTCGAAACCCAAATCTTCTACCACGCGCGCGGCTAGTGCGTTGGCAGCACCGGGGACTAACAAGCCGCGGCGTTCCAAAATTTTTGCGCGCAAAGTCTTAGCAAGGTTAGGACGCATCGTTCTCACAAAAGCCGCAATACACAGAATTGCTGAACTTCAATCTGACTAGATGACACCTCTTGCACGCAGATCCTCAATCTGGGCCGTCGAGTAACCGAGTTTCTGTAGCCAGGAGTCGGTATGCTGGGAAAGAGTTGGCGCCGGGCCTGGTGGCACAGTGTCCCCATCCGAAATTCGATATCCACCGCCGGTGAGTACCTGTGGCGGATCGATGTCCGGGAATCGAGTGATGAATTGGCGCTCCGCAAGATGGGGGTGATTCAGGATTTCAGGCACGCTGAGAACGCGTCCCGCAGGTACCCCTGCCTCGATCAGTAATGTTTCCCATTCTGCCGCGGGTCGAGTCAACAGAACGGCCTGAATCTCATGGTTGATGGCCTCGCGATTCTGCTTACGAATATCGCGATCCGCAAAACGCGGATCGGTTTTTAGGTCCGGGCGCCGCAGCAAATCGCAAAGTTTTTCAAACTGGTAAGATTCATTGGCGGCAATATTTAGCAAGCCGTCAGCGGTCCGGAACGTCCCGGAAGGTGCGGCCGTAAAATTTTCATTGCCGAGGGGCACCGGTACCGTCCCAGCGTTCAAATAGTTGGAAACCACCCAGCCCATTGTCGCTAGCGTCGACTCCAGCATGGAAATATCAATCATTCTTCCGCGGGCGTTGCTACAGGCGTCAACCAACGCCGCGCAAATCGTAAACGCGGCCGTGATCCCGCCTACCGTATCGCACACTGGATAACCAACACGCAGAGGTGCGCTGTCCTTATCACCAGTCACGCTCATCACTCCCGACATTCCTTGAATCACCTGATCGTATGCCGGTCGCGAAGACAAAGGCCCATGCTGGCCAAATCCGGAGACCGCACAGTACACGATACGCGGGTTTATTTTTGATAATACGGCATAATCCAGCCCCAGGCGTCCCATAACGCCCGGGCGAAAATTCTCTATCACCACGTGTGATCGCATAACCAATTGCTTGAAGATCTTTTTTGCGGCTTCCTGCTTGAGATTCAGCGTAACCGACTGCTTGCCAGCATTGACCGCGACGAAGGAGGCACCCATCAATCGTGCAGCCGTCGCAGGGTCGGCGCCCAGCCTGCGCGCGAGGTCGCCTGAACCCGGCTGCTCGATTTTAATTACCTCCGCGCCCATCAACACCAGTTGATAGCTGCAGAAGGGGCCTGCGAGCACGTTAGTTACATCCATGACGCGGATTCCGGCGAGAGGAAGGGCCATCTGTGTTGTATTGCTAAAGTATTAGCACTGAAAGATATACGCTACGCAAGCTGGCTTTCCTTGGGTTGCTTCACTGCGCAAGCACCGGCCCTCTTGGCCAGCAGCAAGTGCCCTTGATAAGGCCGTGACGTAAAGCCATTCGCAAATTCCGCTGCGTCCAATAACTTCTCCAGATCAATTCCGGTTTCGTATCCCATGCCATCGAGAAACGCCACGAGGTCTTCTGTCGCAAGGTTGCCGCTCGCTCCCGGACAATATGGACATCCGCCCAGTCCAGCGGTGGTCGAATCAAACTCCCGCACACCACCTTCAAGCCCGGCCAAAGTATTAGCGAGTCCGCGGCCATAGGTGTCGTGGAAATGTAGCGCCAGTTCCGTCGCGGGCATTTTTAATTCACTTTTCGCGAGAGCCAGAACTTCAGTCACCTGGTCCGGATACGCCATTCCATTAGTGTCGCAGATGGCAATGCGCCACGGCGACCGGTCGCGTGTCGCACTCAGCAAATCAACGACAGCCCGGGCAGAAATTTTCCCTTCAAACGGACAATGGAACGCGGTAGAAAAACCAACGCGAATGTCCAAACAATCTTTTTCCGCCAGCTTGGTCACTTGGGTGAGGAGTTCAAGGGATTCCGCAGTACTGCGATTTAAATTTTTGTGATTGAAGGTGTCGCTTACCGCGATCACAAATTCCAACGAGCGAATTCCTGCGGCGATCGCCCGCTGGTAGCCTTTCAAGTTGGGCACCAACGCTGAAAATCGTACTCCCGGAAACATTCGAATCCCCGCAGCCACTGCTTCGGCGTCAGCCATCTGCGGCAACCACCGCGGATGAACGAAACTGGTAGCCTGAATTTCGCGAATCCCTGCGAGCGCCAGCTTTTCAATTAGCAGCAGCTTATCGCGCGTGGAGACAATCTCTGTTTCGTTTTGCAATCCGTCGCGTGGCGTGACGTCCACCACGTTTACTCGGTCTCCCATTTCGCACATCCATTCCAACATGCAGCCAGTGTCTTTAGCAGTTTGCAAAGCGCTTTCTTTAATCGCGGTCTGCTTCATCTGTCAGTGTAGAACTTTCTGGCATGTTTGCACATCGCGCTAAGAAGCTCGTAATTGCCCGAACGAATTCTTGCATTTACGCGCGCCTAAATGGAAAACGGGAGGAAGCCATCGGCCCCTCCCGCTCTCGATTCGCCTTGTTTAGAAAATAAGTTTCAGACCGAATTGAATGTCACGCCCGTCGGTAACCGTCTGGGACAACGTGACCGGGATAGGATTGGGGGCGAAACCGATTGTGGCGGTTCCCGCATCGATATTCGGTGCCTGGAAATTGGCATGGTTGAAGATGTTAAAGAACTCCGCCCGGAATTGCAGGCGAAGCCTCTCGGTAATCACAGTGTCCTTGAGGACCGTAAAGTCAAAGTTCACCAGTCCCGGCCCGAACAAAGTATTGCGTCCATTGGTGCCCACGATCGGACCATTAGCCGTCACGGTAAGCGGTGAGAAGCAACTATTGTTCAAGTACACCATTCCCGCGGCTCTGAAATTCCCGGAGTAGGGATTGCATCCCGACAAGCGATTCGGAAACGACCACGGGTCAGTGCTGTTCTGGCCGAGGTCATCTGACGCCGTCACCACGGTGAAGGGAGTACCGGTACTCGCAGTCATGATCATTCCGAGTTGCCACCCGCCAGCAACGCGTTTCACCAACCCGGAGTCGGTTTTCGGTATACCAAAGTCATACAGCGTATTGATGGAAAGATTTTTGTGGATGTCAAAGTCGCAACGTCCATGTCGTTCTTTCTTGTCGAAGAAGATCAGCGACGGCACTGAGGTCAGGAACGGATCGCCAAGTTGTGCGCCAGAACCATCATCAAGGCACTTGCCCAGCGTGAACGCGGCCTGACCCATGAAGCCGTGAAGCCCCTTGACCTGGATTTGGGATTGGAAACTGTTGTACTTGGCGCTACCGTCGAAAAAGATCGCGCGGATATCGCCAGCATTTCCATCGATCAATGGTCCGCTGCCTACTGGCAACGGCCACGTATACTGACCGTTTATCAGCTGCACGTTGGGAGGACCAACCTGGTTGCTGTCATCAGCGGTGAACGCTTCGTGAAGGCTATGCGACCCTACATACCCCACCATCCCGGAAATCTTTGAAGTAAACTCCCGTTGAATGTTGAAATTGTAATTCATAGCGTAGCTGCGATGAGGATTCTGTTCGATGTACCGTGACAGCGCGCTATTGCCCAAGGTGGTGGGATCAATATTGGCCTGGTAGGTGCCTTTGCCGCTCAACTGTTTTGAAAACGGCACAGACAGAGAGTTGCCTATGCTGTAAACGTAGGGCAGCGGAAGAATATCGAATATTCCGAAGCCGCCGCGCACCGCCGTCTTGCCGTTTTTGAACGGATCCCATGAGAAGCCCACGCGTGGAGCAAAATTGTGCGTGGTGGGATTTGTCCGCCACATGGTGTTGACGGGTATCGTGCAACCCGGCGTGTTGTCAGCAGCAATAAACGCAGCGCAGCCGCCCGGAACGGCCGGGGCAAACAACTGGTTGATGACGCCAAAACCGTTATGAGCTTCCGTGGGCAGCGTCAGCATCTCGTAACGAAGCCCCAGGTTAAGCGTCAGGTTGGACGCTATTCGCCAATCGTCCTGAAAATATCCTCCGAAAAGACTATCGCGGCTTCCATTTTCCTTTCGAATCGTTGGATCGAGAAGGGCAACCGTTGTCGTAGCGTTCTCGATGAAACTCTCGACGCTAGGGTAACGGCCAAACCGTCCATTGCGATTGAGCTGTGAAATCACATTGTATTGCAGCCGCTCATAAGCAAACCCGGCTTTGAACGCATGCTTTCCGCGGGTCAGGAACACGTCGTCATAAAACTGGTAAGAGTTGTAGTGGTGGAAAAACAACGAAGGATTGCCCAACCCGCCGGCCGGGGTAAGACCTGCTACGTTGAAGAGAGGCGCGAACAGTCCAGGGCTGACACCCAATGCGGGATCTGAGGCTGCTGGGTTGATTGCCTTAACAGGCTGATTGACCAGGCCGACGACTCGGTTGAAACCAAGTCTCGCGACATTCGCCAGCGCCGGACTGAATATATGACTCTCGGTAATGCCGATCATCTGTCGTTTCGTAAAAACTTCGTGAATCACATTGTTCAGAGCGTCGGGTATATCTTGCGGAGCCTTGTCGAAGAAGTACGTACCATTCAGGCTGTCTTTGTCTGAAAACTTATGATCCGCTCGAATGGTGAAATAATCTTCAACGATCGTTTGCAACCCAGCGGTGCCAAACGTCGCGATGTCCCCGTTCGTAACCGCATTTGACGGCAGCGGGTACAGTGCCAGCAACCGTGTAATGGCCGGGTCGGGAGTAATTACATCGCCGTTCGCGAAAATGCCTGCACGTGCGTTCGCTGAAGGTACATTTACGTTTGCAGACTGGCTCTTCGACTGGCGTACACCTTCGTAGTCGCCAAAAATGAAGGTTTTGTCCTTTATGATCGCGGTTCCAGCGGAACCTCCAAACTGGATTCGCCGGAAAGGCTGCTTGGTAGAGGCGAAGAAAGGCTTGGCATCAAATATTTTGTCGCGATCGAAAAAATAAGCGGAACCGTGGACCTCATTGGCTCCCGAACGTGTAACAGCATTGATTACGGCGCCGGAAGTGCGTCCATATTCCGCGGTGTAATTTGTCGTGACGACGTTAAATTCCTGAATGGCATCCACGCCAAGCGCTGCTCCAAGCACGCTGCCCGGTGAGCCGTTCGAATAATCATTAATGTTGATGCCATCGATGCGGTAGGTATTCTCATTCGGGCGGTGCCCGCTATCTGACAATTGGTTTCCGAATCCACGATTTCCGCGGTTGGCCGTGCTCGCGTTGGACGCCTGCGCACGCACGCTAATGACGCCCGGCTGCAGGGTGGCCAACTGGGTCCAGTCGCGTCCATTCAGGGGGAGCTCTACAACGGTCTTTTCCTCAACCGTTGCGCTAACTGCCGAGGTAGTCGTCTCCACGTCGGCTAATGAAGCGTTGACTTGCACTTCTTGCGCCAGTTGCCCTACCTTCATTTTGAAGTCAAGGGCCTGTTCGCCACCAACATTCAGTACTAACCCTTTCTGTGTGACCGGTCCAAATCCCGTGGCGGAAACAGTGACGTCGTAGGTCCCAGGTGCCAGGTTCGGCGCAAAGAACAGCCCGTCTGTATTGGTTTCTACTTCACGAACATCCGCGGTGGCGGGATTCTTGATGGATACCTTCGCACCGACAATGGGCGCGCCAGATTCATCGGACACCACGCCCGATAGGTTAGCGCCAGCCAGTTGTGCGTTTATCGGCATTGCACAAATCACTAGTGCGATGATTAATCCCACCACTCCTACAGTGACGGACCAAAGATTGAGTTTTTTGGTACTCATTTCCCAAGCCTCCCTTTCCCGGATGACGACAATCGCTCCTATGCTTGTGAGAAATCGTACCGACGACGCTTGAAGCGGCATCGGCAGACACACGGACCTGACATCCTCGACTTTGGGTTTAGACTACCTAGCGAAACACGAGCCCCTGTGGCGCTATTCTGCCACTGCCAAACCAATTAGCAACATGATTTCTTTGTCAAATCAAAAATATTTGTAGCGGAAGATTAATAATTATTGAGGCGAGGTCGTCTGAGGGATTACCGTGGGCTTGGGTCGTCGGGCCAATAGCACGCAAATGAGCGCGACTAATGCCAAGGCCGATGCTGCATAGAAAGCGGCGCCGTAGTTTCTATACTTATCGAATAGCACCCCGCCGATTGTGGGGCCGAGCACGCCGGCGAACCCCCAGGCAGTAAACAACAAGCCGTAGTTCGTGCCGGCATTTCGCGTTCCCCAGAAATCTGAGGTCGTCGAGGCATTTACCGAGGCTTGCGTTCCGTAACAAAAATAAACAATAAAAATCAGGGCATAGAATTCCGCCACATGCTTGCCGACCCAATACAAAGCTGGCATTGCGGCAGTCGAGATAGCGAGCACAATTCTTAGGGTATTGAGCCTGCCCATCAGATCAGAAAGCCAGCCGGACAAAATCCGGCCGGTGACGTTTCCCCCGGCGCCTACTACCAGACCCAATGTTGCCAGCGTCGCGCTGGCGACTCCCTGATTCTTGGCAAACGGTATAAGTTGACTGATCACCATTAGGCCTGCCGTAGAGCCGAGACCAAAACCGAGCCACAGTAGATAGAACGACGGAGTTCGCAAAACTTCCCGCGGAGCGAAGTGATAGTCAGCAACACCAAGATTCAACGTACCAGTCGCCGGATGTCTTTTAGTTGCCGGGTTCTTTAGAAGGAAGGCGCCCGCCATGGTCATGACCAGAAAAATTCCGCCAAGTACCATGCAGGAGATGCGCCAACCGAAGCGCGGAAACAAAACTAAGTTGGCGAGCGTTCCAAAAATTGCCGAGCCCCCACCGTATCCTGCCAGCGCCAGCCCTGTTGCCAGCCCGGTCTTGTCCGGGAACCACTTGGCCATGACTGGGACCACCGTCGAATAACCGAAGCCGTTACCAATCCCGCCGAGGATGCCGTAGGAAAAAAAAAGGTAGTGCAAGCTGGAGGTATGGGCGAAGAGGAAAAAGCTCAAACTGATCATCACGCTGCCCGTCACTGAAATCCAGAATGGCCCGAATCTGTCCTGGAGTTTTCCTGCAAGAAGGAGTGAGGTGGCAAATGTAACCACCGCCAACGTAAAAACTATAGAAGTTTGTGCGCGCTTCCAGCCAAACTCATACTCAAGGGGCGTGACAAAAACGCTCCATGCATAGAGCGTGCCCAAAGCCAGAGTCATCAAAAGCGCTCCGAGCAAACGCCACCAACGGCTGATCGTCGTCTCCGAGAGCAGACTATCGGCCGGGAAAACTTCGGACTGAGAACCTAAAGTCACTAGTCGCGCGCTGGCGTTGACAGAGTTTGGATTTTAGGCCCTTGAATGCGCTCTGGCACATGCCCGCGTTTATAGATCATGACTGTACGCTTAAACTCGATCACCACGGTTCCGTCTTGAGAAAAGCCGGTGGTTTTGAAACGCACGATGCCGACGTTGGGTCTGGACTTTGACTCTCGTTTTTCAAGAACCTCGCTTTGCGAATATAACGTATCGCCGTCGAAGAGCGGGTTTGGCAGACGCACTTCGTCCCACCCCAGATTGGCCATAGCATTCTGCGAAATGTCGGCGACCGACTGACCGGTGACTACTGCGAGGGTAAACGTAGAATCAACCAAAGCCCGCTTGAATTCGGTTTTCGCCGCATACGCGTGATCGAAGTGGATCGGATTCGTGTTCATGGTAAGCAGTGTGAACCAGATATTATCGGTTGCAAGGATTGTGCGACCCAACGGATGGCGGTAAACATCGCCGACTTCGAAGTCCTCGAACACGCGGCCTGTCCAACCTTCTTTGATCGTCAATGTACCCTCCTTGGCCTACCCGATGGTTATGTCCTGACCGCTCAAATCGCGCCGGTCTGCCGCCAGGATGCAATCGTGTTTGAGTCAAAACCTATCTCTTCCAAAATTGCGTCGGTGTGCTGGCCTACCGCTGGCACTTCTTTCATGACCGGATCCATGTTTTCAATTTTTACAGGAGGGAGTAGAGCAAGAAGAGACCCGACCGGCGAACTCACAGTGGCCCAGCGATTCCTGGCCTTCAGTTGCGGGTGGTCGACAAACTCTTGAATAGTGTTCATACGCGCATTAGCGATTTGCGCGGCTTCCAGCCTGATAATAATTTCCGCGGCTGTCAGCTTCTGAAACACTTCCTGTATATCAATGTCGAGCTGTTCGCGATGTTGAACGCGCTTGGCGTTCGAGTCATAGCGAAAATCCGTAGCGAGCTCGGGCTTGTGCAACACCGCCTCACAAAATCTTTTCCACTCGCGTTCATTCTGTAAACCCAGATACACGACCTTATCGTCGCCGGCTTTCGACGGCCCGTACGGCGCGATCGTCGCGTGGGTCGCGCCCGTCCGCCGAGGCGCCGATCCTCCCAGCGAATAATAAGTGGCGTAGCTCATCCATTCTCCCAGCGCATCGAACAGCGAAGTTTCCAGCGCCACGCCTTCACCGGTGCGCGCTCTCACCAGCAGCGCCGTCAAAATTCCAGTGAAGCCATACATCCCGCAGGAGATGTCCGCGATAGAAATGCCCGCTTTCGATGGCGTTTCTTCCGTACCGGTGATGGAGATCAACCCGGTTTCCGCCTGTATCAACAAATCGTAAGCCTTCTTATCACGGTACGGGCCCGACGACCCGTAGCCGGAAAGATCGCAAACGATAAGCCGAGGATATTTTTTTCGGAGTTCCCCAGAAGCCAGCCCCAGCCGGCCAGTGGCTCCGGGCGCCAAATTCTGAACAAAAACATCCGCGCTATCCAGCAATCGATGCAAGACTAGCTTGGCTTCCGCTCGCTTCAAATCCAACGTCAGTGATTCCTTGGAACGGTTCAGCCACACGAAGGAACTCGACATCCCGTGAGCCGTTGTATCGTAGCTGCGCGCAAAATCACCGGTGCCGGGGCGTTCGATCTTTATTACGCGCGCCCCTAAATCCGCCAATTGACGCGTAGTGAAAGGCGCCGCTACAGCCTGTTCCAGCGACACTACTGTAATTCCTTCAAGGGGCAGCATCAATAAGACCGGGGCAAGCCTAGAACGTGCTCTGCAAGATAGCTGAGGATTAAGTTGGTGGATATAGGAGCAACTTGATAGAGGCGCGTCTCGCGAAACTTCCGTTCGATGTCGTACTCCTCGGCAAATCCGAAACCGCCGTATGTTTGCACGGCACAATTCGCAAACTCCCACGACACATCCGCCGATAGAAGCTTGGCGATGTTGGCTTCCGGCCCGCAGGGTTTCCCGCTATCGAACAAACTTGAGGCGCGAGCCACTAGCAGTCGCGCCGCCTCCAGGTTCGCATACGCGCGAGCGATTGGAAATTGAATGCCTTGATTCTTGCCAATTGGCCGGCCAAAAACGACGCGCTCATTCGCGTAACGGCAAGCGCGATCCAGAAACCAGTGCGCGTCTCCAATACACTCCGAAGCAATCAGAATGCGCTCGGCGTTCAAGCTGTCCAGCAGATAGCGAAAACCCTGGCCCTCCTCACCAACCAGGTTTTCCGCCGGGACTTCCAAATTGTCAAAAAATAATTCCGTGGTGGCGTGGTTCATCATGGTCCGGATCGGGCGAATCTTCAATCCGTGGCCAACCGCCTGGCGCAGATCCACCAGAATCGTAGATAGTCCTTCCGTTCGCTTCTTTACCTGGTCGATCGGTGTCGTTCGCGCCAGCAGCAACATCAGATCGGAGTGTTCCGCGCGGGAGATCCAAATTTTCTGCCCATTGATTACATAGCGGTCGTTTTTTTTGACCGCCATGGTTTTCAGTTGCGTGGTGTCCGTTCCGGTATTCGGTTCGCTCACCCCGAATGCTTGTAGACGCAAAGAACCGTCGGCTATTTTTGGTAGATAGTGCCGCTTATGGGCCTCCGATCCATGCCGCAAAAGCGTGCCCATAATGTACATCTGCGCATGGCAAGCAGCGGCATTTCCTCCGGAGTGATGGATCTCCTCGAGAATAACTGAAGCTTCCGTAACCCCCAGGCCAGCGCCACCATACTCTTCGGGAATTAGCGTGGCCATGTAGCCCGCTTGCGTCAGCGCTTGTACGAATGTCTCAGGGTAAGCGCGTTTTGCGTCAAGTTCTCGCCAGTAAGTGTCGGGAAAATCCCGGCATAAATCGCGCACGGCAGATTTTAATTCTTCGTGCGCTTCACTGCCGAAACTGTTTGTTTTACTCAACGAAAGACCTCGTCGTAGAAGCTATTCGAGTTAGCCAGAAGGTGTCACGCAGCGGCTTTGGTATGCTAAAAACATTTCCTGCCGGCCGGCGGCCCAGTGTAAAGCATACTCAGCCTCCAAATTCAAAAAAACGAAGCCCACGGTCCTGAAAAAAATCGTACAGTACTGGGGAATCCGGGGTCCCCGCGATGGACAAACCATGGAACCGATAACCCGAACGCTTATTCATTTTTCACACGCACTGAAGTTCGAAGACTTGAGCGCTGAAATTGTCCAGCAGACGAAATGTTTGTTGCTTGATTATCTGGGTGTGACCATCGCCGGCGCGCGTACTGAGTCCGCGCAAGCCGTTTACAGCATGCTGAAGGACACCTATAGTCTCGCGCCTGGCCCCTGCACAATAATCGGCACCTCAGCTCGATCGTCCCCTGAACA
>DASYJM010000068.1:0-3128 GCA_035996445.1 Candidatus Acidiferrum sp. | reverse complement strand
CGGCATACTAGCACAAAAAATTTATGTTTGTGGAAATCTTCCAGAAAGATTTTTATCGGCCTCCGCGATTCAATACGCGAAGGAAAAAATCTGTCAAGTAGCGACTTTATAACTGCCGCAAGCATGGTGCACGAATTCATGAAAACGAAATCCCGTGGCCCCAATTATTCCGTGACAAACGGACGATCCGGACCGCTGCCGTCCTAAGGCCGGTTTGCCCGCTTGCCCTGGCTCATTTATACTTCTCATTCGCCTTGCAGCTATTATTGCACTTACTAAGTGAGTCAGGAGTAGTTAAAGTTTCATGCCTAAGCGCACATTCCAACCTAACCGGCGTCACCGCTCAAAGACGCACGGATTTCGTACCCGGATGAAGACCAAGAGCGGCCAAGCTGTCATCTCGCGACGGCGCGCCAAAGGGCGCAAGCGAGTTTCGGTGAAGCCTGGCTTCCGTGAGTAGTGTTTTTCCTTTTCCGGAATTGGCGGGAGTTCCGCAACCTGAGTCTGGATCGTGAATTGTGAGCGGTCTTGCTCCGAACGGTAGTCTCAAAGCGTTCAGTCCCGGTAAGCGGGCTCGATTTACGGGCGCGATGCGGTTACTCCGGCACTCTGATTTCGAGCGGGTATACAAGCAGGGCCGCCGCCACCCGGCTGCCCATATGACCGTTTTTTATCTGCTGCGGCAACCGGCCGGCGGGCTTCGCATCGGATTGACCGTGGGGAAGGTCTTGGGCGGGGCGGTCGAACGCAATCGCATCAAGCGGCGGTTGCGCGAGGCGGTTCGACTCCATTGGCCGGTAGTGAGTATGCCAGTAGACGTAGTCATTAACCCCAGGAAATCGGTACTGAAGATTGAGTTTTCTGGGTTATGCAACGAACTCAGCCGTGCATTCACGGTGATTCAGAAGTCGTTGGAAAGAAGTATCACTTAGGCTTACGTTGGGACAGCCGCCTTGGCTGTCGGCTTTGCGAAATGCGGTGTCGTGAGGCTGTAGGTTTGATAGAACAGATTCGGATGAAGCAGATTTCCAGAGCCGTCGTTACGATTTTCCTGCGTGGATACAAGTGGGCGATTTCGCCCATGCTTTTGCCAGCCTGCCGGTACGTGCCGACTTGCTCCGACTATGCGCTGGAGGCGGTGGACCGCTACGGCGCGATGCGCGGTGGAGCGATGGCGATCTGGCGAGTTCTGCGTTGCAACCCGTTTTCAAGAGGCGGGATTGATTTAGTTGTCAAAAGTTCCAGCCTGCCGGTCCGCAGTCACGAAACCGGGTTGTGCAGTCATTGAGAAAGTAATTTGGCAGAATTCCAAAATCCTCAGCAAGAACCCGGCATGGAGCGAAGGCTGCTCCTGGTCTTTGCGCTCACCTTTCTGGTGATCGTGTTGTTTCAACCGATTCTAAAGAAGTATTTGCCGCAGTCGCCTGCCCCGGCACCGCAAGCTCAGAGCCAGGCCCAAATGGCTCCTCAGGCTCCGGTTTCCGTCAACCAGGCCAGCCCAGCACGGCCTGGCGTTTCGACAAACAAATCCGGCGCGACTAAGCAAGCTGCCGCGGAGGGTGAAACTGTAGTCGAAAACGATCTGTACCGAATCACGTTCAGCAACCGTGGGGCGCAGGTCAAGTCATGGATCCTGAAGAAATTCACCGACGACAAGGAACAGCCACTCGAACTGGTCAACAATCTGGCTGCGCAAAAATATGGATACCCGCTCTCGCTGTGGATTTACGATGAAGGACAGCGCAACAAACTGACCTCGGCGTTGTACGTGGCATCGCGCACCGGCGCGGTCAACGCACCGGCCGAAATCGTATTCGAATATGCCGACGGTGACATGGCCGTCCGCAAGACGTTTGGTTTCGATCAAACCTATTTGGTGCACGTCGAAACCTCGGTCGTCTCCAAGGGGAATCAGGTTGCGGCCTATCCCGCGTGGCCGGCAGGTTTCGGCGACGAAGCGACGCTCGCCTCTTACCACGCCAGTCAAGTCGAGTATCAGTACAACAACAACATCGAGCGGCTGGCCATAAAAAAAGTCAGCGGTGGCAACACGCTCCGCATGCCGTTCAACTGGGCGGGCGTGACGGATCAGTATTTCGCGGCGGTTTTCTTGCCGGATGATTCGCAGAATTCTGCGCTGATCACGCTCCGGAACGGACTCAACGTTCCCAAAAATCCTAAAAATCCGAACCCGCAGGACACCGCGCCCGTAGAAGTGCTGGGAGCAGCTGTCGGCAACCCGACGGGTCCAACGGTTGCGCGGATGTATGTGGGACCGAAAGCACTGAAGACACTGGAGTCGGTGGCGGTGCCCACGATCGTCGGCGCAGAGTCCGACCTGCGCGGGCTCATCAACTTTGGTTTCTGGGGCGTGATCGCGCGGCCGCTTTTCCTATGGCTTCGTTGGATCGAAGGCATCGTCGGAAACTGGGGCTGGGCGATTTGCATTCAAACCTTGATCATCAATCTGGCGCTGATGCCACTGCGTATCTCCAGCATGAAGTCGGCGCTGAAGATGCAGAAAATCCAGCCGCAGATGAATTCGATCAAGGAGAAATACAAGAAGTACACCATGCGCGATCCGCGGCGCCAGGAGATGAACACGGAGATTGGCGAATTGATGAAGAAGGAAGGCGTCAGCCCGGTCGGTGGCTGCTTGCCGCTCGTCATCCAGATGCCTTTTCTGTTCGCTTACTATGGCATGCTGGGCTCCGCTCTCGATCTGCGGCACGCATCGTGGTTGTGGATCCACGACTTGTCGTCGCCGGACCCAATGCACATTCTGCCCATCGGCATCTTCATCACCATGCTGTTGATGCAGCGCATGACGCCGCAGGCGGGAATGGATCCGCAGCAGCAGAAAATGATGAATGTGATGATGCCGGTTATGATGGGTATCCTCAGTTGGAATTTCGCCTCGGGCTTGTGTCTTTACTGGTCTGAGGGTAACTTTATCGCCATCGCGCAACAGGCCATTATGAACCGCACCAGCTTGGGCAAGGAAATGCGGGAGATGGCGGCCAAGCGAGCTAGAAAGAAAGATAAGTAGCTTCTGGCCTCTAGCTTCGGGCTTAGATCAAGAGCCGAAGTTTGAGGTAGGAGCTAGCAGCCAGGAGCCAGAAGCTAGT
>DASYJM010000067.1:0-24758 GCA_035996445.1 Candidatus Acidiferrum sp. | reverse complement strand
GTGCGCTTTGGCTCACGCGTCGATTTGTGGGTACCGCAACAAGCGGAAATCCTGGTAAAGGTCGGACAGCACGTAAAAGGCGGGTCGTCCCTTCTTGCGAGTTGGCCGGCGCTGAAAAATAATCCTGTGGCGGTCCGGGGTGCGTTTGCTGATATAAATCCAGTCGTAACCGGAAAACGGTCTTAATGCTCGATCAGCAAACCCAGCAACACCAAATGCCGTCGTTTCGCAAGCGCCGAATAAATAACCCGCGTCTGCGCCGGGGCATTTTTTTGTTGCCCAGCCTTTTCACCGTGGCGAATCTTCTATGCGGATATTACGCGGTGATCGCTTCGCTTGTCGGAGGCGCCACCGAATTCGATCACGCTGCAAAAGCCATCGGTCTGGCGATTTTATTCGACTCCATGGACGGTCGCGTAGCACGCATGACCGGCACCAACACTGAGTTTGGCGTGCAGCTGGATTCGCTGGCGGACGTGTGCAGCTTCGGAATTGCCCCCGCGGTGCTGGCGTACGCCTGGGGCATACATGGCTTGAGCGATCTTGGTGGAACTCGCTTGCGACAGCTCAGCGAATTTGGCTGGGTTTGCTGCCTGGCATTCTTGATCTGTTGTGCCTGGCGCCTGGCCAGGTTCAACGTGCAAGGCATGGCGCCCGGAAGCTCAAAGTATTTTGTGGGCATGCCTACGCCAGCCGCGGCGGCAGTGGTCGCCTCGCTCGTGCATGGATTCAAAGATCCCCTGCATGACTGGCGTTACGCGCTAGCGTGGTTTGTGATGGCTGCCTGTCTGGGCGCGCTGATGACCAGCACAGTGCGCTACTACAGCTTCAAAGACATTCCTTGGACGCGCAAGCAACCCTCGCTAGCGATTGTTTTGCTGTGTTTGACCGTGGCCCTCGTGTGGCTCTATTCCGAATATGTATTAATACTTTTCTCGTGTGTCTACGCTGCTGTCGGCGTAGTCCTTCACGTAGTGCGCCTGTTGCGACACCGGATGGTTTCCCGGACTGCCTGATACATGCCTGCCCTTGAGCGACACTCCAATCGAATCGTAATCGCGGGCGCCTCGTCGCTTTTAGGCGCGGAGTTGCGAACGGTGCTGAGTGAAAGCCGCTTCGCCGGCGCGGACTTTACTTTGGTTGACGAACCTATCGTCGCGGGCACGCTGACCGAGGCCGGCGGTGAGCCGGCAGTCATTCAACCGGTGGAGGAGGGCAGCTTTAACGGCGCCCAACTCATCTTTTTTGCGGGTTCGAGTGAGTTCACGAAAAGAAACTTACCCGCGGCTTTGAATAGCGGCGCGAAAATGATCGATCTGTCCGGTGCCGTCGTCGAACGAGAAGACGCAGTAGCGTGGTTTCCTAAACTCGACTGGCTGCGCGGCCGCGAGTTCGCTACTGATGCAAACATTTTCGCGATTCCTTCTGCGTTTGCGACTGCTGCTGCGGGATTAGCCTTGTCCCTTTCGCGAGTCGGCCTGCGGCGACTAATGCTAATCGGCTTTGAGCCTGTCTCGGAAGCCGGGCCCGCGGGTATTGAGGAACTCGAGAGTCAAACCACGCAGCTACTTTCCTTTCAAGGCCTAGGCCAACCCGTTTTTGATACGCAAGTCGCCTGTAACCTGCTTGACCGCTTCGGTCCCGCCAGCTCGCATAAGTTGTGCGCCATTCGCGAACGTGTGCGCGCCGAGATTAAAGCGTGCATAGATGGAAAATGCGCCATGCCCGCAATCCAGATAGTACATGCGCCGGTATTTTATGGCTCCGTTTTCTCCGCCACGGGAGTTTTTGACCGCGGCGGCCTGGCAGAAAATATTTCGAACGCTTGCGTGGATGCCGGTTTTTCCATTCCGCCGGATCCCGGAATCGGTCCAAGCAATGTCAGTGTCTCTGGCTCAAATTCCATCCAGCTTTCTATACCGGAGCCAGACGCATCTAACCCGGAGACTTGGTGGTTTTGGGGTGCTGCGGACAACATGCGTTTGCCGGCCGCCAATGCCGTGAAGTTAGCGGAGATGCTTTTGTAATGACTTCGAATCTGGCGTGGCGAGCAGTGTTGCTCATGTCGCTGACTGCTGTGCTGCAAACGGGATGCGGCTATCACGTCGCCGGCCACAATAATTCTCTGCCGAAAAGCATCAACGTCATTGCCGTGACAGCGCTGGAAAACAAGACCACCAGCTACCGCATTGAGCAAAAGCTCACCTCCGCGACGGTTCACGAATTTCTGGCTCGCACGCCATACAAAATAGTTTCAACTGCCGCGGATGGAGACGCGGTCTTGCGCGGTAAAGTGGTGAGTGTCGAAGCTGTCCCATTGTTGCTTGATACCCAGACGCAGACGCAGCCTCAGACTCAGACCGGGCGTGCCACCACCATGTTGGTTACCGTGAAATGCGAAGTTTCGCTGACGGAAAGCGCCACCGACAAGGTGCTATATCACAACGAGAATTTCGTGTTCCGCAATGAGTATGAAATCTCCACGGATATCCCGAGTTTTTTCGAAGAGCAGGACCCCGCGCTGGACCGGCTGGCACAGGATTTTGCCAGGAAGCTTGTAGCAGCGGTAATTGAGAATTATTGATCGGGAGCGTTTGATGCCCAGGGTTTCTCCACAGGAATTATTGAGCTGTCTTGAAAAGGGAAAAGTCATCCCCGCCATACTTTTGCTTGGCGATGAGCCCTACCTGCGCGACGCTTGCCGCGCGCAACTGATCGAGAAATTTGTTCCGGAAGCTTCCAGAACCTGGGCGGTTTCACGTTATTCGGCCGATCGAGGGGAGACGGAAGCCGCACTATCGCAAGCGCAGAGCTTGCCGATGCTGTCGCCGCAGCAGGTAGTTTTTCTGGAGGATGCCGAAGCCATCGAGAAGCTCGGGGACAAAAATCGCGAAGAGACGGTCACTCAGTTGGAAGTGTACCTAGGCGATCCGGCGCCGTTCACGGTACTGGTGATTGAAGCGGCCAGGCTTGACGAGCGCATGAAGCTGGCCAAAATACTTTCGCAGAAAACGCTGGTGGTGGAGGTCGGCCTGGGCGAAAACCCCGATCAACGGCAAACCACAGCAGTGTTAATGGCACAAAACTTTGCAAAGACTCAGGGTCTGCAATTCGAAAAGAGCGCGGCCGAGGATCTGGCGGAGCGCGTTTCGGCGGATTTGCTGCGCCTTAAAACGGAAATAGAAAAGCTGGCCAATTATCTCGGAGATCGAAAACGGGTTACTCGCGAAGACGTCAACGTCATGGTCGCTTCGGAAAAAACAACCAACGTTTGGGCGCTGGCGGACTTGCTGGCTTCACGGCAGGGCCAAAAATCCATGGAGTTTCTGGATCGCTTGCTGCGCGATGGGGAAGCACCACTGGAAATGCTGGGTGCGCTCACGTGGATGTACCGCAAATTGATCGAAGCCAGCGAAATCAGAGGCGCGATGAATGGCTGGCAAGCAGCCCGCACTCTCGGGATGCGTCCGGAGCAAGCGGACATCGCGTTGCGTGCCGCGCGCAAAACTTCCAAGACTCAATTGCTGGCCGGATTGCGGGCGCTCGAAAGGGCTGACGACCGTTTGAAGAGCAGCAAAGACTCTCGCATGGTTTTGGAATTCCTGGTGACAGAATTGACCAGCGCGAACGCGACAGCTGCGGCCCATAATTGAAGAACCAAGGCCTAAGATTCCAGGCACACTAAAGCAAATCAATGATCGGCCCAAAGCCAATCCTATTCCTTATTTTGCAGCGTTGGCTTTGAGTCCGTTGTGCGCCAGAGCAAGCCGCGATTTATAGCGGTTACCTGTATTTTCGTGCAGCACGCCCTTGCTGATGGCACGATCGATCGCGGAAAGCGTGGGTTGTAGCAAATTTCCAGCGGCCGTGGCATCACCGGCGGTAACCGCGGTGCGAAGCCGTTTCATCAGCGTGCGCACACGAGTGCGGTTCGCGCGGTTCACATCGGCGCGCTGTCCCGATTGCGCTGCGCGCTTTAGAACCGACTTTTTCTTCTTCTTTATTTTGGTGCCTTGACCTGCCATTTAAAGTGCTCCTTTTTATTCCTCATGAAATTCTACCATCAAACGCCGGCTGGGACTTTGCGAAAGTACGCCTTTGCCGGGAAATGACGGAAATTTTGCGCATTGCTAACCCCGCGCTTATCCCTACAGACCTGCCGCCAATAAAAAAGCCTCGCTCCGCATCGGCGAAACGAGGCTTTTGGCTGGGCGAAATGGCGCTTAGTTAGTATGGTTGAAAGAAAGCGGAAATTCGTAAACGAGGTTGCCGACCGGCACGCGCAGAATCATTTCCTGCCGCTTGCCGTCTCGCTCGAACCACGTGGAACCCGAAATCTGCTGGGTCGGCAACACCAGCGCATCTTTCAATGCCACCGTGTTTATCTGCGAATGTGGGTTGAAATCCGCCTGGCGGTCGCTGACCGGCTGAATCTCTGCTTGATGTTCTGCAAGATAATTCTGTGTTTTGTTCAATCCGTCATTGTCGTAACTTCGATAGGCGGCATTCACTAGGTAGCCGCTCGTCGACGGCGCCGCATTGGCTTCTGTCCACAAAATCTGGTGGTTCACGGCGCCCCTTAGTTTTTTCGGCTGCTGGTATGGCAGCGATTTCTTAACCTGCCCGAGATCATCGAGCGTGATATTCGATGGAACAACATTCACCGCCTCTAAGCTTCCGTTGGCGACTGCGATGTTGGCGAGCAGCTTCCAACCGGTGTCTTGCAAAGATACCTGCACCGTTACGCCGTTGATGGTCAGAGATTCCACCATCAGGCCTTCGCTATAGAATCGTCCCGAGCCTTCGGTTCCCGCCAACCACCGCGCCTTACCATCGTGTATAACCGCGGGCACAAGAGCGCTTTTCCTTGGAGCGATTACCTCGCCTTTGGCGACATTCATCCACACCACGTAGCCGCTTTTGCCATCGGCTGTGCGGACGTTCACGGTATACCCTTCGGTGTTGGATAGCAGCGAGACCGGTTGGCCACAATCCAATACGGCCGCTATTTTAAGCGGCAAGGCTTGTTCCGCGTCCGTTGTCATGGGCACTTTCAAACCGCCGCGACAAAGGATACTTCCGCTAGCGTAGCCACCCTTGAGCGTCGACAGTGGTTTAGCAATTTGTTGAGCTGAAACGGTTTGGGCTAGTGCGAGACTTGCCACGGTTCCTAGAAATCTCAGTTTATTTGTCATGTTTAATCCCAGCGCCTTTCGCTACCTGAAGATAGGTAAGTTCTAATGTTCCCTCACGCACATTTTTGCTGGGACCACGGTTTGCGTCGATAGGAAATCAGTTAGATTTCGCCGGTACTAACGGTGAGTACTGTTGAGTACTAAAGTTGAGTGAGCCTTTGGACACTTCCGCCCACTAGGATGTGTTCACTGGCCTGTTACCTTCGCGGCTTTGCGCTGGCACGTTGCACAGCAAGCGCCTGAACCTTGACCACATCGAACGGCTGGGATAGGGTGGAAGAAGTTTCTTCCCGAGTTGACGGCTGCAGTCATCCTAGCCCGGAGGAACCATCGGCCACTCGTTACCTGTAGCTGGAAAACCTGCCAATTGGATGAGACGTACCGTACACATATCCGGACAAATTGAACCGTTTTTTGGAACGCTGGATGACAACGTGCGTTTGCTCGAGGACGTGCTGCACGTGCGCACCCACCTGCATGACACGCGCTTGACCATTGAAGGCGACCAGGACAACGTCGATCAGGCGGTGAAGATCGTCGAAGAGTACAACCACTTGACCCGCCATGGGCGCACCTTAACCAGCGCGGAAGTGAAGTCGCTCATGCGCGTGGCTACCGAGGTCCCGCACGAATCGCCGCGCACCATGTTTGAACCAACTCGGGTGCGGTCGTTTGGGAAAAAACAAGTCACTCCAAAAAACGCCAGCCAGCGTCGCTACATGGAAGAAATTGAAAAACACGACATGATGTTTGGCATCGGGCCGGGTGGCACCGGCAAAACTTACATCGCCGTAGCCATGGCGGTGAGCGCGCTGCTGACCAAGCAAGTCAACCGCATCATTCTGGCGCGGCCCGCAGTTGAAGCCGGCGAACGGCTCGGATTTTTGCCCGGTACACTGCAACAAAAAATAGACCCTTACATGCGGCCGTTGTACGACGCGTTGTATGACATGCTCGACGCCGACAAGCTGGAAAGATTTCTGGAGAAGGGCATTATAGAAGTTGCCCCACTGGCGTTTATGCGCGGCCGCACCCTGAATGATTCGTTCGTTATTCTCGACGAGGCGCAAAATACCACCAGCGAGCAGATGAAAATGTTCTTGACGCGCCTGGGCTTTAATTCCAAGGCGGTCATCACCGGCGATGTGACGCAAATCGACCTGCCCACCGGCAAGAAGTCTGGCTTGGTCGAGGCCCTGGAAGTCTGCAGCAAAATCGATGGCATAGGCACCATTCAATTTGGCGAAAAAGACGTGGTGCGCCACAATCTCGTGCAGCAAATCATCCGCGCCTACGAAGAGTGGGACGTCGCGCACCCCGCGTATCCCAACAGAAATTCTGGTGCCAACGCGTCAAACGGCCGGGGCGAACGTCGCCTTCCAGAAGTCGCGAAAGAGTTGGTATCCGAGCAATCGCGTGAACCTGCCCGGGTCCCGACCGAAGCTGCGGACCCAGACGTTAAGTAAGGATGATTTTGAATCGTCAGCGCTCGGTACGTTTGTCGACACGAGCTTTGGAGTCATTTTTGCTTCGTGTGCGCCGCGAACTGGGGCTTAAGCAAGCGCAGGTTACAGTCTGCCTGGTAAGCGATGCGGAGATCGCGGGGATGAATCAGTCCTTTCGAAATAAGCGCGGACCCACGGACGTATTATCTTTTCCCGCGGTGAAAGTTCGACAGCCCCGGCGGTCAAAGAGGCTTCCCGTTTCCCCGGCTCCCGTTTCCGTGGACCCCGACTGCTTGGATACTGACGCATCTCTCGGTGACATTGCCATCGCGCCCGCCGTAGCCAAACGAAATGCAAAAAATTATGGCCGCACGCTTCCGGCGGAACTGAAAATTCTAATACTGCACGGTGTTCTGCATCTTCTCGGTTTCGACCACGAAGCCGACCGCGGCGAAATGGATCGCACTGAAAAGAAACTGCGGAGACGGTTAGGCCTGGCGTGACCTTCAGCTGGCTATATATTTTGGGCATCGCGATTTTAGCTTTTGGCCTGCCCATTTTTTCCTACCTTGCGCTGATTTATCGCGAACTCGGGCGCATGACCACCGGGCGCATCCACGAACACCTGGAAATATTCGAAAACGAAATCGAGCCCAAGCTGCACATCAATCGCCGCAGCGGCGGCCGAACATTTCGTATCCTGGGCCATTTCTGGCTGGCCTTCCTGGTCCTGGAGACTACGCGCGGGGTGGTGCATTTCACTCCCGAAGCGTGGGAATCGGTGGTGCAGTTCATTGTTTATCTCAGCTTGGAAGTCGTAATTGAAATGCATTTCATTCCCGATATGCTGTTGTATCGCACCTCGGGCAGATGGCTGCTGCGCTTATTGCCGGCCATTCGTTTGTGCATGTGGCTGGTTTGGCCCGTGCGCGTTTTCCTGGAGGGCGCCGAATCGTTGGCTCGTATCTCCGAAAAGGAAAATGAGAAAACGGAGGAGCAGCGCACCGAAGAGGGTATCGAGGCCCTCGTGGAAGCCGCTGAAGAAGAGGGAATTATTGAGCCGGAGCAAGCCGACCTGATCGAGCAGGTGGTGGAATTCAGTGACAAGCGGGTGCGCGAAGTGATGACTCCGCGGCCGGATATCGTTGCCATCGCCGCCGAAGCCACGCTGGAAGAATTACACGCCAAGTTCGTAGAAAAGAAGTTCTCCAAGATGCCCGTTTACGAAAAAACGCTGGACGATATTTTCGGCGTTGTGAACGCGCAAGATTTGTTGCACATAGCGGACCAGGATTTGCCCAAACGTAAGGTGCGGGAACTTGCCAGGCCGGTGTTATTCATACCCGAAACGAAAGCCGGATCGGATCTTTTGCGCGAGATGCGGCAAAAGGGCCAGCCCCTCGCCGTGGTAATCGATGAACACGGCTCAGTCGCGGGCATTGCCACCGTGGAAGATTTGGTGGAAGAGATCGTCGGTGAGAGCGGTTACGATGCCAAGCAGCCGTTGGCGGACGTGGTGCGTGAAACGGACGGCGGCCTGGTCATGCGCGGCAGTATGTCCATCGACGATGTCGAAGAATTGCTCGACGTAAAGTTTGGCGACAAGTCCGATGCAGCGGTCACCACCATTGCCGGTCTACTCAGCCACGTTTCGGGTAAAGTCCCCGAGCCGGGCGACAAGATCGATCTGGAAGGCCACAAATTCGAAGTGCTGGAAGCCAATCAGCGAAAAGTTTTGCGCGTGCGTATACGCAAGCAGGTGGCCGCACAAGTCAGCCGTGTACGAGTTCCAAAACGCTGATTCGAACCGCGAGTAATTTAAGTAATTGCTCCAATGTTCAGAAAATCTCAATGCCCGACAAAAAAACTCTAGCCCAAAAAGCTCCAGACAAACAGATTTCGGCAAAAAGCGCTGAAGACACGCCAGTCCGCACCGGATTCAAGTCCGGATTCGTGGCCATCGTGGGTCGGCCCAATGCCGGGAAGTCCACACTCGTAAATCGCCTGGTGGGCCAAAAAATCGCCATCGTAACTTCCAAGCCTCAGACCACCCGAAACCGCATTCAAGGAATTGTGACGAAGCCAGAAGGCCAAATCATTTTTATCGATACGCCCGGGCTGCACGATGCGGATTCCGCGCTGGGCCGCCAGATGATGCATGAAGTGGCCGCCGCCCTCGAAGGCATCGACGTGCTCTTACTGATGGTCGATGCGAGCCGCGCCTATCCCCACGCCGATGCTTTGCTGCTGCAAAAGGCTGAACGCTTCCGCGGCAAGACTATCCTGGCGTTGAATAAAGTCGACCGGCTTCCAAAACCCAAGCTTCTGCCTTTGATTGACGCGTTTCAAAAAGCCTTCGATTTTGCCGCCATCGTCCCCATTTCCGCGCTGACAGGCGCGGGTTGCGATGATTTGCTGGAAGCAATTCTGCATGAGCTGCCGCCGGGAGTCCCGTATTTTCCGGACGATCAAATCACCGATCAACCGGAACGTTTTCTTGCCGCCGAAATCATTCGCGAAAAAGCCATCCAGGTCATGTATCACGAGGTCCCTTACGCGCTTGCGGTAATCGTGGACAAATTCGAAGAACTGCCTAAGCTTCTGCGCATCGAAGTGACCATGAACGTCGAACGCGACTCCCAAAAAAAGATTTTAATCGGCCACAAGGGCGAAATGCTCAAAAAGATCGGCACAGAAGCCCGCAAAGAACTCGAAAAACTTTTCGATATCAAAATTTATCTCGCATTGTTTGTGAAAGTCGTGCCCGACTGGCGCGAAAATCCGCAGAAGGTCCGCGAGCTGGATTGGCATTTTCAGCTGGAAGGTCTTAGCGAAGATATCGCGCGCAAATCTCCCGCCGATGAGGATCCATCCAACGAGTAGCATCGACTGGGCGCTCTTGTGAAGAATGCGAACAGCACCGCGCTTGGATTTAGAGCGCACTCCGGCTGGGCAGTTGGGGTGGCACTTGGGGGGTCGCCGCGTTCGCCAGAAGTCATCGATCGCCGTCGCATTGCGCTGATCGAACCCGGCTCGCCAGGCGGCGTCCAGCCCTATCATGTGGCCCGCACGATGGATCTGCTGAAAGCCGAAGATTTTATTAATTCCGTAATCGCGGCGATTGAGCGCTCGGCATTGGCCGCCGTGCGCGCCTTTGCAGTCGCAATCGGCGGCAACAATCAGAAGATCGCCTGTTGCGGAATTGTTCTTGCTTCGGGCCGCGCACTTCCTTCTCTCGAAGCCACGCTGCGTTCGCACGCCATGGTGCACACCGCGGAAGGTGAACTGTATCGTGTCGCGATCGCCAGAGCCGCCAAAAATTTAGGCTGGCGCTGCATTCGTGTTCCCGAGCGCGATCTTTACAAGCTAGCCTCCCAGCAGTTCCGCATTCCTGAGTCAAAGTTGAAAACTCGCACAATCGAAATGGGCCAAGCGCTAGGTAGCCCGTGGAGCGCTGACGAAAAATGCGCTACGTTGGTCGCGTGGTTGGCCCTGGCCGGTTTTGAAACGCCTTAATACTAACCAGGCATCCCCGCCAGGCTGCCCGGGAGATTAAATGCTGGATGGACTTCGTTGGATTTCGATCGCCGCTTGCTTGTCTCTCGCGCCTTCCACTTTTCGTGACAGTTCTTTCGCGCAGCAAGACTCTAATCGCGACCCTCTCGCCGGTGACGCCGCCGCCCAACGGACCGTGACCGCCACGAAGAGATGGCTGGCGGGCACCATGTCCACTCCGGGAATGGCCGCCCAGCTCCGCGAAATCGCACGAGCCACCGTCAAAGGGAAACTGGAAGTCCAATATCACATCTTCGTCACCGGGGCCCCGAAAGACCAAACGTATACGCTGATTGACTGGCCTCCCAATGCCCCTGATCCTTCTCCCTCCATAGCCGGGCTGAGCATATTGAATGATGGTTTAGTGGTCTGTGCCGGCCGGGCCACCGATCAATGCAGCCATCCTGACAAACCTGAAAAAAAGGACGCTCCGGTAAAATTGGTGTTTTATCCGCTGGATGGCGAAGTCTATCGCCTGGCTTTGGTATCACAAGATCAAAAAGCAAAAGTGTTTTTTGCCGTTATCCCGGCCCCGATTCAAGCGACAGACAACGGGTGCATGCTCGAAGCGGTAAGTCTTCGCCTGAAAAATCAACTAGTGCTGATTCGCGGAATAGGATTTCAGCCCAATGAATCGGTGGTCTTCGAGTCTAAGTCCGACGATCCAACCCAAACGCACGAAGGCCCTGGTAAAGCTAACGCCAACGGTGAATATCAACTCCCCTTGGAGCCATTCGTAAAAGGCAAGGACCGAGGCACCACGGAGGTCAAGCTCCAAGGTGCCAAATGCGCCCCGGTTCTCAAGTTTCCGTGGGGAAATTGAAAGAAATCTGACGAGCCCAAGAAACACGTGGCCTACCACTCCTATAGATGGCATTTAGTTAAAAATCTTGAACATTATCTTTGCTTTATAGAGTGGTGCCCGGACAAAATTCTTGCCATGCGAGTCAAGCAATGCCAAGGGTTTTTGAGTTCGTTCAAACCATGGGGGTTCTGTCGTTAGCTGTTCTCCGTTTGCTGGCATCGGTATAAACGCATTCAGCCCGGGACAAATCGCCATCTGCGCAGGCCTCAGAGAAGCCCGCTACTCCCCGCCGTCGCGCCAACAAATGATGCTGCTCCACCGGTTGCCAGATAACTTCTGGAGGTCACTCGCAAGATGGTTGAACGGTGAAATGTCCACGCCGGGAGTAAGCGCGGAAATTCGTGAAGTCTCAAGAGTGAACTCCAATGGACGCCTTGAGGTGAAATATCACGTGTTCGTCACGGGCGCTCCGAAGGGCCAAAACTATACGATGGTTAGCTGGCCCATAAACGCTCGAGGGCCTTCGCCCGCACTCGAAGGCCTCTCCTTGTTGATGGACGGCCTTATTTCTTGTGCGGGAAGAACGCCTGAGCAATGCGGCGACCCGAACAAAATAGACGACCCCGTAGAATTGAAGCTATTCGGTCGTTACCGAAGCACGAACAGCTGCTCGTGCGCGGAAAGGATTTCAACTAAATGAAGACTTGGAATTTAAATCCAAATCCTACGATGAAGAAAAAGGTGGGCATTCTAAAGCTGATGCTCAAGGGAAGTATGTCATCGGGTTAATGCCGTTCGTCAAAGATAAGAAGCGGGGAACGACGGAGTTAGAACTCAAGGGCGCCGAGTGTGCTCCTACTCTCACATTCGAGTGGGGCGATTAAGAAAACTAACCTCAAATTTTGACCCTTTAATCCGGTGCGGCAATACCCAGGCTTTTCATTTTGCGGTAAAGATGACTGCGTTCTAGTCCCAGCGCGCCCGCCGTCTGTGTCATATTCCAACGGTTCTCCTGCAATTTGCGAAGGATAAATTCCCGCTCGTAAGCGCTACGCGCCTCATATAGCGTCGAATACGGCTGTTGCGGGCTTTCCGCCACACCGCGAAATAATTCCGGAGGCAAGTGGTGAGGTTCAATGCGCGGCTGCGGACAGACAATCACCAGTCGCTCCACCAGATTGCGCAATTCCCGCACGTTTCCCGGCCACGGATAACGTACCAGAATATCCATCGCAGGCTCGCTAAGCTCGCGGCCTTTTTTGCCATAAGCACCGCTAAACTCATTCAAAAAATAACGCGCCAGCGTCGGAATGTCCTGCAAGCGGTCGCGCAGGGGCGGAACGAAAAAGGGAATTACATTCAGGCGATAGAAAAGGTCCTGCCGGAAACGTGCGTGGGTAATTTCCTGTTCGAGGTTTTTATTGGTAGCGGCAATGACGCGCACGTCCACCGTAATAGTCTGGTTCGAGCCCACCGGCTCAAAGCGCTGCTCCTCCAGAACACGCAACACTTTCGATTGCGTACGCAAACTCATGTCCCCGATCTCATCCAGAAACAATGTTCCGCCGTCTGCTTTCTCAAATTTCCCAATCTTGTTGTCTGTGGCTCCCGTGAAGCTGCCTTTCAGGTGTCCGAAAAGTTCAGACTCAATCAGTTCGTCCGGAATAGCCGCGCAATTTACTTCTACGAAGGGCCCCTTGGTTCGCAGGCTCGCTGCGTGCAACGCGTGCGCAACCAATTCCTTACCGGTGCCACTTTCCCCGTAGATTAAAACGCGCCCGTTTGTGGGAGCAGTCACAGCGATCTGTTGGCGTAACGCTTTCATCGGGATGCTGTCCCCGATCACCTGATAGCGGTGCCCCAATTGATTGCGTAGAGTTTGATTTTCTTCTTCCAGGCGGCGCTGCTGCACCGCGTTGCGCACCCGTAAAACAATTTTCTCAAGCGAAAGTGGTTTTTCAATAAAGTCGAATGCACCGAGTTTTGTGGCCCGCACCGCCGTTTCGATGGTGCCGTGTCCCGAGATCATAATCACCGCGGGCGGATGCGCTGCAGACTGAATACGGCTCAAAGCTTCGAGACCATCCATCCCGGGTAGCCAGACATCCAGAAGAATTAATTCCAGCTCGCCAGAGGCCACTCGCTCCAACGCTTCTTCCGCCGAGCCCACGGCGTCCACAACATAGCCCTCTTCTCGCAAAATAGAAGCCAGCGATTCACGAATCCCAGGCTCGTCATCCACGATCAGTAGGTGTGGCTTGGGGATCATCGCGAAGATTCCGGTGCCGGTGCTTGTGGCTCGCCAACGGCCACAGGGACTGCTTCCGTTACCGGCAACTCAATCAGAAAACGCGAACCCACAGGGTGATTGTCTTCCGCATGAATAGTGCCGCCATGCTCGGCAATAATGCGTGCGGCGATTGCCAGGCCTAGTCCGGTGCCGCGATCCTTGGTGGAAAATTGCGGCAGGAAAAGTTTGTCTTTATCTTCGGGCGAAATACCGTGACCCGTGTCGGCGACAGAAATTTCAACGGTTTCGGACTCCGCGCGATTCCTTGTGGAAATGACAATTTCCCGGCAAGCCGAATGCTCCAGCGATTCCGCGGCATTGTCGATCAAATTGATCAACACGCTTCGCAACAAACCCCCGTCAGCTCGTACTTGTGGAAGATTCTCCGCCAGCATGGTTTTGATCGTGACGCCATCCAGGCGATTGGAGAACACTTCCAGCGCTTCCTGCACGATAGTGTTGGCTTCCGTGGGCACCAGCTTGGCGGTGGGGAAACGCACGAACTGAGAAAACTCATTTACCAGCCCTGCCAGCGTGGACACCTCGCGCTCAATCAACCGCGAACATTCCTGAACGAGCGCGGTTAGCTCGCTATCGACTGGCTTCGAGTCTGAAGCGGTCCGGCGATCGAGAAAGCGCAGCAACCGTTGCGCGGAAAGCTGAATGGGCGTCAGCGGATTTTTTATTTCGTGCGCGATGCGCCGCGCCACTTCCTGCCAGGCCGCTGATTTTTGCGAGCGCAGCATTTCGGTAAGATCATCAAGCACCAACACATAGCCGGTATTGCCGCGCCGCGGCCCCAGGGGGCTCACCGTGACGGCCAGATGTAAAACGCGGCCGCCTGCCACCGTTTCAATCTCTCGCGACACTACTCCCATACGCAAGGAGCGGCGCATCAAGTATTGCACCGCACGCGAAGCTTCTGCCCCCAACAAGTCATCCAGCGATTGCTTGTCGCGGGAATTCGCTCCCAACATTCCATTAACTGCGGTATTGCAGCGCAGAATAGCGCCGTTGGCATCCAGAGAAACAACTCCGGTAGGAATATTCTCCAGCACCGTTTCCATCAGCTGGCGCCGTCGTTCCAGTTCTTGCACCGCCTGCTGCAAATTGCGCGTGAATTGATCGATTTGCGAACGACTATCGCGCAACTGTTTGGTCATGTTATTGAACGAACGAGCCAGGACCCCCAGCTCGTCCTGTACTTGATCGGGAACTTGATAATCAAAATTCCCCGACGAAATTTCGCGCGTGCCTTCGGCGAGGGCTTGAATGGGCACGGTGACTTGCTTGGACAGAAATAACGCCACCCACATCACCGAGAACAGCACCAGCATGGTAAAGAACAACAGGATCAACAGCATTTGTCGTTTCAGCGCCCGAAGACTCTGTTTCTCCGCGTAGTACTGGGCGGTTTGCGCTTGAATCTGGTTAAGCCGTTCCAGGAAAGTTGGACTGGAGCGATACGCGGTTAAGAGAAAACCAGAACCTCCTTGAGAGTCCTTGATGGGGATACGCGCCGCCGAATAATTAAACTTGCCGGCTTCCCAGATTTCAATTCCACTGAGAAGCACGCGCACCTGTTTGCCCAAAACACCGGGCACCATGCATGTCTGTGCGTCCCGTAGCTCTGGAGGAGGATCACAAATTACGCCACCGCTGATAGCCTCTCCGTTTCGATCAAGAATCCAAACCGCGTCGGCGCCTGCCGCAAAAGCGTGGCCCAGAAATTCGTTCATTGGCTTGTTTGAAAGCGGCTCAATGTGGTGCGCGATATTTCGCAATCGCGGAATTTGTGTCCGTCCAAGATCGTTCAGTAAGAGTTGTGTTTGCTCGGAAGCGATTTCGAGCGGCCGCGGGAACCATCTACCGAGCGTGTGATTCAGCAGCGAATAACTCACAAAAAACATGAACAATACCGGGAGCAAAGAGATTGCCATGGCCCCGACAACCATCTTCGTTTTGAACCGCGCGCCTAACTGATCCTTGCGGCGTTCCGCCCACAGGCGTAGCGCGGTGCGGCCGAGTATCAAACCGAAAGTAAGCAGCGCCGCGGTAATAAAGCTGGAGACCGCATAAAGGGTCAATACATCGCGCCAGTTTTTAGGTTCGAATGGGACGCCTAATGACCCAAAGGTAAACACCGCGGCGAGCAACAGGATGAGGAATAGTGCTCCTGCGGCGAATCCCCAGCGTTGCTTGGAAGTAAGACGGCTCATCGCGCTACACCGTGCATTGCGCTGTGAGATTCGAATCGCTTATTGCGCGTAACTCGCGCGCGGGTAATCATAAAAGTGTTAATAAGCGCTCCCAAAGCGCCGCGGCGTGACTCGAACACCCCCGGACACCGCTCGCCCAACGTTTCAGTGAGGTGCTCAAGCGCGAAATGGGAACACCAAGAAGGCATCTCTTTGGCACGATAGCCAGCGCGTGAGAGCAAGTCAAGAATTGCACCTGTCCGTATGGCTATCACCTGCACCAAAGTGCAGGTATTAGCCATTTTAGAACTACGTTCGAAATTCGCGCCACGGTGCGCTTTGCCATTTGTTAATGTGAGCCTTGGCTGTTTGCCGCTCCAGGAGTGCTGCGGATGTCTGTCCGGTTAGGTGAAATCTTAGTTAAAGAGAGCTTGATTACGCAGGACCAGCTCTCCAAAGCGCTCGAATTTCAGCGCTCCAATGGTGGCAAGCTGGGAAGCTGCCTGACCAAAATGGGTTTCATTACCGACGACGATATTACCGGCGTGCTTTCCAGACAATACGGCGTCCCTTCCATAAATCTCAAATATTACGAAATCGATCCCATCGTCATTAAGTTGATTCCGCAAGACACCGCGTTGCGTTATCAAGTGATTCCGCTTTCTCGCGTGGGTTCGGTGCTCACCATCGCGATGACCGATCCCACTAACGTCTTCGCCATGGACGATATTAAGTTCATGACCGGCTTCAACGTGGAACCGGTAGTGGCGTCAGAGTCCGCGATTGGCGACGCCATCTCGCGATTCTACGGTGGGTCAGCTACCAATCACGAAGAACTCAGCAACCTCATGAAGGACCTGGTCGACGAGGACCAGGAGTTGGAGCTCGCCTCGGAAGTCGCGGAAATGGACACCGCGACGCTCGAGAAGGCCGCCGAAGAAGCGCCCATCATCAAACTGGTAAACCTGATCCTCACCGATTCCGTGAAGCGTGGCGCAAGCGATATTCACATCGAGCCTTACGAACTGGAAATGCGCGTCAGATTTCGCGTGGATGGCCAGCTGCAAACGGTGATGAGTCCACCGCTACGATTGAAAGACGCCATCACCAGCCGCCTAAAGATCATGGCCAAGCTGGACATCGCAGAAAAGCGTTTGCCTCAAGACGGCCGCATCATGATCAAGTACCGCGCCGACGGCAAGAAAAAGGAATTGGATTTCCGCGTCTCCACCGTGCCCACATTGTATGGCGAAAAAATCGTCATGCGCTTGCTCGATAAAGAAAACCTGCGCCTGGACATGACCAAGCTGGGTTTTGAGCAAGAGTCGCTAACCAAATTCGAACGCAATATTTTCAGACCTTACGGTATGGTGCTGGTTACCGGGCCGACCGGCTCCGGAAAGACCAACACCTTGTATTCCTCAGTCTCCTCCTTGAACAAAGTGGACACGAATATTATGACCGCCGAGGATCCCGTCGAGTTTCAGTTGGCGGGAATCAACCAGGTGCAGATGAAAGACCAGATCGGTCTTAACTTCGCTGCCGCTCTGCGTGCTTTCTTGCGCCAGGACCCCAACATCATTCTGGTTGGCGAAATCCGCGACTTTGAAACGGCCGAAATTGCGGTGAAAGCCGCGCTGACCGGCCACTTGGTTTTATCCACGCTGCACACCAACGATGCCCCTTCGACCATCAGTCGCTTGATGAACATGGGCATTGAACCATTCCTGGTGGCTACTTCCGTGAACTTGATTTGCGCCCAGAGACTCGTGCGGCGCATTTGCCAGAATTGCAAAGTGGAACTGGAAGTTCCCGAGCAGGCCCTCATCGATGCCGGCTACACCCTTGAAGAAGCCAAAACCACCAAGATCTATCACGGTAAAGGCTGCAATGTTTGCAACAAGGGTGGCTACAAAGGGCGCACCGGACTTTATGAGGTCATGGAAATAAATGACGAACTGCGGGAATTGATCCTCGTGGGCGCTTCGGCGCTGGAACTAAAAAAGAAAGCCGTTGAGCAGGGAATGATTACCTTACGACGAAGCGGTCTGACCAAGGTGGCGTTGGGTCAGACGACGATGGAAGAAGTGGTACGCGAGACTGTGCTGTAGGGATAAGAGTGAAACCATGGCTGGAGTGAACTTAAGCGAATTACTTAAAAAGATGATCGAGATGGGCGGCAGCGACCTGCACATCACCACCAATAGCGCGCCACGCGTACGCGTGCACGGGCATCTGCGCCCCTTGGACATGCCGCCACTCACCGCGGCGGACACCAAGTCACTCGCCTATAGCGTCCTGACCGACGCCCAGAAACATCGCTTCGAAGAAAACCTGGAGCTCGACTTTTCCTTCGGCTTGAAGAATCTGGCGCGCTTCCGCGGCAATGTCTTCAATCAACGCGGCGCCGTGGGCGCGGTGTTTCGCACCATTCCATGGGAAATCAAAGGCTTCGACGCCTTGGGTTTGCCGGCGGTAGTGCGCGGCATGTGTGACAAGCCGCGCGGCCTCGTCCTGGTTACCGGCCCCACCGGCTCCGGCAAATCCACCACGCTGGCCGCCATGCTCGACAAGATCAATGCCGAACGTGAAGAGCACATGATCACCATCGAGGATCCCATCGAGTTTCTGCACAACCACAAAAAGTGCCTGGTGAACCAGCGAGAAGTACATGCCGATACACATTCCTTCGCAAACTCGCTCAGAGCCGCATTGCGCGAAGATCCCGACGTGGTGCTCATAGGCGAAATGCGCGACCTGGAGACCATCGAATCAGCGCTGCGCATCGCGGAAACCGGCCACTTGACCTTCGCTACTCTGCATACCAATTCCGCGGCTTCCACCATCAACCGCATCATCGACGTATTTCCTGCGCACCAGCAACCGCAAATCAGGGCTCAACTTTCCATGGTGCTGGAAGGCATTTTGTGCCAGGCGCTGTTACCGCGTTCCGACGGCCGCGGCCGAGCGATGATCATGGAAGTTTTGGTGCCCACCGCGGCAATCCGCAACCTGATTCGTGAAGACAAAATTCACCAGATTTATTCCGCCATGCAAACCGGCACGGGCCAAACTGGAATGCAAACATTCAACCAGGGCCTCTGTAACGCCTATCTGTCCAAAGCCATCACTCTGGACATTGCGTTGTCGCGTTCGTCGAATGCCGACGAGCTCCAGGACATGATTAACCGTGGCGTGGTTTCCACCCCAAGCGCCGGCGGCGGCAGCATGAAATCGCCGGTGAAGACACCGGTGATGAGCAAGCGTTAAGTGGAGATTGCATAAATGAATACCGAAGATTTCGATGATATCCAGGCAATGAGGAGGGCATCACATGCCGGACTTTAAATATCAAGGAACAAATCGCTCCGGCTCCAGCGTGAGCGGAGTTATGACCGCCGGCAGCAAGGCGGAGCTGCAAAATCTGTTAAAGCGCCAGCAGATTACCCCCACCAAGATGTCGGAGAAGGGCAAAGAGTTCAACATGCCCACTTTCGGCGGCGGCGTGAATGCCAAAGAACTGGCGATCTTTACCCGTCAATTTTCGGTCATGATCGACGCCGGTCTCCCGCTGGTGCAGTGCCTGGAAATCCTGGGCAGCCAGCAGGAAAACAAATTCTTCCAGAAAGTGCTGGTCAACACGCGATCGATGGTGGAAGGCGGCGCAACCCTTTCCACCGCCATGCGCAGCTCGCCAAAAGTGTTTGACGGTCTGTACGTGAACATGGTGGAAGCGGGCGAAACCGGCGGTATTTTGGACATCATTCTGCAACGCCTGTCCACCTACATCGAAAAGAACGTCAAGCTGCAGCGCGCCGTAAAATCCGCTCTCGTCTATCCCGTCGGAGTTTTGACCGTAGCTGGCGGCGTTATCACCTTGCTGCTTTGGAAGGTCGTGCCGATTTTCTCGACCCTGTTTACCGGTCTGGGTGTCACGCTTCCACTCCCCACAAAAATAGTTATCACCCTCAGTAATTTTATCGGTAGCTATTTTGGTTTGTTAATTCTCGTGGGCATCATCGGCAGCATCGTCGGGCTAAAGGTGTGGTACGGAAACCCCACGGGAAAATTTATTCTAGATACAATCGTCTTGAAACTTCCGGTAATCGGTATGTTGATGAGAAAGATTGCCGTAGCCCGCTTCACCCGCACCCTCGGCACACTAATTTCCAGCGGCGTCCCCATTCTTGAAGGTCTGGACATTACCGCCAAGACTTCCGGCAACGCGGTGGTCGAACGCGCGCTGCAAAAGGTGCGCAAAGCATTGGAAGAAGGCAAATCGCTGACCGAACCTTTGAAGGAGTGCGACGTATTTCCCGGCATGGTCACCCAGATGATCGCCGTCGGCGAACAGACTGGTGCGATGGACGCCATGCTGCAGAAAATCGCCGATTTCTACGAGGAAGAAGTCGATGCCGCGGTGAAAGACCTTTTGACCGCCCTCGAACCAGTAATGATCGTGTTCCTCGGCTTGGTCGTCGGCGGAGTAGTCATCTCCATGTATTTGCCCCTGTTCTCCCTCATTGGAAAACTGGCCGATGCGCACTAGACGCATCGCGTCTGATACGTATCGTTGAAAACACCGGCCGGGCGGCAAGAAATTGCAGCCCGGCTTTTTTTTCTTTTATAGTAAGCACTGAGGCTAGCTATCGGGGCTTGGGCGAAATATGCAGCAAAGTGCCAGCATGAAAGAATGGCTCGAATGGCTGACGCGTGTTCGCCTGTTAATGATCACGCTGATTCTGGCTGTGGGCGTGGTCTGGCCGAAATACGTGCCTGCTTCCCCGGGCAGCCGTTTTTTTCTCCCACTAATCATCTTCTGGATAACGCTGGGTATTCTCCATCTCATTCTGTTGCGTTGGCTTCCGCAAGCGCCCTGGCACGGCGGACTGCAAGTGACCTGCGACGTAGTCATGATTTCCGCGCTGGTCTACGTTACCGGCCTGCAAGACAGCTACTTCATCTCGCTTTATCTCCTCGTGATTATCGTGGCCAGCATTTTGTTTTCACGCGGCATGGCTTTTGCCACCGCCAGTTTTTGCCTGTTGACCTTGGGCGGCCTGGCCCTTCTGGCTTATGACGAAAAGATCGCCCGTACCTACGTAAGCATTCCCTCTCCGGAAAGCCTACGCACTTGGTTCCTTAGCACGCTATTTGGCTTCCTGGCGGTGGCCTATCTTTCCAGCTTTCTGGCCCAGTCGTTGCGCCGCAAGGGCGCGGAGCTGGATGAAAAGCGTGAAGAGCTGCGCGACCTGCAGGACTTCACCGAGGACATCGTTCATTCCATGCGCGGCGGTCTGGTGACCACCGACCTTGAAGGCCGCATCCTGCTCCTCAACCGCACTGGCGAAGAAATTTTGGGTCATCGCTTCGCGGGACTTCGCGGCCGTTTGTTGCAGGAGCTCAACCCCGACTTCTGGCTGCCCGCGGACCATGGCCAGGAAAACATTCCCCGCCGAAAGGAGATCGACTTTCGCACCCCCGACGGCCAGCAACGTTACATCGGTATTAGCGTCTCCCCGCTGCGTTCTCGCGATAGCAGTCGTAGCGGTTACGTCTTCAATTTCCAGGATCTGACCGAGCTGCGGCGCTTGGAACAAGAAGTCGCGACGAAGGAACGCATGGCTGCTCTGGGCCGCCTTTCCGCCGCCATCGCCCACGAAATCCGTCAACCTCTGACCGCCATGGCCGGAGCGGTGAAGGAATTGGCCCGGCTGGTCCCGCTGGAAGAAGACGAGATACACCTGGTCAATATTGTCAGCAGGGAATCGGAGCGCCTGAACAACATCATTACCGATTTCTTGAAATATTCCCGCGAGAAAACCTACGAGTTTCAGGACGCGGATGTGCGCTGGCTGCTGGATGAGACCCTCACGCTAATTGAAAAGAAGCCCGAGATCGGTCCAAATTTTCGTGTCGTGCGCTCCTTCAATGGCAAGGAGCTACGCGCCCGCGTCGATGCCGGCAAAATCAAACAGGTTTTCTGGAATCTTTGCGACAACGCCCTGCGGGCCATGCCCGGCGGCGGGACTCTGACGGTACGCATCGAAGAAAAACCATTCTGGCTGCGCATCGCTTTCTCCGATACTGGAATAGGCCTGGACGCCAAGCAGCGCGCCAAGATTTTCGAACCCTTGCAGTCAGAATTCGAAGGCGGCACGGGTCTCGGGCTTTCCATCGTTTATCAGATTGTGCAGGCCCATAGTGGAAGAATCAGCGTCATATCGGAGAAAAATCGCGGTGCGGAATTTATTGTCGAGTTGCCACGGGTGGTGTGAACGCGTCACGAAACGGGTCACGGAAAAAGTGGCGTGAGCAAGTCGGCGAAAGAAATCCTGTGAGGGTTTATGCAAGGCGCTAAAGCAGCGGTGAAAGAAACTTCCCGGGAAATGCCGCATATCCTGGTCGTGGATGATGAAAAATCCATCTGCGAACTCCTGGAGATTACTTTCCGTAAGGAAGGCTATCGGGTTGAAATCGCACACAACGTGGAAGGCGCCAAGCGCAAACTGGAATCGCAGATTTTCGACATCATCATTTCCGATATCCGCATGCCCGGAGAGGGCGGCGTCGACCTCCTGAAATTCTCGAAAGAGATTGCTCCGGACTGCTTTTTCCTTCTCATTACCGGTGTGCCTACGGTGGAAACAGCTATCGCCGCGATCAATTCCGGCGCCGACCGCTATGTGATCAAGGACCATGAGTTGGTCGATCAACTACGCCGCGCCGTCCGCGAAGTGTCGGAAAATCTACGGTGGAAAAAAGAAGCCGGCTACCTGCGCCGCGAATTGCGCAGATTGACGGGTCTGGATAATATCATCGGGCAAAGTCCGAAAATGCGCGCCATTTTCGAGCTAATTCAAACCGTTGCACCGCAGACCAGCCGCGTGTTGATCACCGGAGAAAGCGGCACGGGTAAGGAACTGGTGGCCCGCGCGATTCACGAGAATAGCGCCCGGGCGCAAGCCCCCTTCATCACCATTAATTGCGGGGCCTTCCCGGAATCGCTGCTGGAGTCAGAACTCTTCGGGTACATGAAGGGCGCCTTTACCGGCGCCAATGATAATCGCCATGGATTATTTCAGGCCGCCAACGGCGGAACATTATTCATGGACGAAATCGGCAATATGAGCCTCACCATGCAAGTCAGACTTTACCGCGTGTTGCAGGAAGGTAAGGTGCGGCCCATCGGTAGCACTGAAGAAAGCGACGTGGACGTGCGCATTATTGCCGCGACGAACAAAGATTTCGAAGAGGAGATTGCCGCGGGCCGATTCCGCGAAGACCTTTATTACCGCCTGAGCGTCATCCCCGTTCAACTGCCTTCGTTGCGGGAAAGAAGGGAAGACATACCGCTACTCGCCCGCCACTTCCTCGAGAAGTTCCGCAAAGTCATGGAGAAACCGATCGAGGGTTTTTCTCCAGAGGTCATGCGCAAACTGGAGGCCTACGATTGGCCTGGCAACGTTCGTGAGCTGGAGAACACGATGGAGCGCGCGGTAGCCTTGGAGACCACCTCCGAGATTACTTTGCGAGTACTGCCAGACCGTATTGCCGGGTACTCGTCAGCTATCTCGAGCCAGACTGGCGACGGTGCGCCAGTTAGCTTTCCGGAGAGTGGTGTCGACTTTGAAAAGGAAGTGGCAGGCGCGGAGCGGCGTTACCTGGTCGCAGCCTTGGAATCCGCCAAGGGCATCCGAACTGAGGCTGCCAGCCTTCTAAATATCAGCTACCGGTCATTCCGGCACTATGCCAAGAAACATAATCTGTAATCGGTTGGGGCCACGCCGATATCGCCAATATCCCAATATCTAACGATAAGCGAACCCCTATGTTGACTCCGGCCACCGCCTTAAGAGGCATCCCAGAATCGCATCCATCAAGGTGATGGCTTTGAGGACGGTTTTGGGCAGTCTAACAGTGACAGAAAAGGTCACAATCAAGCCTCAAAACAGTCGGTTGAAGAGCTCCCGATGAGCTCAGATTTTAAGTTGCTGATAGGACACAACTTAAATTGCATGAACCACAAGGTCTACTCCACTGAGTTTGGCCCTTGCGATGCCTTACCGTAGGTGTGCTCTGGCACTATAAAACTAACTCTCAACCATCTCTCAAGGAGATACAACAGTCATGAAGAAGCAAAAGGGTTTCTCTCTTATCGAGTTGCTCATCGTCGTCGCCATCATTTTGATTATCGCGGCGATCGCAATTCCGAACTTGCTGCGCTCGAAAATGGCGGCCAACGAGTCTTCTGCTGTCGGCTCGCTGCGCACCATCAACACTGCGGAAGTTACGTACGCGACCGCATATCCTAACGTTGGCTATTCCACGAACCTCGGGCAGCTCGGCGGCGGTGCAGTTGCTTGCGCTGCTGCGGCCTTCGCGGCTCCCGCCAATGCTTGCTTGATCGACGATGTGTTGGCTACCGCTACCGCGGCACCTGGCAAGAGCGGCTACATATTCACCCTAACCGGCGCCGCCGGCACGACCTACACCGTGACGGCCGCTCCAACGACCCCGGGCACTACTGGTCAGCGTTTCTTCTTCACCGACCAGACTGGCGTTATCCGTTATGGTTTGAGCACGCAGCCGACCGCCGCTAGCTCCCCGCTGTAAGATTGCGGGTTTTTGGCCAAATCGGGGAAGTCGAAAAGACTTCCCCTTTTTTGTGCCTGAATGACTCGTGCGAAAGTATTAAGGAGTTCCAATATGAGGCGGCAAAAGGGATTTTCGCTAATTGAGTTACTGATCGTAGTGGCGATTATACTAATCATCGCGGCCATCGCCATCCCGAATTTCATGCGCTCCAAGATGGCCGCTAACGAAGCCTCTGCGGTTAGTTCGCTGCGCGTCATCAACACCGGCGAGATAACATACGCGTCGGCATATACCAGCGTAGGCTATTCCCTGGTATTGAGCGATCTCGGCGGCAGCGCTGCGGTCTGTGCGGTCGGAACCGGCGCTTCGCAAACGGGCGCATGTTTGATCGATAACGTTTTGGCACTGGCTAGTTCTGCGCCAACGGCCAAGAGCGGCTACTACTTCCTCTATTCTCCCGTCGGGAATGCTGGTACGGCATACACCGTGCAGGGACCACCGGCGATTCCTGGCGTTACTGGTGGCCGATATTTTTTTACCGATCAAACCAGTGTCATTCGCTATGGTTTGAGCAGCCAGTCGAACCAGGCCAGTTCCCCAATTTGATGGTCACGGGGAATTTGAGTCAAGTATTTTTCAAAGGGTTGTACCAAAAGGCCTGCCTGAGCTTAT
>DASYJM010000066.1:0-7306 GCA_035996445.1 Candidatus Acidiferrum sp. | reverse complement strand
AAAAAAGAAGAGGCGGGCCAGGTCGTCCCGCCTCCTCGCATTCCCCTCTCGGGGAGAACCAGCTAGTCTGACGGAGGGTGACTAGCCGGTCGTGTGTTGGCCTGCCTATGAAACCCCACCCGGCACCAAAAAGTTTCGCGCTCCTTCAAATAAAGTTAAGTAGAATCGTTGCGTAACCTTATAGCGGCTATCACTACCCTCTAATGTCCCGCACCTCTAATCTCAGCCCCGAAAATCTATTGCGTTTTCTACAGGTTAAAACCGAGCCCGCCTCTGCCAATGAAATCGCTAGTGGTTTGCATCTCGATAAATCCGACCGCCGCTCCCTCTTCAAAATCCTTACCAAACTCAAAAAACGCAATGCCATCGAAGAACTGCCCGGTGGCCGCTACCGCCTCGCAAAACGAAACCCCGCAAAAGAATCCTCCGCCGCAACTCCCCAAACGAAGCGAGGCCGCGACGACAGGCAAATTGGCGACACGCAAACGAAGTCAGCCGCAACTGTTTTAGCGCGCAATGAAATAAAAGGCCGCCTCGTACTGCACCACGACGGCTACGGCTTCGTCGTTCCCTCTACACCTGTGCCGCAACTCGATGGTGACCTCTTCATTCCGCCCAGTGGCATAAACGGCGCCATGCACGGCGACCAGGTCATCGCAAAAATTAAACCCGCCTATGGCGTCACCGGCGCGCGCCGCGCCGAAGGCACCATCGTCCGCATCCTCGGCCGCGCACACGCCACCGTCGTCGGCCTTTTCCGCTATGGCCCGAACGGCAATGTCGTTCTCCCCTACGACATTCGCATCCAGAACGAAATAGAAATTTCGCCCGGCGACGAATTAACTCCAGAGTTGCGCGAAAAATTAGGTTTACCTGGAATAGATCATGGTCGCCCGAAGCGCCTCCCAGTTCTTCCCGAACTCGACGGCGCGGTAGTGAACGTCGAGCTCACGCGATACGCGCGCGGCGGCGCCCCGCCAACCGGACGCGTGGTGGAAATCCTCGGCCGCCCCGGCGACCTCGGCGTCGACATCGAAATCATCATTCGCAAGCATCACCTCCCGCACATATTTTCCGCCGCAGTGCTTCAAGAAGCCGCACGCCGTGCAGTACCCCTCACCGAAGCAGAACACCAAGGCCGCGAAGATTTTCGCGACCTCCCCATCGTCACCATCGACGGCGAAACCGCCCGCGATTTCGATGACGCCGTTTACGTAGAGGGCCGCTCCGATGGCGGCTGGCATCTTCAGGTACACATCGCCGACGTCTCTCATTACGTGAGAACCGAAAGCCCACTCGATCAGGAAGCCCGCGTGCGCGGCACCTCCGTCTATTTTCCAGACCGCGCCGTCCCCATGCTCCCCGAATCTCTTTCAAACGGCATGTGCTCTCTGAAGCCCCAGGAAGAGCGCCTGGTCATGAGCGCTCTAATGGAGTTCGATCCCGCCGGCAACATGCGCAGCGCGCGCATGACCCCCGGAATCATTCGTTCCTTCGAACGCATGACCTACACCAACGTAAACAAAGTCATCGAAAGAGATCCCGAGATGGCCGCGCGTTACGCCCCCTTCGTAAAACATTTTGACAACATGAAAGAGCTGGCGCTCCTTTTGAATAAGCGCCGCAACGAACACGGCTCCATCGACTTCGATCTCCCCGAACAAGTCATCGAATTCGACGACCAGCAGCGCATGGTCAGCATCGGTCGCAGCGTGCGCAACATCGCTCATCGCCTCATCGAAGAATTCATGCTCGCCGCCAACCGCGCCGTCGCCAGTTATTTACTGCAGCGCGGAATTGATTCCCTCCACCGCGTCCACGAAAAACCCGACGCCCGCAAAGTCCTTGAGTTCGAAGAGCTGGCCCGCGCTTTCGGCTACTCTCTCGGCGTCGAAAATTTGCAGCAACGCGAAATCGCCGTGCGTCACGGACGCACCCCAGCCCCCGCTCGCGCCGGACGCCCCGACTCCTACGGCCACGGCCGCGAACGCCCCATGAAAGTCAGCCTGCCTGGCGGCGTCGACCTGAACATCACGCCACAGCATTACCAGCGCCTCATTCGCAAAGTCACCGGCAAACCCGAAGAGCGCATCATCTCCTACCTAATGCTTCGCTCCCTGAAGCAAGCTCGTTACGCCGCTGAACCTCTGGGCCACTTCGCACTCGGCTTCGACGAGTACACCCATTTCACCTCGCCCATTCGTCGCTATCCGGACTTAATCGTACATCGCATCCTGAAGTGGGCGCTCGAACATCCAGAAAGCAAGGCGCAAGCTTCAGCTTCGCCCCGAGCTTCGCAGTGGAGCAAAACCGCTGCTTCAGCGCTCGCTTCCCAAAACGAAGAAGCCAAGTTCTACTCCCACCACCAGCTTGAGGAAATAGCCACAGAATCCTCCGAGGCCGAACGTCGCGCCAACGCCGCGGAGCGCGAATTAATGGATTGGAAGACCGCGCAGTTCATGGAGCAGCATCTCGGCGAAGAATACGACGCCCTGATCATTTCCGTACAAAAGTACGGCTGCTTCGTGGAGCTCTTTGAAGTTTTCGTGGAAGGCCTGCTGCCCATCAGCGCTCTGGAAGAAGCCGCCGGCACCCGTGTTGTCTTTCGCGAAGCCGATCACGCCATCGCCTCGTTACCCGGAGGAGCAGAAAGCGCTCGTGGCGGCCGTCGCCGAAATACCCCAGGCCGTGGCCGCGGCACAAAACCGAGACAATTCACCTGGAGCCTAGGCGACCAGGTACGCGTCCGCGCCGAACGCATCGACCCCATGCGCAAACGCGTCGAATTCGCCCTGGTAACTTCGCCTTAGAAAATTAGCTGCGGAATAAATATCCGTGCAGTCGCAATACGAAAAGGCCAGTCAGAGCTGGGAAACGCCCAGCGTTACCCGGACCGTCTGATTTCTTCCGTTTCTCGATCCGTTTGTTCCGTGTCGAGAACCTTCTCGTTAGCCCCGCGGGCTGGTCGAAGCACAACTGAAACAACTGGTTCCGTGTACGTCTTTTTAGAGCCAAGCTCGATCTTTTCCTTCTCACGACGCACACGCACAATCTTTCCCAGGCATTTCTGCTGCTCGCCCTGCTTCCCGAAACGCCCCGAAATATCCTGCCCATCAGCGCCAGCGCCCAACATTTCCGCGCCTGAATTCCCCGCGCCGCCAGTATCCTCATCCTCGCCAATGCGTTTCGCAATCAGGTGATCGCCACGCTGCATCAGCACCACATCTCCGGGGCGCATATTCTCAAGCTTATCCCGGCGGATCAACGCCACGTCACCGGGACGCACCAGCGGCAACATGCTCGTGCCGCGCACGTGCATCGCGATGCGCCCACGCTTCTTCAGCGCGTCGGCAATCCGCGAGGCGTCCGCTTTGCGCCGTTCCCCAGTTCCCGAATGATTTTTTCTGCGTTCTTCCATAACCCAATCAGAATCCGGCTTCGCTCAGTACTGGTCAATGAACCCCAAGTCCCAGTTGCCCAAACCCGTATTACCTAAGAATCCCACCGTACACTTCACTGTCCGTTATTGGACAGTTCCTATTCGGCCTCCAGTGGCGTGCCCGGGACGTGATTAGAGCAGTTGCAGCTTCCGCGACGGCAATCCCGTCACAAACTGTTCAGTGCGCTCTCATCGGATACCAGTGCAGCGCATGTGGTTGCATGTTTCCTGAGACCCGTGCGCCCCGTGGCCGGACGCCGGCCGAGACGCAGCTGTTGGAAAAAGATTCATGTCCAAAGAGAGTTCGCCCGACACGTTTGCGAGAAGCGCTGCTGCTAGTCCCATACCCGAACTCCGCTTGGCACAAATTGCCACCACACACAACCACGCCGCAAATTCGAACCCTCCAAATACTTCTGTTATTCTAGGACTCTACTGACTCCATCGGAAGGCGCGCTGTTCCCCTGAGAACGCCCCGCCATTTTTAGCCAAGAGAGGACTTTCGCCATCGTGACTACGTCCATGCATCTGCCCCAAACGCAAACCTCCAAAAGAGCATTCAACTTCAATGCCGGCCCCGGCGCGCTGCCACTTCCCGTCCTCGAGCGCATCCGCGAAGAACTCCTCGACTGGCGCGGCAGCGGCATGTCCGTCATGGAAATGAGCCACCGCTCCCCCGAATTCGAAAGCATCATTGCCGACGCCGAAGCCCGGCTCCGCAAGCTCATGAGCATCCCCGACGAATACGCCGTGCTCTTCCTCCAAGGCGGCGGCAGCATGCAATTCACCATGGCCCCCATGAATCTCTGCGTCCCCGGCAAGCCTGTAGACGTTCTCCACACCGGGATGTGGACCACGAAAGCCATCGGCGAACTGAAAAAAGGCATTCTCCACAACATCGCCGCATCCAGCGAGCCCGAAAAGTTCGCGCGCCTCCCGCGCCAGAACGAAATGAAATTTTCTCCGGATGCCTCCTACGTGCACATCTGCACCAACAACACCATCGAAGGCACGCAATGGAAAACCCTCCCCGACACCGGCAGCGCCCCTCTCGTCGCTGACATGTCCTCCGACATCGCCTCGCGCGCCACGGACGTAAAAAAATTCGGCCTGATCTTCGCCGGCGCGCAAAAAAATCTCGGCCCCAGCGGCGCCACTATCGTCATCGTCCGCAAAGACCTTGCCGAGCGCGCCGACAAAAATCTCCCCACGGTCCTGCAATACCGCACGCACATAAAAGAAAAGTCGCTGTACCACACCCCGCCAACCTTTGCGATCTACATCGTCGGCCTCGTCCTCGAATGGATCGAATCGGAAGGCGGCATCCCCGCCATCAGCAAGCGCAACGACGCCAAAGCAAAACTCCTCTACGACACCATCGAAGATGGCGGCTTCTACTCCTGCCCCATCGAACGCGAATCGCGTTCCAAGATGAACGTAGTCTTCCGCGTGGCAGGCGGCGACGACTCTATCGAAAAGCAATTCGCCAAAGAAGCTGCCGCAGCTAGCTTGGTAGGCACTCCCGGTCACCGCTCCGTAGGCGGCATGCGCGTCTCCCTCTATAACGCCGTCACCCTCGAAGCCGTCCAGGCCCTGACCACCTTCATGCGCGACTTTCAACGCACCAGAGGCTGATCCGCGGTGGTTCAGAGCGCGCATCATGCGAGTCGCTGCCATCTATGACATTCATGGCAACCTCCCGGCTCTCGAGGCCGTGCTTCAGGAGATTCGCCAGGAAAAGGTTGACCAGATCATCGTCGGTGGAGATGTGCTCCCCGCCCCATGCCCCGTGAATCACTCGGCCGTTTGCGAGATTTGAACGCGCCCGCACACTTCATTTATGGCAACGGAGAAGTCGCCGTGCTCCAGCAAATGGCAGGCAAGGAGCCAAGCCGCGTACCGCAAGCCTATTGGCCCGTCATCCGTTGGACAGCCGAGCAACTCCATCCTCAGCATCAACAATGGCTATCCACCTGGCCAGAAACAGTAACCCTTGAAATCAGCGGCCTCAGATCCGTGTTGTTTTGCCACGCCACGCCCCAAAACGAGAACGACATCTTTACTCGCCTAACGCCAGAAGACCGCCTTCAGCCGCTCTTCGAAAAGCTCAACGCCGCAGTCGTCGTCTGCGGCCACACCCACATGCAATTTGACCGCAAGATTGGACAGACACGCGTCGTAAATGCAGGCAGCGTTGGAATGCCGTTCGGCGAGCCAAGCGCCGATTGGCTATTGCTCGGCCCAGATATTCAGTTTCGCCACACAGCCTACGATCTCGCCAATGCTGCTGAGCGTGTTCGAAGTACCGAATATCCCCAAGCTGAAGATTTCGCCGCCCGCAATATCCTTAATCCTCCAACAGAACTAGAGATGCTCGAAGTATTCAACCGCGTAGCGTTCTCCGCCAACGCCAAATAAAAAAGGCGCGAAGAAAACCCTCCGCGCCCTCTCAATTGATAAACTTTTGTCCTGTCGTCAAATATTTATGCCACTTCGAACATCCCGAAACTTGTCATTTCGACCGAAACAGACCGACGCTTTTTCTTTGGCCTTTGCTCCTGCGAAGGTTTCGATCTGCGCAGTGGAGAAATCTCTCTTCGTTCTCTCGCGCGGCCCCGACAGTTTCCCCACTCTGGAATTTTTAGGGTGTGCTGTTTCCTCCGCCACCCAGTCCTCTCCCTCCATCCTCGAATCCAAGAAAAAAGGGCGCGAGGAAAGTCTTCGCGCCCTTTAGCTCAACAAAGCTTAAACTGCAGCGAGATATTTATGCCAAGTCGAAAAGCAGCACCTCAGCGTTATCCACTCCAGTTAGCTCCACACTCTTCTCTTTAGATATGGCGGCGCCATCCCCTTCTTGCAACGGCGTACCATTCAGTTTCACCTGCCCCTTCGCCACCTGAATATAAGCGTGCCGCCCCGGCCGCAACTCATGCTTCACCGTGTCGTCTTTATTCAGAATAGTGGCGTACAGCGCATTGTCCTGCCGAATCTTCACCGAGCCGTCCGCGCCATCCGGCGAAGCCACCAGCCGCAGCTTGGCTTTCTTTTCCGCCACGCTGAAGTTTTTCTGGTCATACGTAGGCTTCAATCCACGCTTCTCCGGAACCATCCAGATCTGCAATAGGTGCAGTGGCTCCTTCGACGGATTGAACTCACTATGCGTGATCCCCGTGCCCGCGCTCATGTATTGCACATCTCCCGGCTTAATCACCGAGCCATTGCCCATGCTGTCGCGATGTTCCAGCGCGCCTTCCAGCACGTACGTCACAATCTCCATATCCCGGTGCGGATGGTTCGGAAAACCCGCCCCGCCCGCAACGCGATCGTCATTCAAAACACGCAGCGTGCGAAACTGCACGTGCTCCGGATCAAAATAGTCCGCAAACGAAAATGTAAACCGGCTGTCCAACCAGCCGTGATCAGCGTGCCCTCGCTCATTACTCTTGCGAATCTCGATCATGATGCCCCCCTAAATCCTTCTCAAACCGCCCACATAATAATCGTTATAACAACAATTGTCAAGAGGCGCATATCCCCCTCAAAGCACTACGCTTCCCGCGCATGTGTCCTGGACTCCGGGTAGCCTACCGTTTACGGTTTTTGTAAGGGTGGGCGCTTCTCTCCGATACCAGATGCCCCAGCTTCGCAGTTGGGATATGAATCCAGGTCTTCGCTTTCCTCGCTTCCAAATCTTCCACCCCTCGAATTCACCCCAACACCCCCTTTGGTGTAAAGTGGCATCAGGCACCTGTCCAGCTGCCTCCGAGGTTTTGCATGGAATCCGCTCCGTCGGCCACTCAGTCCAGAAAATCAGAGGGTTCCGCCATACCCCGCGAAACGCTGACCATCACCGACAATCGCACCGGC
>DASYJM010000065.1:0-5854 GCA_035996445.1 Candidatus Acidiferrum sp. | reverse complement strand
CTTCGCATGCGGCTCCCTCGGCAAATCGGCTACAAGAACTTAAAATTCATCACTCGCCTCACAGTCACAGACAGTCTGAAAGGGTTCGGCAAAGGCCTTGGCTCTGCCGCTTCAGAGGCAGGCTATGCCTGGTACACCGGCATCTGACACGCCCCGAGAAAGGGCCCGCTTCGAGACGCTTTTATCATGGGACCGGAATCCGATAAAGATTTCGGTGCGTCGTAATTTTCACGTAAGCGAACATCCATTGGTCGGGTCCGGGTGAGAGGAACCAGTCGTCCAAAAGATGGGTGCCCGGAATTGCCTTTTTATCTTCTGGTCCTCGAATTCCCCAAGACGGCAGGTTGGGAAGCGTCTCTCCCACGCTTCATGGCCGGCTCGCGGGCGGAACGACGCCGTTCATGCGCAGATACTCGACCATTTGTCCGTAATGGTCAAAAGCATGCACCAAGGACTCCACCACCATTGCCAGGCGAGTCGCCTCCGCGCTTTTCAGGGGCGAGATCGGCGAGGATTCAACGGGCACAGTCTTTTGGCCGATAGCTTCGATTGCTTTGTCCAGATATGCAAATGAGCCTTTCAGGTAATTGAGAATTTCGGCCTTAGTTCTCACAGCTTCAGGCCCAAGCTCGTCGCCAGCATCTGCTGGTGGCTCCTCTCCCAAGGCCGCCGCGGCCAGCATGTAGTTGGTTGCGGACAGGTGTTTCACCATTTGACCGAAGGTACGCACCCCCTTGAATTCACCATCCGTTGGCGCAAAGCCATACTTGTCGGCGGGCATGGCATCAGCGGCAGAGACGATCACTTTCTCGGTGAGCTTCGCCAAGACCTGCAGAGCGTGCTTTTCTCGTTCTGCGTCGAGGCTGGCGGTTTCCTTGGCGTCAACGCGCTGCTGACCGACTTGAGCCAAAATGTTGCCAGAAGTCAACCACAGCACGAGCAAGAATTTTGATTTCATTTTCTGCATGAGCAGCGTTCCTCCTGGCAGCAAAGCTCTGGACGCTCCGTCGCTCCATCCATTAGGCTACAACTTAAAGTTGACTTTAAGGCAAGGGAATTGTTTGTAAAAAATCTATCAACGTTCGGATCTTGGTCGGAAACAGTGATCTAGAATGTCCTTATGCCCGAATTGACGATTTCCGAGGTGGCACGACAAGTTGGACTTCAAGCATCGGCGATCCGGTATTACGAGAGAATTGGACTGCTTCCCCCGGCCCCGCGAATCAGTGGGCAGAGACGATACGACACCACAGCGCTTTACCGCCTGGCAATCATTCAGCGTGCGCGTCAACTCGGTTTTACATTGACTGAAGTCCGACACTTGTTCTTTGGTTTCCGCGATATCACTCGCGCATCGGAACGCTGGCGAACGCTCTCCCAAAGAAAGCTTGCGGAGTTGGATGATCTGATGGATGGAATAAAAGCAGTGCGAGGTGTGCTTAGAAAGTTGATGACGAAGTGCCAATGCGACACCTTAGATCAATGTGGCAGGGGTATATTTCAGAACATGAATAGAGATGCCGTAGCCAGGCGCGCTCGCCGCAAGTCATCGACGTCGGGAAAAATATCCGACGAGTTTGCGAACCTGATGCAGTAGGCACTCTAAGAGTTATTTCATGAAAGGTCGGCCTTCCGCTGCGATATCTGTGACTCATTCCCGAGTGACGGGCAATTCGGAAGTAACTGTTGAAACCAGGCGATTACACTAACTGAGAATTGGCACTCGTAGTTAGTGAAATGGCGATTTTGCAATAGTCACTGCGCCGCGAGATAATCTGGCAGGTGCTTATGCCGCATCGTCGTATGCGAGGGAAGATGACAACTCACGGTGAGCATCAGTCTGCTGCCGAAGGGTTGCGGCTACTTGCTCTGCGGTGCCTACGGCATCTGCACCTGCAATGAAGCGCCGTGGCGGCTTTTCCTGATCCGAAATCGTAATCAATGCCTGGGCAAGTTTGGCGGGATCGCCGGACTGCTGGCCGTTGTAGCCTTTCCAAAATTCCATTTGCTTCGCTCTGCGCTCGTTATAATCCTCAATAATCCGCTCTGCGAAATTTGTAGATTCTTCGGTGAGAAGCTCAGTGCGGAAGAAGCCCGGATTGACAGTGATCGTATTGATGCCAAACGGTTCAACCTCAGCCTGCAGCGACTGCATCCAGCCCTCAAGGCCGAACTTCGACGCGGCGTAGGCGGTGCCGAACTCAAAACCGATGAGTCCTGCGGTCGATGAGATCGTGATTATGAGCCCTGAACCCTGCTTGCGCATAATTGGCAGAACGGCGCGGGTTACGTTCATCGGGCCGACTAGACTGGTCGACAACTGCCGCTCGATCTGCTCCGGGGATAACTCTTCAAAGAATCCTGCATAAAAGTTTGCGGCATTGTTGACCAGCACATCTATGCGACCAAACCGGTCAACGGCCGCCTTAACCGCGGACTCCGCGTCGGCAGGTTTGGTGATGTCCAGTTTTACGACCAGCAGTTCGGCGGATTTTCCAAGGGCCTTGGCCACTTTGTCAGTATTGCGGCCCGTCGCCACGACTTTATGGCCGCCATCCAAAGCCGCCTTGGCGATATCCACGCCCAAGCCGCGGCCTGCGCCGGTGATGAGCCAGACTTTATCGGTGGCCATGGTTCCCTCCTGTATCGGTGGGGTTGTCACTTTCCTCAGTCTATTTCAACAATGGTGCGGGCAACAACCTGCGGATCACATTTGGTCCGATCCTCAGGTTCTGAGTTTTCTCCAGAACGTGCTACCAGCTCGTCAGATGGCTATAACAGCCGATTACACTAACTGAGAATTGGCCGACCCGAGGTCAATTAGTGTAATGGCGATTTGGCGCCAACTAGTCGCTCATGGGGGCGTTGCGGAACGCCTGCGCAGAGGGGTCCCAATAGAAGATGCTACTGGCCTCTCCCCACGCGAAGAATTCGATCGCTTTGTTTTTCAAGTCCACGGTTGCGGGTGCACTTGGGGCGCACATGGAAGGATCGTCGGCGCACAGGGTATCGAATTTCTTCGGTAGGACAAGGCCTATTCCAAGGTTACCTAGGGGCGCATCCGCTCCATGGATCGACTGCCAGCGCCGCTGACTGGAGAGCCAGACAAACAAGCCAAAACTTTTCTCGGAGTCACTCACCAACAACTCGGCTACGTCGTCACGTCCATCGCCATCAAAATCTCCCCGCACAACTAGAAACCTGCTGGAACTCTTCTTCCGCCAAGGTCCGATCGCCTCGGTCGGTGTGGGCTTGCGCCAACCAGCGGGTAACGCCTGCTGGGGGGATACCTGCGCCATCGAGGATGCGGCCACCCGGCAAGAAGCGGCTATTCCCGTTAAACGGGGCAGCGATGATTAATGCGCGTCCGAGACGGCGGCTCTGAAGGTTAAACCCGACCTGATAACCTCGATCTCGCAATGCCGGTTCCGGTGTCTGACGGGCTAACTGCTGCCAGCGAGATCGGGAAGTTGCTGCCGGAATGCCGGAAGCAGCGGCGGTGGAATCACGACAGTGCCCGTCAGGTTTATCGCCGCCCGGGCGACCTTAGAAAATTTCACTTGGATTCTTAATTACATTTTGTTGACACCCCGGAGACCTCCGAGAACTTTGTTCCCGTTACGATGAAACGATGAATGAACTATTGACCTGGAGCCGGAGAAGAGGAGCATGGTGACGACTGCCAGTTCTCCAGTAATCACCACCCTTGACTCGAAACCTTCTGTTCTACCCGTTCAAACCTCTCGCCTTGTTTCGGTAGACATTTTGCGCGGACTCGTCATGGTCATTATGGCGTTGGATCACACCCGTGACTTCTTGTCCGAGTTACGGTTTGCTCCCGAGGATTTGGCACATACCTACGGCGTGCTTTTCTTTACTCGCTTCATTACTCATTACTGCGCACCCGTCTTCGCTTTCTTGGCTGGAACCGGTGCATTCCTCTCCATCATGCGCGGGAAGTCAGTGCAGCAGGTCTCACGGTTTTTCCTGACTCGTGGCTTATGGCTCGTGCTTCTCGAACTGACGATCATCGACTTCGCGTGGGGTTTTGTTCCCTGGGCGCATGCGGGTGTGATCTGGATTTTAGGTTGGAGCATGGTTGCGATGGCCCTGATCGTGCGGCTTCCGCTGCGTTGGATCGCTGTGCTGGGATTGGGCATGATCGCCGCTCACAATCTGCTCGACCGTATAAATCCAGCTTCTTTTGGCAGGCTTTACTGGTTCTGGATAATGCTGCACTCGCCTGGGCGCATTCCGGTCACCACTAATTTCACATTCTCTGTCAAGTACGCCCTGATTCCATGGGTCGGAGTCATGGCCACGGGCTTTGCGTTTGGCAGCCTTCTGCTTCGCCCGGATCGCCGTAAATGGATTCTGACGCTTGGGATTTCCGCAACGATCCTGTTCTTGGTGCTTCGCGGGTTCAACTATTATGGCAATGGTAACGCGGGTCTGCCGTTTGGATATCCACACTCTGCTGGTCCATGGAGCGTCCAGCCGACGCTTTCGCTGACTGTGATCTCGTTCTTCAACACTCTCAAGTACCCACCTTCGCTCGACTACCTGCTCATGACACTTGGGCCCTCACTCATTTTGCTTGGATTGATTGACGGGGCAAAAGCAGAGCGCGGATTGAGTCGTATCCTGCTGGTGTATGGCCGAGTACCGCTGTTTTACTATGTCCTACACCTGTATCTCCTTCACATTATGGCTATCGTTATTGCTTTAGCATTTCACCAGCCTATCTGGCGCGGCCCTGTAAACGCAGACTTTGCTCAGCGACCCTTCGGGTATGGTCACGATCTGCCTTTCGTTTGGGCCATGTGGATATTGGCAGTGGCAATTCTCTACTTCCCTTGCCTCTGGTTTATGAAATTCCGCTCTCGGCATCGGGATTGGACTTGGCTAAGCTATCTGTGAGGGTGCGTGAACCTTCGGGCGGCGAGCTACTCGGTTTCCTCGGACACTTACATGACTGCCACCGTTCCCAGTTTGGCGACTACGGGTATTGTGACCGTGACGACTCCTAGCGTGAAATTCTCGAGCCTTCAGACATTTATCATCTTGCCGAGCGTTCTTAGTTTTCGGATGTTCTGCAAATTTGGTAACAAATCAAAGGTGTCGACATCGACTGCCTGTCGCTCGCACGACAAAACCGAGACTTCCCTCCAGGTCTCTCGGTCCAAGTCTTTCGTGGATGAGTTAGAGGTTACGAGTGGCCTTTTTCCCTACAGGCGTCCCTACAGGCGTCGGTTATCTACCGCGAGATAGATTGGTCGGCTATCCTGTGGTCCGAGACCGAGTTTATGGACGGCGTTCTGATCATCTTCATCGCGGTGATAGTAGTGGCCTTGGCATGCTCCCTGATCGCCTCCACCGTGGGAAGAGAAACATAAGACTGCTGGCGGGGACGCCGCAACAAATCACCCGAAATTAGCAAAAGGCAAGGAACCTAGACACGCCGACCGAGGAGCATTATTTATTGAGCAAGGCGGAGACGGCCGGTAAAAATCGTGGCAGCTAAGGCAGACACGTGCGCGTAATATAATTCCGCTCAACGCACCGGCCATTAATTTCCAGCCCTCCGCGCCACTGAGCGATACCCCTTCAACCCTCACGTCTTTACAGGCTTACGCTTATTGGTCCACAGATTCAGATGGCATATAAACGTCCAATCACTTGGCCGCAGTGGCCTTAAGCGAGGTTTCCGATGGCTACCGAACTGAAGTCTTTCCCAACGTGTTCTATTTGCGACACATCAGTGCGTCTTGAAGTTGCCACGGTAGATGAACGAGGCGGAATTGTTCATGGCGATTGTTATTTTCTAAAGATTGTCGCCGCTAAACCGTTGCCA
>DASYJM010000064.1:0-96410 GCA_035996445.1 Candidatus Acidiferrum sp. | reverse complement strand
TAAGACCTGTGAAAATATAACGGCACCTTTGTAGCCGGACACGGAAGTTAGCGCCTCAAATCATTCCCCCACGATCTCCGCTAAAAACATCCTCGCAGGAGACGGGGCCTAAGAGCATCCAATGAAGAATCTAAACATACGAACCGGGAAAAACCCCGGGTATCTTTTAATGCCTGGGATTTTTTTATAAGAACACTACTCTTCATTCTCCATCCTGTAACACAGTAAGTCATATTCTATCGCGTGTCCGGCGTCGAAGTGGCGGTAGGAGGTTTTTCAACGGCAAGAATTTTATCTATCCAATCAATGTGAATTTCGAACACAAAAAGCTTTTTCCCGGCGATATCGGCCCATCCACCGGTGAAATGGGCACCTCCATGTTCTGGACCGGCGCCAACCAACTCTTCAATCAAACACTCCTGAAAATGGAGCCGGTGCTGGCGTTGGAAGGCTATGTCGGTTACATCGATGTAAGTTGCATTGTGAATAATCACGGCATCTATCCATGGGAGTTAATATCCGACCGTCAGCGTCCAGCAGGCCGGGATGCTGACGCCTATCGGCCAATTTTTCCTGGATCTGGCGGGTGGCAACGATCCCAAGTTGAAAACGCGCAACGGGTTTCAAATTGGTGTGCGCATTGTCGTGCCTCCGTTTCCGTTTGATGATGATGAAACGTTCGACTCCTTTTCGAAAGATTCCGTGATTGTATTCAAAAAGCCACCGCAGGATGAAATTCACATCGAGGATGTAAAACAAGTGAACGGCCAATGGCTCGTTGCGGGAACTTCAGGAGTAATCTTGGTCGTCATCGGCATGGGGCCGACCATGCGGCAAGCTCAATCGCAAGTCTATTCTCGAATCAAGAACGTACTCATCCCTAATATGTATTACCGCACGGATATTGGCGACCGCTGGGTGGAAGATACCGATCGCCTGCACACCTGGGGCTATTTGCGCTAGTGGCCCCGCACCCGGCGATCCCAGAAAAACCAGAGATGTTAGTTGAGTACCGGACCCTTGGTCGCTTACCAGGCATAGCAAAGCGCCTTTACGACAGAATTCAAAGCGCGCGACAGGCGTTGGCGACAGTGCGTCGTCCCGGAATGGGAAGGCGGCGAGCCGTAAGGGAGAACACCCAGAACCGCTGAGATCGCGCGGGTAACCCCCGATTTCCCCATGATTTTCTCTGCATCTCGTTGGAAGGGCGAGTCTTACGGTTGGCGAACTAAGGGTTGTCATTAAGGCGGCGGTGGTTCAGAATAACCCATCCACTACCGTTAGGGCGTGTACTGGCAGCAGCTTGCCTCCTCACAGTGGGCGCTGTGGGATAGCAAGCATCCGAAACTTCGGATTCGTAACGCTGCTCCTGGGGCTGGATCTCGCATGACTTATAATCTCGAACGCCGGCAGTCTCCTCGAAAACGATTCGAGAACCTACTCTACGTCGAAGTAGAGCCGGGTAATGGCGGCATGGTGCTCAATTTGTCGGAACATGGTTTTGGTTTCCGCGCGGTCAAACGCGTGCGCCCGAAACAGGACGTGAAATTCGCTTTCAATCTGGACGAAAAGCGACGTGTCGAGGGGCGTGGCCGTCTCGAATGGTCTGATAAAGAGGGACGAGTCGCTGGTGTGCAGTTCACCGAAGTTTCCGATGAATTTCTCGGCGAGATGCGTAGCTGGATGGCGAATGCGGTCGAATATCCCATGCACGGCGCGGGCTCTGGTCCTAGCAGTTCTGGGCCTATCGTTAGTGCAGTTCCGGGCGCTAGTCCGATTCCGAATGTTCCAGCACCTGTCGCTTTGACGGCGTCGAACGGCCATAAGACGAACGGCGATAATGCATCGGCGTCCGAATCATCTGCAGTCACGAATCACTCGTCGACCTATAATAGCCACGAAAAAGCTGTACAGCCCACACCGACAAAATCGGTACGGTCGATCACGTCGGTTCCGTCTACCGTTGCTTTTCCGCTAGCGCCTGAAACGCCAGTGGAATCTTTTCCGTCAGAAACTTTAAACAAACGCGACACCGGCGGTGGAACGTGGGCTTCCCTGCCCCCGGCCGTCGGCGCGGAGCGAAGACCGACTCCGCCTGGCCCACGGCTCACAGCCCAAGCCGCCCCGGATTTTTCGCCCGCCACCGCCTATAGATTGGATCCAGTTGATCACCAAGACGTGGAAGATCCCGATCTGTCTGGGGACTTTGAGCTGGCCGAGGAGTCCGATGCGCGCTCGGAGGTGCTCACCCAGACCGAGGACCTGGCCGTGCAGGATCGGGAAAATCCGCTCGCCTCGCTGGAAGATCGCACTGTGCGCGCGCTCAATGAGCATGCGCAAGCGCTGTTGCAACACTTTCAGCATGAAGAGCAGCGCGCTTTGGCGACGTTTCGCGAGGCCGCAGCGCGGGTACTGCGGGATTCGGAGCGCCAGTTGTTTCCGATCCGCGAAGCCGCGCAGGCACAGATGAAGAGTCTGGAATCCGCGGTATCCTCCGCGGGCGCTTCGGTGAAAGTGCTGGACCGCTATCCGTCCCTGCTGGAGCGCGCACAACAGCAGGCTCTCGATCGCTTCCAGAGCCAGGTTCAGGAAATTCTCCACGCCCATGTGATGGAGCTGCGACGGCGTTCCGAAGCGATATTTGAGCAAATCAACACACAAGCTACTAGTGCTGGATTGCTACCCGGGAGAATTAAAACTTCTTCGGGAATCATTGTTACTGCGGTGCTGGTGACACTGCTGATAGGACTTTTTGTCTTCCGCCATGAAGCCGCAAACGGCTTCATCTGGCTCGGCCAGCAGATGGTGGAGCCAGCGCCGGCTTCAGAGCCAGCCAAGGCCAACCCTCCTCAAGCAACGAAGCCTGCCGTTCAGGAGACGAAGCCGCCTGTTCAGGAGGCCAAGCCGCCCGTACCGGAAGCTAAGGCGCCCGTTCAGGAAGCTAAGCCATCTGCGCCGGAAGTTAAGCCGCCTGTGCCGGAGGCCAAGCCTGCACAAGAACCCAAAACCGCCCCGGCTAACTCGCAGGCAATCCCTAAAGATAATACTCAGCGACTTCAAACCATCAAATCTTTGTGGGATGAAGTTGCCAAGGGCAACGTGACCTCCATGCTCACTTTAGGCAACATGTATTTCACCGGCCACGGAGTCACTAAGAATTGTTACCAGGCTCGGCGTCTCTTCGCGGCCGCATCCAGAAGAGGAAGCCTGGAAGGCAAACAGAGACTGGCGGAGTTAGATAGGAGCACGTGTCCGATCCGATAGCTGCTCCTTGAAAAATTAGTTGCTCCCTGGAATTCAGAGCCTTCCATTTTGGCGTCCAAGTTAATCTGCTTTGGCTTCCTGCTGCTTGCCGCAAATAGCGCCGCGTCATACACTCTTCGGCATCCTACCGAGCTTGCGAGGATAGCATTGTGACCACTCCAGTAACTCCAGCACCGGCGACATTGGGTGCCGCCAAATCGCGCAGTCAGGAAATTGTCGCCAAACACAAAAAATTCCTTTGGCCATCGGTCACTAACTACTATCAACAGCCGCTGGTGGCCGATCGCGGCGAGATGCAACACATCTGGGATCTCGATGGGAACAAGTATTTGGACTTTTTCGGCGGGATCCTCACCGTTTCGGTTGGGCATTGCAATCCGAAGATCACCTCTAAAGTGAACGCACAGGTGAATCGCCTGCAACACACGTCCACGCTTTATCCCAACGAGCACATCGTGGCACTGGCGGAAAAAATCGCGCAAATTACACCGGGCAACCTGCAGCAGAGTTTTTTTACCAGCTCCGGCAGCGAAGCCAATGAAGCGGCCATTCTTCTGGCGCGCATGTCGACCGGCAGTTTCGACGTAGTGGCTTTGCGGCACGCTTACTCAGGCGGGTCGAGTCTCACCAAAGCGATGACCGCCCACGCCCCGTACCGGCGAGCTGGGGTCATCAGTGTGGGCATCTCTCACGCCGTCAATCCTTACTGTTATCGGTGCCCGCTGCATTTGACGTATCCCGACTGCGGTGTGGCGTGCGCGGGTGACGTGGAAAATCTAATTCAGACTGGCACCAGCGGGCATATCGCCGCGTTCATAGCCGAGCCCATTCAGGGAGTAGGCGGGTTTATCACCGCGCCGCCCGAATATTTCAAAATAGTTTTCAATATTGTCAAAAAATATGGCGCCCTTTTCATTTCCGACGAAGTGCAAACCGGATGGGGCCGCACCGGCAAAAACTGGTTCGGCATAGAACATTGGGAAGTGACTCCCGACATTATTACCAGTGCCAAGGGCATGGCGAACGGGGTTCCTATCGGCCTTACCGTTACGACTCCAGAAATCGCGGGTGGCTACCAGGGCAGCAACATCGCGACCTTCGGCGGCAATCCTGTCGCCAGCGTTGCGGCTCGCGCGACCATCGAACTCATCGAGGAAGATGGTTTGCGCGAAAACGCGGACATCGTTGGCAAATATTTCCGCGGCAAGCTAGAGGAATTGCAATCCAAATACGCGCTGATCGGCGACGTGCGCGGCATGGGGCTAATGCAAGCGTTGGAATTGGTAAAAGACCGCAAGACTAAAGAACCTGCGCCCGAAGCTACCAATATGGTCATGGAGCGCGCACGCCACAATGGTTTGCTCATCGGAAAAGGCGGGCTCTATGGCAACACACTGCGCCTCGCGCCCATGCTGAATACCACCAAGGGTGATGTGGACGATGCCATCCAACTGCTCGACAAATCGTTCAGCGAAGTAAAGGTGAGCTAGTGTGGTCGCCCACACTCGCGAATCACGAGAAAAGCAGCGCTAACCATCATCTAGATGGCACGCCGCATCAGGTGCCGCGCTCTAACGGGCCGCCATCTTTCGTCCTCTTCCCCGCAGTGCTCCTTGCGCTACTGATCGCATTTTTCTCTTACCCTTTGCGTTCTCAGACCGCCGAGGCCAGCAAGCCCGTCGAATGGAAATCTGTCTCCTTCGCCATCGTGCGCTTTAATGATGAAGCCCCGGCTTCGTGGAATATTTATCACACCTCCAAGCGCGGTGTGCTGCTGGTGAAACTGTGGAAGCGCTATCTGCTGGTTAACATCCCGGAGCAGCAGGTTTTCGACATTGATCCACGTACCGTGAAACCGCAGGGCGATGGCGTACAGTGGTCTTCTTCCGACATCCCCGAGGAGCCACTGGAAATTACCGAGTGGAAAGACCGCAACGTTGGACCTGTTCAACGAATCCGCTTCCGGCTCGGGAAGGGCGGACATGTCCTCGAACTGCAACTCCCGCTGCGCGCTGATGGAAAATCAGCCTATTGAAGTGCTCACCACTTACGTAACGAAGCAGTCTTATGCTTAGACAGAATTTGAGAATACACCCTTGCATGTAACCGGTTCCGGGTGTGCGTCGACCTTAGTCCACAAAAACAATTTTCAAGGAGTGTAGAAAAATCCATGAGTGTCACGAAATCAAAGTATGTCGTGGTTTTGTCCTTGTGCGCGGTCGGCCTTGTGCTGCTTTTCGGGCGCACTTATTCCGTGCATGCGAACCCTGACGCAGCCGATGAGGCTATGAACGCCATTCGCCCGGAAGCCATCCGCGCGGACATGCGTTTTTTATCAGACGATGCGCTGGAAGGTCGCGGTACGGGCTCGCGGGGCTACGATATCGCGGCCAAGTTCATGGCCAGCCAATTCGAATCGTTGGGGCTTCAGCCTGCCGGAGACAACGGCTCTTACTTTCAAAGCGTGCCACTTCGTTCGGCGAAGCCTGACGAAACGAAGAGCACTCTTGTTCTGTCTCGCTCAGGAAAAGGCGAAACTCTTACTTTCCGTAAGGATTATATTTCTCGTGGCAATCCCGTTCTGCCGGAGACGTCGGTGGAGGCTCCGGTTGTATTCGTGGGTAATGGTGTGACCGCCTCCGAGCAGAACTATGACGATTATCAGGGGGTAGATGCAAAAGGGAAAATTGTGGCCTTCATGTTCGGGGCGCCCAATTTTGAGTCCTCCCTGAAAGCGCACTATTCGTCTGGTGAAGTTAAGGCACACAACGCCGCAGCTCACGGGGCCGTGGGGGTTATCATCCTGGACGATCCCGTTCTTGAGCGACTGTACTCATTTAAGGAACAGGTGCGCGATCTGTCCTTCCCGGAATTGCGCTGGCTCGACAAACAGCAACAGCCCAATGATTATTTTCCGGAGTTGAAAGGCAACGCTTTCCTGAGTCTGGAAGCGACCAAAAAATTCTTCGAGGGTAGCCCGCACTCGGCGGAAGAAGTTTTCGCAGCTATGAAAGCTGGAAAGCCCCTGTCATTCGTGATGCCGATTACCGCGAAGATTCGCAACGTCACCGGGTTGCAGGATGTTGGAAGCCGAAATGTCGTGGCAAAACTGGAAGGCGGCGACCCAACGTTGAAGAATGAGTATGTAGTCTACAGTTCGCATCTGGATCACCTCGGTGTGGGCGAGCCCGTCAAGGGCGACAGCATTTATAACGGCGCGCTGGACAATGCTTCGGGCTCGGCAATATTGCTGGAGGTGGCTCGCGCCTTCAGCGGGATGAAAACGCGTCCGGGCCGCTCGATTCTGTTTTTGTCCGTTACCGGCGAAGAAGCTGGATTGCTGGGCTCTGACTATTTTGCGCATTATCCGACGGTGAACAAAAGCTCGGTGGTCGCCAACGTCAACATGGATGAAGATCTGATGCTTTGGCCTCTGCGAGATATCGTGGCCTTCGGTGCTGAGCATTCCAGCCTCGATGCGGTGGTCAGAAAAGCTGCTGCTCGCATGCATCTAAACGAGAGCCCGGATCCTAATCCCGAAGAAGTGATCTTCATTCGAAGCGATCAGTATTCGTTCGTAAAACAGGGAGTGCCGGCGATATTTCCGGTCCCGGGCTTCAAGTCCGATGACCCGAAAATAAAACCAACGGAGATTTTTAAGAACTGGGAACAGACTCGTTATCACCAGCCGCAGGACGATATGGATCAGCCGGGATTGGATTTTGATGCGGCGGCGAAATACGCGCGCTTTGTATTTTTATGTGGCTTGCTGATCACCGAAGACTCGCAACGTCCGGCGTGGAATAAGGGCGACTTTTTTGGCGAGCATTACGCTCATCAAGCGAAGTAGGCCGAAGTAGGGAACCTAGCGGCGATAAATTCCATAAAACCAGTTGATGCCCAGTGCACCTGGCGCTACACCCACCACGACGGGATCACCGTCATGGAACCGATCGTAATCGTCAATGTCCACAGCCAGTCGTTCTACTTTTTGTCCCGGACGTAAAGACCGCACAAAAAGTCTTCTGCTCCCTCGCACCATTCCACGCATATTGAAGCGGCTTTGCACGGTGGTCGGGTAATAGACCACATTCTTTGGTGAATCCAGTTTGCCGTTCAGGAACAGCGTGGCTGCCAGGATCCACGGCAGCGGAATAAATCCGGCGTAAATGCGCTTCAACACTTCAATGTCCTTCCCATTGCGCGCGCCGCGATCCACAAATACCGCCACGGTCAGCCCGATGAAGAATATCAGTCCAAAAAATACCAGCATCCAGTCGAGGTCCAACGGAGGATAAAGCTGGCTTATGTACGGAAAGAGCAGCGAGCCCGCGAGAAAAACCGCGGTGCGTTTCATGAAACGCGGGCGAAACACCAACTCGGCGATGGAAGAAGTAAGTCCGCACGAGGGGCACTCGTCGCCCTTGCGCTCCGAGCCGCAATTGAGACATCTCGTCATTTTAGCCGTTGGCAGCCTTGGCAACCCCTGGTTTGCACAGCAATTCACGAGCGCAAGAATGAGGGCGCCGCAAACTGCGCGCGAAATCCGCCACATGGTGCTACCAGCCCATTATAAGGCGGTGCTGGTAGGATTGCCCGCGAGGGAGACTAGAAGATCCTGGTAATATTTTTGCTGATCGGATTCCGAGAGCGCCACGGACACGCCCATTCCAAGGCCAGGCTCCACGCGTTTCACGGAGCAATCCACTTTCACCGGGGGATCGACGTTCAGGCGGGCCATGAAACCAGCGCCGATCCATAGGGTGTCGGCAGCTTCGATGAACATGCCGTTGGAACTGATGTCGCGCGTTTTTCCCGCCAGCACGGCTGAGCCCCATTCGATCTCGAGGTCAGCGCGAAACGAATAACGCTGCGCCCAACGGCGCTCGAGTCGTCGGGATAAATTTTCTCCCTTGTCCATAAACTTGGCGAATCCCCCCTGCCAGGAGTGCAAGCTGCGGCCGAACGTCGAGCTCCGTCTAGACCCCGAGAATACGTCATTCGCGGGCATAGCTATAGGACGGCAATGGCTAGTGTTTTGTTCCCGACAATGGCGATAATTTATCGAAATGAGCGCCAAAGTTGCGATTATCAGGTATTAGTAGCACCCGAACATCTTTGCCGCTTCTAGGCATCTTTAGACGGTCGATCATCGTCGGAAGGCTCTTTTTCTGCCACCAACTTCTCCCCTGCTCGAATCCGACGCTGGGTCTCGGCTTCCAGATATTTTCGTAGACGTTCCGGGGCGATCCCGGGAGCGGCCAATTCATGGAGATCCGAAACCGTAAGTTCCGGCAAATAACTGAGCGAAGTAGCCAACGTGGTCGCGGGATTACGCACGAGTGCCAAGCGAACGTTGTAATCGCAACTCCATTTGCGATGTTGCGCAATCGCATGCACCACGGGTTCCGGCACACCTTCTCGCGCCAGCGCCTTCAAAATCTGCGACGCCGTCAGATGACTATTATCCAACACCACGGGGAGAACTAAGGGATGGCCTTCCCCCAGAAGTAACCCAGCCACGCGCGCGGGACCGCGCCTCCCGAGCGTAATTTTTTGTCCCAGGGGAAGCTGCGGCAATCGAGTGATGAGCTGATCCTCAGCGTTGCGTTTTAATTCTGCGGAAACGCCCGGCAGCAGAGCGATCTGCACCAAATCCATCAGGTACAACTCTCGCAGCACCCGCAAACTGACGAGGCGTGGCGTGTGCGGATGGCGAGCCACGGCCTTTTTTAGCGCGTAAGTTTTAAGCCATTCTCTGCGTTTACAAATTTCCTCGATCACTCCCGTAGGCAAATACTTGCGTGCCAACAGCACGGCAACGTCAGTATCGGCAAGGGCTGGGTTTTTCAGCAGGGCTAAAAGAACCTCCTTAACATCACTGTGAAGGAGTGCCGCAAGTTCCTCGCCGCTGGCCGTGAGCGCGCGCTGCGCGGTTGGCGCGTCGCGAGTGTCATCATTTCTCGTCACGTCTCTTGTCTCAGCCATGGGAATCTTTCGTCAGTCCGCCTGCAGGAATGGATTCCAGCGCCAGCAGTGCCGCGGCATGCGCAGGCGAAATCGGCAGCAATCCAATTTTTGCGGTAGGTGTAGCTTCGTGCAACCGGAAGTCCAACTCATCATCAAAAAACGCGCAGTGCCCTATCATTCCGCCCGTTTTTGCCAGGCGAAATGGCACCTGCTGCAAATTAAGATCATCGGCCAGCGTCTTCACCAGCGCGGCAAAATCGTTGGCGGCCCCGCGCAAAATTTCGCGGGCCATCGGGTCGCGGGCGTCCGCCGCGTTAGCCACCACCGGAAACAGCTGCGGATATACCTGTTCCAGCGGCACGCTGGTTCGACTTTCGAACTCACGCCAGGTGGCAACACCCAGTTGGCGCTTGAGCTGCTTGCCAAGCGCGCTTTCTTCGCCGCTTCTATCGCGTTCCAATCTCGCCGCCGCCGCTGCTTTTCTGCCTACATCGCGGGCACTACCTTGGTCGCCAATTTGCGGACCCAAGCCGCCACCGCGCCGCACTTCTCCGTTTACGCCGCGCCCCATCGCAGCCGATCCGGTCCCGGCAATCAACACAATGGCAGGTCCGTCACCTGTCGCGGCCAAGGCAATTTCCAGATCGGTACAAAGTTTCATCGCCACGGCGGGGAACGCTGCTGCCAGTAAGGCACGCATTCTCTCAGCTGACTTTGCAGCTCCGACGCCCGCGATTCCGGCACACAATGCGCTAATCGCATCGGGCTGCACTCGCGCCTCAAACGTCGCGGCTTGCGCTGCTTTTTTGACTTCTTCGATCGCGCGCTCAAATCCCACCTGTCCCGGATTTGACGGGCCCGATCGGCCGTAAGCGAGGGTGTTGCCTGCTTCATTCAGCAACACACATTCCGTCTTGGTGGCCCCACCATCGAAGCCCAATACGCAGCGCATAGGAAAAGCATAAGCCAGTTTAGTGCAACAACTGTTAACGGCATGTTTCAACGCGACTCAAAAGAGTACCTGTGGCTAATCTGTGGCTAACGACACCAGGCTGGTAGCTCTACCTTTGCGGCTCGATAAAAGCGGACATTTCGTGTGCTCATTCAACCGGACATATCATGTGCTAACGACACTAACCTGTGGCTAATCTTGACGCACGAACCTCTCACTACTATCCTCAGCGGACTCGATGCACATTCATTCTCTCGATTTAGCCATCGTCATCGTCTATCTGTTGGCCGTAACTGCGTTGGGCATGCATTTCCGGCGCAAACAAAGCCAGGCCGCGCAAATGGACAGCGATGATCGCAATGCCGTCACGCGCGATTATTTTCTCGGGGGTCGCACGGCGCCCTGGTGGGCGCTGGCGTTTTCGATCGTGGCAACGGAAACTTCGACGCTTACGATCATCGGCACCCCTGCCATTGCTTACGGCGGAAATCTGACTTTCCTACAACTTGTTTTCGGCTATTTAATCGGGCGCGTGCTGATCGTTCTTGTGTTGCTGCCAGGATATTTTCGCGGAGATTTCTTCACGGCATATGCGCTGATCGAAAAACGGTTTGGCCAACGAATGCGCGCGGTGGCGGCCAGCACGTTTCTGGTAACGCGCGCGATTGCCGAAGGCGTGCGCGTCTCGGCGATCGCGATCGTGCTAAGCGTCGTGTTCGGCACCAGCGAGCATCTCTCGGTCGTGATTGTCATTGCGCTGACGCTGCTCTACACGCTGGAAGGCGGGATGAAAGCGGTGATCTGGACAGATGTGGCGCAGCTCATCATTTATCTTGCCGGCAGTGCCGCGACGTTTTTCGTGTTGCTCCATCGCGTTCACGGCGGCTGGAACGAAGTCGTCCAGATAGCCGCTACGCACGGGCATAAACTGCAGATTTTTGATTTTTCGCTTAATTTAGCGACCAAATATACATTTTGGTCCGGCCTGATCGGCGGCGCGTTTTTAACCATGGCGACTCACGGCACCGATCAGACGATTGTTCAGCGGCTGCTTGCGGCGCGCCATCAACGCGATAGCCGCCGCGCGCTTCTGGCCAGTGGCGTCATCGTTCTCTTTCAATTTACAGTTTTCCTGCTGATCGGCGCGTTGCTTTTCGTTTTCGCGCAGCATACACCTTTGCTCTCTCCTGGTGAGCGCACCGACCGCATCCTGCCACTTTTTCTTGTTCGTGAAATGCCCGCGGGCCTTGCGGGGTTGTTGCTCGCGTCCATCATCGCGGTGGCCATGTCCAACGCCAGCGGTTCGCTGAACTCTCTCGCGGCCAGCAGCGTCCTCGATTTTTCCGCGCTACGCTTTGGCCACTCCGGCAGCCACCAACCTGCAAATGATGCCGGCTTTCTGCGTCTGTCGCGGCGCATGACGCTATTTTGGGGGCTTGTGCTGATGGGCTTTGGCCTGATGACCTGGGGGCCGGTGCTCGAAGCGGGACTGACGGTTGCGTCGCTCCCTTTTGGAAGTTTGCTGGGGCTTTTTCTTCTGGGCACACTAAACCGCCGTTCAAACGCTGCTGGAGCGCTGGCCGGTATGTTCGCGGGACTCATCACCATTCTTTGCGTATGGCGCCTGACAAATATTGTGTTCACGTGGTATGTGTTGATCGGTTCCACTACGACTTTTTTGGTTGGCTCGCTGGTAAGTCTCTTGACCCGAGCTGACGAATCGGAGAAACATCACGCCACCTTGGATCCTACTTAATGAATTCTGTGAGCAGACCACCCACAACTGTGACGAAGCCTGTGACTGAGCAACGCCTCGAACTGGTTCGCGGGCTTGGCGCGTGGGCCTCGGCTGCCATCGTCATTGGCACCATGATCGGCACCGGGATTTTTCTGAAGCCTGCGGAAATGGCTCGCGAAGGCCGCACCGTTTCCGTGGTATTCGCAGCGTGGATTGTTGGCGCAGTGCTGTCCATTTTCGGCGCATTGTCTTTCGCGGAGCTGGGCGCGGCCATTCCGGAAGCAGGTGGCGAATATGCATACCTGCGCCGCGCATTCGGCCCGGTCTACGGCTTTCTTTTTGGCTGGATGCATTCCATCGTGGGCAGGCCCAGCTCGCTGGCGTCCATTTCGGCGGGCATGATGCGCTTCGTCAGCTTTCTTATTCCAGCGGTCGCTACACCTCTTTTCACCGTGCACGTCCCCGCACTGGGTGGATGGATTGCGCCATATGATTTCGTCTTTACCTGGGCGCAGCCGCTCGCGGTGTTCTGGCTTGCGGGCATGACCGGCGTGAATTATCTCGGTGTGCGGCTTGGCGGCGCAGTGCAGGTTTTTCTGACCGCCATAAAAATCACGTCCGTCGTTATCGTCATCGGCGTAGCGTTTTTTTCTCCGGCAGGACCGCCGCATGCTCCTGATCCGTTTTGGCCTGCAACTGGCGACAGTGTAGGAATGATATTCGCCGCGTTTCTCGCCACGCTGGCAGCGGCACTGTGGGCCTACGACGGATGGGAAGATCTAAATCTGGTCGGATCGGAGGTAGCCGACCCTCAGCGCAATTTTCCAAGAGCGCTTTTCGGCGGCGTGACTTTCGTCGCGATCATTTATTTGTTGTTCAGCGCGGCGTGCCTGAAAGTTCTTCCGTTCGAAGCCGTCGCCCGATCACAGCACATCGCTTCGGACCTCGTTGAGCACGCCATCGGACGAGGCGCGGCCACGTGGATCACTGTCGCGATGGCCATCTCCGCGTTGGGCTCGATGAATTCTTCGGTTTTGAGTGGGGCACGCGTCCCGTACGCCATGGCACGCGACGGCATTTTTTTTAGAATTGCCGGCGGCATCCATCCAACATTTCGCACTCCCGGCCGCGCTTTGATTTTTCAAGGTGTGCTCGCGAGCCTCATGGCGCTCAGCGGCACGTTTGAGGAGCTCACCAATCTTTTTATTTTTGCGGGATGGATTTTTTACGGGTTTGCGGTAATTGCTTTGTTTCGCATGCGCCGAACGGAACCAGATTTGCCGAGGCCATATCGCTGTTGGGGCTACCCGTGGGTTCCAGGACTATTCGTGGCGGGCGCGCTGGCTTTGACTATAAATATTTGGATCCAGCGCCCCGGCCGCTCATCCATCGGCTTGCTTTTGATACTGGCTGGCTTGCCCTTTTATCGAATGTGGGCGCGCCGCGAGAGATCCATCGCCGGCGAAGTCGCCCCGTAGTTTTCGCGTGTGGGACGTGCGATCTGAAACGCGCCTGCGGCTTCATCTCCGACCACCATGTCAGAATGAAAGATTTTTGCCAGTGCCTCAACACCGGTAACTAATCGGGGCCCGGGCCGCGAAGCATACGCGTTGGCTTCAAATGCATAAACGCGGCCATCACGGACAGCAGGAATGGCATCCCACTCGGAAAGAAATGTCATGGAGAAATATTCCTTGCGCGCCTGCTCCGCGTCGTAGCCGCACGGCGCCACGACAATGATGTCTGGTTCAGCAGCGACGATATCTTTAAGTTCCACGCGAAACGAGGGCGCGCCAACTGTCCCAAAAACATCTTCGCCGCCAGCCAGCGCAATCATTTCTGGAACCCAGTGGCCGCCCACATAGAACGGTTCCAGCCATTCGAGAAATGCCACGCGCGGCCGCCGCGAAATTCTTTCAACCTGGCGTTTGAGCGCTTGCAAACGCTGCTTAATGTCGGCTGACAACTCCTCGGCAGTATGGTCCCGCGACGTTTCGCGCGCCACCCTCGAGATATCGTCCCAAACATCGCCAAGATTTCGCGGATTCAGTGATAGTACTTTGGGGCGCTTCTCAAAATTCGCCAACACGGCCGCAAGATCATCGGGAGAGGCTGCGCACACCAAGCACAAATCCTGCGTCACCACTAAGTCTGGAGCCAACTCCCTCAGCGCTTCAGCGTTCACAATGTACAAGCTCTCCCCGCGCTCTACATACTCGCGAACCTGGCGGTCTATCTCCAGTGACGTGAGTCCTGGCGGAATCCGCGAATCGACCACTACGCGACGCTCGCTCACCTGCGGGGGAAAATCGCAGTCGTAGCTCACGCCCACAACTTCAGCATCAAGCCCCAACGCAAAGAGTATCTCGGTAGCGGAAGGCAACAAGGAAACAATTCGCATCTTAAAACTTTATCACTTCGAAGGAGATTTCACTTGTACAACAAATATTTTCGCCGCATTAATTCGAAGGTCTTCAAGTCCGCGTCCCAATCTTTAGCAACTTCCGTAGCCGGCACGCCCTGCTGCAATTGACGGATGGCCTGCTCGTTGCCAACTAGAAACAACATTTTCTGCACATCGAATTTATTCGGGTAAAGCTGCCGCAATGCACTGGCGATTTCCATGCCCATAGTCATGGGCCGCATCGCGCGCTTATCTAGCACTCGAATAGCCACGCCGCCACAGCGCTCCGCAGCATACAATCCCGCCACCGGAATAAAATCCGCCGCGACAAATCTCACCCCTGCGATGTGCCGCTCATTCAAGCGTGCCGCAACATCTTCACCATGCATCCACGGCGCGCCAAACTCCTCAAATGGCGCCTCCGTGCCACGCCCCACGGAAACGCCGCCGTTCTGCAAAATCTCCAGCCCCGGGTAAAGTATCGAGCCTTTCAGCGTGCGCAGATTTGGAGAAGGAGGCAGCCAGCGCAGGCCGGTCTCTTCATAAAAATAATTGCGGCGCCACTTTTTCATGGTGATCACGTGCAGGTCACATTGAATGTGATTTTCTTCGTTGAATAATTGCGCTAATTCACCGATGGTCAGTCCGTAACGAACCGGCAGCCGAAAATAGCCAGTGAAACTGGTCTTGTCCGCGTCGAGCACGGGACCTTCCACGATTTCTCCGCCGAGGGGATTGGGCCGGTCCAACACAAAAAATACAATTTTGCGCTTGGCTGCTTCTTCCATGCAGTAGGCCATCGTGGTGGTGTAGGTGTAGAAGCGCACGCCTGCATCTTGCACATCAAAAACCAGCGCGTCGATACCGGCGAGCATTTCGTCAGTAGGCCGGCGCGTCTCGCCGTACAAACTGTAGACAGGCAAGCCACTCACCGGATCTTTCGTGGAGGAAACATTTTCGTCCTTGGTTCCACCCAATCCATGTTCCGGAGTGAACAGCGCCACCACCTGAATTTCCGGCGCGTGCGTGAGCGCATCAATCGTGGTGCGACCCTGCCCATCCAGACCGGTGTGATTAGTAATCACGCCCACGTGTTTGCCGCGCAGCGGGGCGAAGCGCTCCGCCTCCAGCACGTCCAGCCCGACCATCACCCTTGCTGCATTGCGGGAACGAGAATGATGCCCTCGCTGCGGGTTTGCGGCGTGAAGGCTGCTGGCCTGCGCTGCCACAGCAAAGCAGCAAAGCAACGGGATCAGAAAAAATCGCAGCGCTGATCGCTGTGACGCTTTACACTCGTCCCACCCGATGGTCTTCATCGCATGCCTCATAAGTCGCAATAATATTCTGGAACGCCTCTCACGCGTGTTGTTTGTGGCCCCCAAGTGCCTGTGCTATATACAAAGTCAGAGCATGCACGGCACCAAACGGGTCATTTTTACACGAAGGGTTTCGATCAAGAGTTTCGATGAAGGGTTTCGATGAGGGGCGATAATGGCCTGGTGAAAAATCCCGGCGCCAGCCGACTCCCGCTGCTCCTTATTGTGATCATTTTTTCTATGGCCTACAACACGCGAAGTCAAACCAGCTCCTTGCCCGCGAAGAAACCCGTCGCTCCCAAATCCGCCAAGGGAGCCCGCGCGCTTTCTTCGACTAATAAACAATGGGTCGAGGCCACGCTGCGCAAGATGACCGACGACGAGAAAATCGGCCAACTGCTGTTCACCACTTATCACGGGAGCTTCACGTCCACGGATACGGACGCCTATCGCAAGATGATGCACGACGTCGATGATCTGCATGTCGGCGGATTTATCAACGTCACGCAGATGTCCCCACTCGGCATTATTAAAAGTCAGGCTTATCCTACGGCGGTGCTGACGAATCAGCTTCAGGCGCGTTCCAAATTGCCTTTGCTCATTGGAGCGGACTTCGAACGCGGCTCCGCCATGCGGCTCGATGAAGGCACATCCTTCCCCACGGCGATGGCTTTGGCTGCGGGAGGGAACGCCGCTGACGCTTACACCATGGGCAAGATCACCGCTCTGGAAGCCCGCGCCGTCGGCATTCATTGGATTTATGCGCCGGTTTCCGACGTGAATAACAATCCAGGCAATCCTATTATCAATACGCGCTCATTCGGCGAAGATCCACAGCGCGTCGCGGAGTACGTGGCCGCTTTTGTGCGCGGTGTGCAGGAAAATGGAGGGCTCGCCACCGCCAAACATTTCCCCGGGCACGGCGATACCGCTGCCGACTCACACATCGATCTTCCAGTGATTCGCGCCGACAAGGATCGCTTAGAGCATTTGGAACTGATTCCCTTTCGGTCCGCGATTTCCGCTGGCGTTGGCAGCATCATGACCGGGCATCTTTCCATTCCCGCGCTGGAGCCCGATCCCAACACTCCCGCCACGCTTTCTAACAATGTCTTAACCGGACTTTTGCGCGATGAACTTCATTTCGAGGGCCTGGTCATAACCGATGCCATGGACATGGGCGGCATCACTACTCGGTATGCTCCCGGCGAAGCCGCTGTGCGCGCCTTTCTTGCAGGTGCCGACGCGCTACTAATGTCGCCAGTTCCCGATGCGGCATTCGAAGCGTTGCAGGCCGCCGTGAAATCGGGCCGCATTTCGCATGAGCGACTTGACGCGTCGGTGCGCCGTATTTTGCAGGCTAAAGCACGGCTGGAACTCAACAAGAACAAGCTCGTTGACCTGAACGCGATTAACGAAAAGTTTGGCCGTGCGCCCTGGCAAAAAGAAGCGCAAGACATTTCCGATCGCGGCGTTACTTTGCTGCGTGATACCGCAAATCGCTTGCCGTTAAGTGCTGCCAAACCGTCGCGCGCTTTGCTGCTGGCTTTTTATGCCGACCCCGAGCCGTATCCTGGCGAAGATCTTGAGCGCGAACTGCGCTCCCGCTTTGATTCGCTAACCACGCTGCGCGCGGATACGCGCTTCGTAAAAGCTGACACTTTAAGGTTGCCGCCGGCCGATTCCTACGACGTCGCGATCCTCGCGCTGTTTGTGCGCGTCAGCGATCGCAAAGGCGACGTGGATATTCCCGCTGATCAAGCGGCATTTGCGGCACAGGTTTTTAAAGTTGGCAAGCCGGTTATCGCGGTGGGCTTTGGCAGTCCCTACCTGATCGAAAATTTTCCGCAGGCGGAAACCTGGCTGGCCGTTTTTGGCATTAGTGATGTCGCGCAAATTTCCGTGGCTCGTGCGTTGTTTGCGGAGATACCTGTCCGCGGCCGTCTGCCGGTCACAATTCCTGGAATCGCTCTCAAAGCAGGCTTCGGCATTTCGCGCGCCGCGGACCCCGGCACAGTGCAAACCATGGACGCGGCAGCCGACAAAGAATTGCAGCCTGCCTACCGGGTCATGGCAAAATCTATCGCCGACAAGGCTTTTCCGGGCGCCACGCTGGTGGTCGGCTATCACGGAAAAGTTGCCATTCACGCTTTTGGTAAGCTCAGCTACGATGCCCAAGCTCCCGCCGTCGTGGAGCAAACGAAATACGATATTGCGTCACTCACTAAAGTTGTCGCCACCACCACGCTCGTCGCCAAATTGATGGAAGGTGATTTTCCGGTGTCGCTCGATCTGGATGCCAAAGTCCAGCGGTATCTCCCTGAGTGGGGCGCGACTGCAGCGCAAAAAGAGTGGCGCAGCAAAGTTACCGTTCGCCATTTGCTGACGCACACGTCTGGACTGCCTGCGTTTAAGGAATACTGGCGTACCTCCAAAGGCCAGCAAGATACTTTGAGCAGAATTTTTGCCGAGCCGCTTGAATACGAGCCGGGTACTAAAGAAGTGTATTCAGACCTGGGCATTATTTTAATGGCGGAAATCATCGAGCGACTTACTGGCCGCACTCTCGACGATCTGGCCAAAAGCTATATTTTCGATCCGTTGGGAATGTCTAACACGATGTTCCGTCCGCCGAAGAAACTGTGGCCGCAGATAGCGCCCACGGAAATAGATAACAATTTGCGTCATCGCCTGGTGCAAGGCGAAGTTCACGACGAAAATGCGTTCGCTATCGGCGGAGTTTCAGGCCACGCCGGGCTTTTCAGCACTGCACCGGATCTTGCCGCATTTTGTCAGATGCTGCTAAATGGGGGCAGCTACGCACATCATCGCATTTTGCGCCGCGCCACCGTCGTTCAGTTCACCGCGCCGCAACAACTTTCCAGCGGCACGCGCACTCTCGGCTGGGCCGTTCCCACCGAAGGCGGCTCCAGCGGTCACTTTTTCTCAGCCCATAGTTTTGGCCACACCGGATTTACCGGCACTTCCATCTGGATTGATCCCGACCGCGAACTTTTCGTGGTGCTGCTAACCAATCGCGTTTATCCCAGGCGCGATAATCAAAAAATGGCTCAGGTTCGCCCGGCCCTTCATGACGCGGTTATGGAGTCGTTGGGCCTCGCCGAACCTGCACACGCTTCCCGCTGAACATTTACGGCACGCTCAACACTCTGTTTTTGTGTTCGATTTACGCCAGGATGTTACGCTACGCCGAAAAAACTCCCTGCTCGAGATCACCGGCGGCTTGCTGGAGGTCGGCGGGCTTGCCCAGGTCGCGCCAATAATAGTCATCGGCGCGAAACGCCATTATTTTTTCTCCGCTTCCGACCAGACGCAGATAAGTATCGATGATGGAAAAAACCCCTTCTTCGTTCATCAACGTTAAAAAGCGTGGGGAAATGATATGAATGCCGGAAAACGCCAATGCCTGCGTTTTTGGCGCGGCTCGTACAATCTGAGGGTTCCCTTCACTCCCAACCCGTCGCCCACAGAGCTGAAACTGCTCGTCAAACAGCAGGTAGCGGCTGGTTTCCCGTTGCTGCACCGCAAGGGTAACGAGCGCATGATTATCCTGGTGAAACTGCACCATACGCTGGAGGTCGATGGTGCTCACCACGTCGACGTTATGGAGAAGAAACGGTTCCTGTTTCGGCTCGGCGGGCGGAGCGGAATGGTCAAGAAAAAACCAGCTAGCCTTTTTCAGGCCGCCACCGGTATCGAGCAGCAGGTTCTCGCGCGACACTTCAATGCGCATGCCAAAATTTTCCCGCTCTTTGAGGAAGGAGGTTACCTTGTCTGCGAAGTGGTGCACGTTGACGATCACGTCGTGGACTCCGAAAGCACGCAGGCGCGCGAGTGTAATTTCCAGCAGCGTGCGCCCGCCGACTTCCACCAGCGCTTTTGGGCGGTCATCGGTGAGAGGCCGCAAGCGTGTACCTAGCCCCGCAGCAAGCACCATGGCTTTCATCGGGCGGCTATCATCGCGAGCCTTCGTTGCGAGCAGCTTCATTTGCCCATCTTCTCGAGTTGCAGATGCCGGACCGCCACTTCCACACCATTCCTGGCGCGAAAATGTTTTGCCAATTGTTCCGCAAGATAAACCGAACGGTGCTGCCCGCCAGTGCAGCCGAAGGAGACCATGAGATTTTTGAATCCTCGCTCCTTGTAACTGGCGACGCTGGCATCAACTAAAGACATCACGCTAGCCAGAAATTGATGCACGCTTTCCTGCTGATTGAGGTATTCAATCACCGGAATGTCCTTGCCGGTGAACGGCTTAAAGCGCTCTTCACGGCCGGGATTCGGCAGGCTTCGCCCATCGAAAACAAATCCGCCGCCATGACCGGTTTCATCCTTTGGCGCTCCCTGATGAAAAGAGAAACTAAAGATGCGCAGCTTGAGATGCTCCGCTTCGCCGGCTAATCCCTGCAGTCTTTCCGAGGCCAGCATGCTTTGGAACGCGGCCATCAGTGTAGGTAGCTCGATGGGCAGTGTCACGTGATGCAATAGCCAGCGCAGATTCTTCATGGCGAACGGCACGCTTTGCAGAAAGTGCTGTTTGCGCTCGTAAAATCCGCGAAATCCGTAAGCTCCCAGGGCCTGAAGGATTCGCACGTACACGTAAGCGTAGTAGTGCTTCATGAAGGCTTCGCGATCGAGCTTTATGTAACCGCTTAGAGCGTCCAGATAATGATCGAGAAGTTCCTGCCGCAGCTCCGGCGGCAAATCGGCCTTGGCGTCGAACAAAAGAGACGCGATGTCATACTGCAACGCACCCTTGCGCCCGCCCTGGTAGTCGACAAAATAGGGTTGGCCATCACGCAACACGATGTTTCTTGATTGAAAGTCGCGATACAGGAAATAGTGCCGGTCCGCGGTCATCAGGAAATCGGTCAAACGCCCGAAATCGTCTTCCAGCGCTTGCTCGCTAAAGGGAACACCCGCGAGACGCAAAAAATAATATTTGAAATAGTTCAAGTCCCAGGCAACGGACTGGCGATCAAAGCTGCCGATGGGATAACACACTTCGTAATTCGCATCACGGCCAGCTTCAACTTGAAAGCGCGGCAAGAGCGCGACAACTTTTCGATATGCCTCCACTACCGGCGGGGCAATCGTTCCGGCATCGCGATTTTTTGATAGAAATTCGTACAGCGTGCTATTGCCGAGGTCTTCCTCCAGGTACACCCCGTGGTCCAGATCTTCGCCGTAAATTTCGGGCACCGGCAACCCATGTTTGCGAAAGTGTTTGGAAAATTCGAGGAAGGCGACATTTTCTTCGCGTACGCCGTACACAATGCCGATTGCAGTGTTCGTCTCGTTCGAAAGGCGGATGATCTGGCGCCCGGACCCGCCTAGTTGTCCTTGCAGCGGATGCACATGGGTGACGGGCGCGCGGAATCGCTCCTCAAACAGCCGGTTCAGAATGTTCATTAATGCGATTTCCAAGGAGTCCGCCCTGCTGACACCGAGCTGCCAGCCGTCGTTTCATGATAGCCGAATCGCTACTTGGCCTTCGTAAATAGGAAAGGTCAAGTTTCGTGAAGGTATTAGCAATTTGTTTGCAAGGCAGAAGCGTTTTTCATCGCGAGCCCCCCGGATTGCGGCAGCCCAAAGCTATAATGCGACTGTGGCCTCGAGACCCAGGGAATACAGACGCAGCGAGCTGCGGAATTCCGCATCGAAAAATCTCGACCGTTTAAGCGCTTTAGAAATCGTGCGGCTAATGAATCGGGAAGACCGCAAAGTGCCCGCCGCGGTTGGCCGGGCGCTTCCTGCTATTGCCCGCGCAGTCGACCTGATCGTGCAGGCTATTCGCGGCGGAGGGCGGCTCATCTACGTGGGCGCGGGCTCCAGTGGACGCATCGCGGTGCTGGATGCCGCGGAGTGCCCGCCGACATTTGGAACATCGCCGAGACTGGTGCAGACATTGATTGCCGGAGGCGGCCGGGCGATTACCCGCGCGGTGGAAGGAGCCGAGGATTCGCCGGCGAATGCCAAGCGCGATCTGCGAAAAATCAAATTAACGCGAAATGATGTGGTCGCGGGGATTTGTGCCAGCGGTACCACTCCGTATGTGCTGGGGGCGCTGCGCTGCGCGTCGAAGATTGGCGCGGCGACCATAGCGATTACCGTGAATCGCAACACTCTGGTAGCGCGACTCGCGAATGTCCTGATCGCCACGGACGTGGGACCGGAGATCCTCACCGGCTCGACACGGCTGAAATCCGGAACCTCGCAGAAGATGGTTCTCAACATGCTAAGTACAGCAGCGATGGTTCGCCTTGGACACGTTTATGAAAACCTGATGATCGATGTGCAAGCATCGAATCGCAAGGTTTCGCAGCGAATGGTGCGCATATTGGCGGACGCCAGCGGCGAAAGTCTGTCTGCTTCGGAACACGCTTTGCGTCAGTCCGGACACAATTTGCGCTTGGCGCTAGTAATGCTGAAATTGCAGCTAAACGCGGCCGACGCGACACGGAAATTGCGCCATGCGAAAGGACATTTGCGTGCAGCGCTGGGTGAATAGCTGCGAAGGTCCGCACGCGTTCAAGCGCGTAAGCGGACCAACGGTTCGCATTTCGAATTTTGTTTGATTCCCTCTCATGGACAAATTTCTAATCAAGGGCGGTAAGCCACTTCACGGAACAGTCGCCATCAGCGGCGCGAAGAATTCCGCGCTACCGGCGATGGCTGCGGCGCTACTGACGAAGGAGCCCGTCACCCTCCACAATATTCCCAAGGTCCGCGACCTCATCACCATGAGCAAGTTGCTGGCGTTCATGGGCGCCAAAGTTTCCATAACGGATATTCCTGCCAGCGATTACGCTATCCAAGCCGTCAAGCTAAGCGATGCGGTCGCGCCGTACGAATTGGTGAAGACCATGCGCGCGTCGATTCTTACACTTGGCCCGTTGATGGCTCGCATGGGGGTGGCGCGCGTCTCACTTCCGGGCGGCTGTGCTATTGGCGCGCGCCCGGTGGACTTGCATCTTGCGGCGCTCGAAAAAATGGGCGCGGAGATCACCACCGATCACGGCTACATTCAAGCCAAAGTTCCCGGCAATGGCCACACGGGCCAGAATGGCCGGCTCAAAGGCGCGAATATCACCTTTGAAAAAATTACCGTCACCGGCACCGAAAATATTTTGATGGCTGCCGTGCTTGCCGAGGGGGAAACCGTTCTCAACAACGCGGCGCGCGAGCCGGAAGTGACCGACCTGGTGGACATGCTCCGCAAAATGGGCGCGCAAATCGAAGGCAATTGCAGTTCCACACTGCGCATTCGCGGAGTTGAAAAATTGCACGGCACCGAGCACACCGTGATTCCCGACCGCATCGAGGCGGGTACCTTCCTTGTCGCGGGCGCCATCACCGACGGCGATTTAACGCTGACCAATTGCGCGCCCGAACATCTCGCGTCCGTCATCGCCAAATTGCAGCAAGCCGGTGCGCGCATCGAAACCATCGACAAAACCACCTTGCGCGTGCGCGGCGCACAAAAACTCCTAGCTGCCGATGTCACAACCGAGGAATATCCTGGATTCGCCACGGATATGCAGGCCCAATACATGGCCCTGGCTTCCCAGGCGCAAGGCGCTTCCGTTATCACGGAAACAATTTTCGAAAATCGTTACATGCACGCCAGCGAAATGCTGCGCATGGGCGCAAATATCACCGTCGACGGCCGTCGCGCCGTGGTGCGCGGGCCTTCTCCGCTGACCGGCACTACCGTAATCGCCAGCGATCTGCGCGCCAGCGCCTCGCTCGTTCTCGCCGGACTAGTGGCCAACGGTGAAACCACCATCGATCGCGTTTACCACATCGACCGCGGCTACGAAGACATCGTTAAAAAATTGCGCGGGGTCGGAGCGCAAATCGTGCGCCTGCACATCAAAGATTGATTTCGAGCTGGCAAGATGGTGAGTTAAGATCTCAGAAATAACTGAGCCAGGAATTGCTACTCCGCTGCCTCAATCCGGCATACCATTTGCAGAGTGGATAGAGCGCCACTACAACAAAAGCCCAAATCAAATACACGGTCGGCAACGAATATCCCCAGTCTGGGGGCCGCGCAAATGGAAAATACTCAATACTGGGAGACTCAAACATCCAATGAGCCTGCCCATAGCGCGCATAGCAGACAATAACGGCGATGAGGTGTATGAGAGGAACGTGCAGGAGGTAATAGAACATCGGCACCTTGCCAACGATCAGCGCGGGCCGCAACCAGCGCGGAGATCCGCAATCGACCGCACGAAGAAAAAGCATTGCAGGGCCGAGGGTCATCAGCAGGTACAGTACCGATGGCGGATATTTGTTGGTATTCAGAAAAGATAGCACGGTGAAAACCGCCGACTTTTGCGCGCTCCATCGAAGCGGGTCCCCATAAATATTTATTGCGCGAAGCACCACGAATGCCCCCGTCAAGCCAAGTCCCAAGCGCAATAAAAACTCTTGCCGACGCTCGGGCGTCCATTTGAAAATTTGCCCGAGGCCGTAACCCGCCGCGGTGACACCGACCCAAGGAATGAGCGGATATAAAGCGAACACGAAATGCTGGCCATCGCTCCACACCATGCCGGGAGAGTGCAGGATGGACCAAATTGGATTTGAGGATTGCATGCCGTCAAGCAGGTTGTGTCCCGCGATGATAACTACTCCGAAGGCCGCCACCCATGCCACCGGCATATAAATAAGCGCCGAAAGCACAATCATCGACCAACCCAAGGCCCACAAAACGATGAGCAAGGTCAGGCGGTAGTCGAAATTAAACTGCCATCCCAGACATCGAACCACTACCAGTTCAAGAAAGATTAGCCACAGCCCGCGGGTAAACAGGAAGCGCGACAATTGTGCTTGCGATTGCTTTCGCAGCGAAAGATACGCGCCGGTGCCGGTTAGCAGAAAGAAAACCGGTGCGCAGAAATGCGTGATCCAGCGCGTAAAAAACAGGGGTACGTTGGTGCGCGCAAGATCGGTGGGATCAAAACCGGCATTCGAAAAAAACTCCCGCACGTGATCGAGCGCCATGATGATCATGATGACGCCGCGAACTACGTCGACGGATTCGATGCGGACGCGTTTACCCGCGACAACCTCGGTCATGGAGTGCCGGCCCGGCCGGAGTGTAACAAAACGGGATACCTGTCTTAGTTGACGAACGCGGTGGATAAATGTTTCTTACTTTTCGGGTTTTCTTGAAGGTTACGGCTGCGGCTGATACGATTTGCCCAAATGGCGGACGAAAAAATACGCAAACATTTCGGCGATTACCTGGGCACGGCCGAAGTTGCCATCCTCACCATCCTCGCGGTGCTCATTTCGCTCACGGCACTCGCGACCATCGCGCGCTCCGGCAAACTGCTGTGGGACACCTGGCATCAGTGGATGGTGGTCGCCGACACCAATTTGGTTCTTCGGGTACTCGACCAGCTTCTAGTTGTATTGATGCTGGTGGAGATTTTGCACACCGTGCGCATTTCCATCCGTTCGCACACACTGGTCACTGAACCGTTTCTAGTCGTAGGGCTGATCGCTTCCATCCGGCGCATTCTGGTGATCACTTTAGAGGCGGCGGCATTGACAAAAGAGGGCAAGTGGACGCTTGAGGGCCAAACCATCTTCAAGGCTTCTATGATTGAACTTGCCTTGCTTGGCCTTTTGGTATTTGTGCTGGTGTACTGCATTACCTTGTTACGCCGCAGCCCGGAAAAGTCCGAAGAGGTTTTCGATGATCCGGACGCAGAGGGGGCCGAAGCGAGGCACAATGCGGATGTAGCTGCGCCGTCAGGCGGTTCCGCGTAGAACCGGGGCTAGTGTTATTCGCACGCTAGCGTCTCAATCTTTCAACCTAAAGCAATCCCAGGCAATCTTTGCTACAATGCGGCACGTTTAAGAATGGCTACTGCGCCGTGGTTTCTGCGCGTGCCGTTTCTTAGGAGGTAGTCAAATGTCCCACAGCGAACTGCTCCCCCGCCTGGATGCCGCCATCGCGGCCAAAAACCTCCTGAACCATCCGTTTTATCAGGATTGGCAGGCCGGCAAGCTTTCCCGCAAAGCGCTTCAACTGTATGCCTCGCAGTATTACCGTCACGTCGAAGCTTTCCCGGCGCACCTTCGTGTACTCGCGGCGCGCACTGACGGGGACCTTCGAAAACTTGTGCAAGAAAATCTTGCCGAGGAAGAAGATCCACACGGCTCGCATCCTAAGCTGTGGCGCGACTTCGCGATCGCGCTCGGTGTTCAGGAAGACGACATAACTTGCTGCCCGGCGCTTCCCGGCACGCAAGCGGTAGTGCAAACTTACCGCGAGATTTGCGGCGATCGCCCCGTCGCCGAAGCCGTAGCCGCTTTATACGCCTACGAATCCCAGGTTCCCGAAATTGCCACAACAAAAATTGAAGGATTGAAGACTTTCTACGGCATCACTAAACCTGAGGCGCTCGCTTATTTCACCGTGCACGAAGAGGCCGACAAAGCTCACCGCGCGGCATGGCGTAGCTGGCTGGAGCAACACGCCGAAGGTGATTCCGACGAAATTATGGCTACGACTGACAACGCTCTCAACGCGCTGTGGGGCGCCCTCGATGCGGTGCACTGCCCGCAGTCCTGCGCGCAAAACTAGTCTTTAAGATCGTTTCGCAGAACGGTTTCACAGCTATTCGAGTTATAAAAAAAGACCGGCGATTTCGCCGGTCTTTTTCTTGAATCGATTTTCTACTCAGAAATTATTCTGAAATATTCGAATTGGCCTCGTTGCCATTTTCTTCTGTCGTTGTGGTGGTGGTGGCCCCGGCGCCCGCAGCCTTCTGCTGCTTTTCGCGAGCTTCCTTGATCAACGCCTTGCGTGACAACCGCACCTTGTTGCCCTCGATGGAGAGTACCTTGACCAGAACCTGGTCACCGAGTTTCAGTTCATCGCGAACATCGCGGATGCGATGCTCGGAGATTTCGCTGATGTGCAGCAGGCCGTCAGTGCCCGGGAAAAGTTCCACGAAAGCGCCAAACTCCGCGAGCCGCACCACTTTGCCGAGATAGGTCTTGCCGATTTCGGCGCTGGCGGTAATATCCCGCACCATTTGCAAAGCGGCATCGCCGCCCGCTCCGCTGGTGGAGAAGATGTGCACAGTACCGTCCTCCAGCACGTCAATCTTCACTCCAGTGGTTTCGATGATGGACTTGATTTTCTTGCCGCCCGGCCCGATCAAATCACGAATCTTGTCCTGCGGAATCTTCAGCTTGAACAAACGCGGCGCAAAAGCCGAAATCTGCGTGCGGCCCTCGCTGAGCGTCGTTTCCATGGTATCCAGAATCTGCAAACGTGCCTTCTTGGCCTGGGCCAGCGCCGCGCGCATCATGGCGATGCTGATGCCCAGAACCTTGATGTCCATCTGCAGCGCGGTAATTCCGTCCCGCGTTCCCGCTACCTTGAAGTCCATATCGCCGTAATGATCTTCCGCTCCGGCAATATCCGTCAGGATCGAATACTTCATGTCTTCGCCGACGACCAGGCCCATGGCGATTCCCGCGCATGGCGCCTTCAGCGGCACGCCCGCATCCATCAAGGCCAGTGAGCCTCCGCAAACGGTGGCCATGGATGACGAACCATTCGATTCGAGAATGTCCGACACCAATCGCATGGCGTATGGGAAATCCGCCTCGGGTGGCAGCAGGCTCATCAGCGCGCGTTCCGCCAAGGCGCCGTGACCGATTTCACGCCGTCCGGGACCGCGCAGAAACTTAACTTCGCCCACGCTGAACGGTGGAAAATTGTAGTGCAGCATGAAGCGCTTGAACTGGTCCTGCGCAAACAACAGGTCCTGGCGCTGCATATCTTCCTTGGTACCCAAGGTCAGCGTGGCCAAGGCTTGCGTCTCACCGCGAGTGAACAACGCAGAGCCGTGCACCCGTGGCAACAAACCCACTTCGCAAGAAATATGACGGATCTGGTCAAAGGCGCGCCCATCCGGACGGCGGCGCTTGTTCAGAACGTCATCGCGGAAAATATTCTCGCGCAAGCGGTCAAAAGCCCGCTTGGCCAAAACTCGCTTCTCTTCGTCTTCTTCCGGGATCGATTCTTTAACTTCATCCTTGATGGCGTCGATCAGCAGGTAGCTTACTTTCTTGGGGTGCTTCTCGGTGTTCACCGCGTCATGCAGTCTTGCGCCGTACTTCTTTTCGATTTCCTTGTAGAGCGATTCATCGAACGGCAGCGGCGGCACGGTGACCTTCTTGATCTTCAATCGAGCGTGCAGCTCCTTGATGGCTCCCACGATCTTTTTGATTTGCGCGTGACCAAATTCAAGGGCATCCACAACCGCTTCTTCGGAGACTTCCAGGGCACCGGACTCCACCATCACGATGGCATCTTCGGTTCCCGCAATTACAATGTTCATCAAACTTTTTTTCTGATCCGCTACGGTCGGGTTGGCGACCAATTGGCCGTCCAGTAATCCCACGCGCACGGCCGCGATGGGCTTCTCAAACGGCAGGTCGGAGCAATAGCAAGCTGCGGAAGCTCCGGTCACCGCGATCACATCGGGATCGTTATCGCTATCCGCCGACAACACCATGCTGACGATCTGGGTCTCGTTGCGCCATGAATCGGGGAACAGCGGGCGCATCGGCCGGTCGATCAACCGCGAGGTCAAAATCTCTTTTTCCGACGGGCGCCCTTCGCGCTTAAAAAACCCTCCAGGAATCTTTCCCGCTGAATAGGTATTTTCACGATAATCCACGGTCAAAGGCAGAAAGTCGCGATCGTTCGCGGTGGGTGCCATGCAAGCCGTGGTTAATACGATGGTGTCTCCGTAGCGCGCCATAATCGCGCCATTCGCTTGCTTGGCTACTTTGCCGGTTTCCAGGATCAGCGGACGCCCGCCGACTTCAACAGTTACCTGGTGTGGTGCGGGACTGTGTGATTGTTCAGACATTTATTCTTTCCTTTAGCTTCGCGTTCGCGCAAAGCATTGCAAAAAGCGTCAGCCGTTGCACGGCTGCGCGTAAAACCTTCTCTGCTGGGCAGTTGGCCGGCCTTCGAGGCAGCCGGTAAAGAAGACAAGAGGTGGTCGAACGCTTTGTGGGACCTGCAAAACTCCAACGGACAACACCGCGAAAAACGCCTAAATTACGGCCCTATCGTGCGCGCCATTCGTCAAACGCGAATCGCCCATACTCGAGCCGGAGCTCACACTACCGGCAGACAGACTCCCTGTGGAATTTGTCACTTCGCGATTGCGTTGCGGACTCCGCCCCTTCGCACTTCTAGGGCAGTTACTTGCGCAGGCTAAGACGTTCAACAATCTCGCGGTACCGATCCGGGTCGCGGCGGTTGAGATAGTCCAGCAGCCGCCGGCGTTTGTTCACCATCATAATCAAACCGCGACGTGATGCGTGGTCTTTGACGTGCGACTTGAGATGCGTCGTCAGATAGTTGATCCGCTCGCTCAGCAGCGCAATTTGCACTTCCGGTGATCCTGTGTCCTTAATGTGAGTGCGATATTGCTCGATCAACACTGCCTTAAGCTCGCTCAAGTGCCTCTCTCCGTCAGTCCCCTGAAAAATTTCCTCTTCTCTTCAACTCAATCAGGCTAACACAATACTTATAAAACTGTAAAGAATTGCTAATATTCCCGAAGGGCCGGCAATATTGATTTCCCGCGAACCATGGTTAAGAGAAAGTTCCACATCGGTGACAAGGTGAAAGTTATCGGGATGTCAAAAATCATTTTTGCACCCGGCGTAAAGAACGAATTGGGCGCCGAAGACTTGTTCAAGAGCATGATTGGAAAGGTCTATACCGTTAAAAGCTTTGACGAATACGGATACGTTGACTTCACCCAAAGCGAACCAGTTGGTTCAGGGTGGAACCCGGAATTCCTAAAGCTCCAGAAGAAAAAGACTGGGGTGCGCTGAGTCGAGTCTGGCGACATCTGCTTGCTTCCAGACCCTAAATTAGGTTCAATGCTTTGGCCACTTCAATCCGTCTAATCGGCCCATCAGGAGAGAAAAATGAAAATACGCGCTGCTGCAGCTGGTCTCAATCTTCTACTTTTTGCTTCGCTTACTTTCGCGCAGCAAGATAAACCCGCGAGCCCAGGCGTCCAGGATAAAGCTGCGAGGCCTAGTCCGCCGGCCAAAGCCTCGTGCTCTTTGGGCGATGGCGCTACCATTACCATCGACTATTCCAGCCCGCGCGCCAAGGGCCGCAAAATTTTCGGGGGACTCGTTCCCTATGGAGAAGTCTGGAGACTTGGCGCTAACGAAGCCACTACGTTTGTCAGCACTGCGGACCTCACCGTGGGAGGCACTAAAGTTCCCGCCGGCAGCTATACGTTGTTCGCTATTCCCAACGCGGATAAGTGGACACTGATCATCAGCAAGAAAACCGGAGAGTGGGGTACCAAATATGCCGGGCCGGAATTCGATCTCGCGCGTGTGGACATGAAAGTTCCCACGCCGCCAGCACCTGTGGAAAACTTCACGATCGCTTTTGATAAGACTGGATCCGGCTGTACCATGCGCGTCGAATGGGAGAAAACTCGCGCATCGGTGGACATCACCAAGTAGCTATTTGTTAGCGACACGCGGTGTTTAAAAACGCGGGGAGGGTGGCCCCGGTTCGCCGTGGAGGTATGAACCTGGGTCTTGGTTTGTTCTTCTAGCTAGCAATTCGCTTTCGTCCTTCAGGATTTGGCGCGGTGCCGCGGTCTACCAACACCACCGCGCCAATCACCATCGCGGCGGCAACGCCGACGTTGAGCGTCACCTTCTCACCCGCAAGCATCCATCCCAACAGCACCGCCACCACCGGATTGACGTACGTGTGCGTCGCCACCAGTGTTGGTGAGTAGCGTTCCAACAACCAGTTGTAAGCGCTGAATGCCACGAGCGATCCGAAAACAACGAGGTACGCCAACGCCTCCCAGGAACGCGCGGTCACCGAACTAAACGAAAAGCCCCGCCATTCACCAAATATCGTTGCACTGATGAGCAGCAGAATTCCGCCAGAAAGCGAAGATAGAGCCGTCATGAGTAGTGGATGACCGGCCAGATTCGACTTGCGCGCATAGATAATTCCCGCCGACCACGACAGCGCGCCAAACAAAATTGCCAGCGATGCAACTATCATTCCGCGACTGGATGTAAGGGTTGTTCGCCCTACCAGCAGTCCCACGCCCGCCAGTCCCATGAACACGCCGGCGAATATCTTCCAGCTGAATCGCCAGCGCTTTGTAGCCAGAGCCGCGAGGAAAAAAACAAAGATGGGCTCGGTGGCTACCAGAAGTGACGCGAGACCTGAAGGCACCCGGGTCTCTGCCCAGTGCAGCGGTCCATGGCCCAGTAGAAAAAATAAAACCCCAATGATCACGCCAGTTCGAATTTGCGAAGCGCGCGGTCGTACTTTTTTCGCAAAGCACCACAACAGCAAGATCGTCCCGGAGACGAGATGCCGAATGCCCGCGGCATAGAGCGGCGGTATTGTTTCCACCGCGTAGCGGATAGCCAGGTACGTCGAACCCCAAATGGTGTAGATCGCGAAAAAACAAAAGATGATCAGCAAACGATTGGAAGCCCCGGTTTTGTCGGACTCGCCGGACTTGGCCAATATCGTGGGTTTTACGATTGTCGCAGACATCGTCGGGGCACTCATATCATCTCACCTGGGCTGCATTAGCAAAAGTCGCGTAATGCCCTATTAATGTTATACTCGTTACATAAGCTACACTAGCCGATTACGTGTAATGAGTCAAATCAATTTAGAGCATTACCTTAAGCAAAGATCATGAAACAGGACACTGACAATTTCGTTGCCGCGGGCTTCGGTAAGGAATCCGCCTGGCTGGATTTAGCCAACTCACTTGAATGGAACGGCTATGGCAAACTCAACGACCATTTGCACGACCCGTCGTGGACTGGCCGTGTCGTCCAACATTGGAATCTAGCCGCACCACTTCCCCGCCCCATCCCCCTTGCTCGACTCATCGCTCTGCGCGCTCTGTTACGGCGCATGGCCGCTAAACTTATGGCCGGCGAAGCTCTCGACGGGCGTGACCTGAATGCTCTTAATTCTTATTTCAACGTACCCGTGCGCGTAAAGCTGTTCCAGCACCAAAATGGAGTGCACTCCGAAATTGTTCCGCTGCGTCCCGGCTGGCCATGGATACTTTCCCGCATCGCCGCGTCATTCGTGGACATGCTCGCGTTGAATCGTCCGGATCGCCTGAAGTATTGTCCTAATGAAGGATGTAAGTGGATATTCTACGATCGAACCAAAGCCAACACGCGCCGCTGGTGCAACGACCGCACCTGTGGCAATCGCGACCGCGTGCGCCGCTCGCGGCAGCGCGGCAGAAAAGCGCGCGCACAAATTAAATCGTCGAAGTCCAGTTAGTCGGAGGCGATCCTCAGGGAATTACGCTTACCAGGGCAGTTCTTGGCCCAGATGAATGAACTTCCCGTTGTATCCGCTATTGGAAAGGGTCGCCAGCGCCACTGACGTTTTCGCTCCCTCATCCACCTGCAAATTTCCACTGGCATTCATGTCCGTAACCACAGAACCCGGATGCGCCACGTTCACCTTTATCGGCGTGTCCTTCAATTCGTACGCCAGATGCACTGCGTAGGCATTCAGCGCCGTCTTCGAAATGTCATAGGCCGGCGGCTTGTAATTGTAAATTGGCGATTTAGGATCACTATGCAAAGTCAAAGATCCCAAAATGCTGGACAGAAAAACAATCCGACCGGCTGCCGACTTTTTGATTAGCGGGAGCAGCGTGTGCGTCAATGCAATAATATTAAACAAATTAGTGTCAAATGTTTTTCGAAACATTTTCACCGAGGTCTTGCTGGCAGGTGCAAATCCGCCGTTACTCTTTTCATCTAGCATGATTGCCGCGTTGTTTATCAGCACATCCAGCTTTCCGAATTTCGCCTCGATTTCTTTCGCCGTTTGCACGTGCGTTTTCTCATCGTCAACGTCCAGGTGGATGAACTCAACATCCAGCCCTTGGCTTTTCAATTTCTTTGCGGCGTCCGATCCCTTTGCTTGATTCCGCGCTCCCAGCAACACATGCATGCCCTGCTGAGCCAACTGTTTTACCGTTTCGAGTCCGATTCCTCGATTTGCTCCGGTCACCAGCGCTATCCGGCCTTTATTTTCTTCAGTCATCCGCTTTTCCTCCCCAATAAATCGATTTCTTCTGCCGTGCCTAGGCGCAGCAGCCATCCTGTCCAAATGTTTTTCTTGGTAATAGTCAGGATTGGCGCTTTCTTGCCAGCGACAAAAACTCGTCTCGCGTTTCCTTGTTATGGCGGAAAGCCCCCAGCATCGCACTAGTCACCGCTTGGCCGTGTTGCTTCTCCACACCGCGCATCTGCATGCATAAATGACGCGCCTCAACAATCACTCCCACACCTTCCGGACTGATTTTTTCTTCAATGGCCTGCGCGATCTGGCTGGTCAGGCGCTCTTGAATCTGTAATCTGCGCGCAAACATATTCACGAGCCGCGCCACTTTGCTCAGCCCGATGACCTTCTTATTCGGTAAATACGCGACGTGGCATTTTCCAAAAAACGGCAGCAAATGGTGCTCGCACAAACTAAAAAATTCAATGTCCTTCACGATCACCATCTGGTCGTACGCCACGCTGAAGGTGGCGCCGTTCAGAATGTGTTCCACATTCTGGTGATAGCCGCTGGTCAGGAATTTCAGCGCCTTCTCAAATCGCTCAGGGGTTTTGCGCAGCCCTTCGCGGTTGGGATCTTCTCCGATGATGGAGATCATCTTGCGCACCAGCGCCGCGATGTTTTCTTCTTTCGCTTTCGGTTCGTGCAGCAACAGCTCTTCGCCAGGTTCGCTCACCTTAGCTCCTTTTCCGCACCACGCGCGACGGGGACTCGCGCAAACTCTCCGCCAGCATACTCAAAACTATTGTTGCGGGTTTCTTCGATGCGCACGCGTTCCAGCTTGGCGTGCGGGAAACTCTTCAGCCGCTCATAAATATCGATGCACAGATTTTCCGTGGTCGGCACTTTTTCCTGAAAAACCGTCACATCTTCGTTCAACGACTTATGATCGAAAACTTGCAGCACCGCTTTCTCCACAAACCCGTCCAGATCTGCCAGGTTGGCAATCATTCCCGTCGCTAGATCGACTCTGCCTGAGACACTAACTTCCAGCAGGTAATTATGCCCATGGCCAAACGGGTTATTACACTTCCCAAAGATCCGGCAATTCTCCTCTTCGCTTAGATGCGCGCTATGCAGCCGATGGGACGCCGAAAAATGGTAGCGGCGTCCCAGTTCAATCTTGAGTTCCTTCGAATTAGCAGTCGCGACCATCAAATACTTCCCCGTCCCCCGGTTCCGTTTCGAAAGCAGTCGGCGAACAGATCCGGCGACTCATACAATCGCACGTGGTGCAGCACGCCTTGTTTTATCTTTGGCTCCAGTAAATTCCAGATCAGTCGCGCGATATTTTCGCAAGTCGGAATTTGGCCGGCCAATTCAGGTACCTCGTGATTCAAATGCCGGTGGTCCATGCGCTGCATCACTTCGCGCTCCAGAATCTCTTTCAGCTCCTTCAAGTCCAGCACCATTCCGGTAACCGGATCCGGTTCGCCCGCCACGGTGACTTCCAGCGTGTAGTTATGTCCGTGCCCGTGCGGATTATTGCATTTCCCAAAAATGCGCCGATTCTCCTCCGGAGAAAGCTGCGCACTATGATAAACGTGCGAAGCTGAAAACTCGATTCTGCGTGTAATCAGGACCATAATTTGTCTTTTATTTGTTATTTCTGTCCCTCGCGGGTTTCGTGCTGTACTCGCGACCCTTCCACTGTACCTTGCCTCGCGCATAGCTGCGATAAGAGGCCGCCAGCACTCCCGCATATAAAAATGCCGCAGGTATATAGTAGATGATGAAAGCGAACGGGTATTGGTTACGAACCAGCTCCGATCCGTAGTTCATCTGGCGCAACACCAAAAGCAGGACTCCTGCGAACATGGCGATTGGAAATTTGACCCCCAGTAAAATTACCACTAGCGGTATCCAGGGAAACGCCGACTCGCCTTCGCGAAACGTGCTCCACGGCGTTCCGCCCATCAAGCGGTACAGATTTTTCGTCCATCCCTCCCACATCGCGGCGAACGTGCTGTACATTCGCGCGCGCACAATTCCCTTGCCCGGGCCGAACCACAAGCGGTGACCGGCGCACTTTACCGCCGTGGCCAGCGCCACATCTTCTAAAACATCTGACACAAATCGCGCGTGACCGCCGATCGCTTCGTAGACCTCGCGTCTTATCAGCAGGAATTGCCCATTGGCTGCGGCTGCCCCCGACTTCGGATCATTCACGTCGGCATAGGAAAATCGACGCGCGAGTCTGCAATACACAAACGGTATCAGCGCTTTCTCATACCACTTTTCGGTAATTTGCTGCGGTGAGAAGGACACCAACGCTGCATGGTTCTCCTGTGCAATCTGCAATGCGCGGGCGGTAGCACCCTCTTCGAGTTCCACATCCGCGTCCGTAAATAACAGCCAGTCGCTCTTGGCATTGCGCGCCCCAAGCGTCAGCGCATTATTCTTGCCCACCCAACCAGGCGGCGGCTCTTGCGTCTCGAGTAACCCCAACGTGGGGATTCGAGTTGCGAGGTCTCGGACGATAGCAGCGGTGCCATCCGAGGACTGATCATTTACGACCACAATTTCCGTAATCTCGCTTTGCTTTGCCAGCGACTGCACACAGGCGGCGATGACCGCCTCTTCATTCCGCGCCGGTACGACGGCGGTAATTCCGCCACTAGTGTGGGGGCGAGCAGTTGCGCTTTCGCTGTTCGCCGGCGCGGTCGAATTTAGCAGCCTATCGTGTTCAATTGGCATTAGTGGGGCCGGACACAGTCCCGTACGGTCAGCAGATAGGCTATTATAATGGCCATGCCTCTCGTGCGAAGAATTGCTGGCTGGGCTGCTGTGGCGCTTGCCGCAGGCATCCTGGTCCTTTTCGCCATGCCGAGCTATCGCCAGGGCGAAGCGTCCATCGCGGGGAAATCGGCTCAGGACTTTCCCCTCACGCTCGCCGGCAAATCCGAGCGTCTCTCCGATTTAAAGGGAAAAGTCGTGGTGCTAAATTTCTGGGCCACATGGTGCCCACCCTGTGTGGAAGAGACACCCTCGCTCAATCGGTTGGAAAAATATATCGATTCGCGCGGTGGAATGGTCTTAGGCGTGAGCATCGACGAAGATGGCGCCGCGTATGAACAATTCCTGCGCGATCACTCCGTGGTATTCCCCACCTATCGCGACGCCACTAAAAAAACCGCGTCCGATTACGGTACTTCTATATTTCCCGAAACCTATATTATTGATCGCCGCGGCAAAATCGCCCGCAAATTCGTCGGCGAACAGCAATGGGATAGCGCCGAGATGCTGGCCTACTTTGACGCCGTTCTGGGCCAAAGCTAAGTCGCAATTCCTAAACCGCATTCTTGAATGTTGAAAATTTTTTACGATCCGGTCGTGACCTGGCCGGAAAACTATTCGTAGCGCAACGCTTCCACCGGATCGAGCTTCGCAGCCTGCATCGCAGGCAACCACCCACTGATTACGCCCACTACAATCAAAATTCCAGTCGACAACATCATCGTGACCGCTGATAAAGTCAGATGAATATCAACCTTGCCGGAATCGTCTTCGTACGCCGGCCCCAGGAACGGCAGCGTGCCGATAGCAGCGGTAATTATGCTGGAAAGCATCATCCCGACCGCTCCTGCCGCTAAAGTCATCACCAGCGCTTCCAGCAAAAATTGCCCGCGAATATGCGACTTCTTTGCTCCCAGCGCGCGTCGCAAACCGATCTCCTTGACGCGTTCCTCCACGGACACCAGCATGATGTTCATTACCCCGATGCCACCAATGCCCAGCGTCAACGCGCCAACGAAGAACAGTAGCGCCTGAATCCCGATGGTGATCCCGTCATAAATTGGTTTGAATTCCATGCGCCCAAACATTTGAATGGCGCGCTTGTCACCGGCAGAAAAGCGTTGCCGGCTAGCCACTGCCGCGCGAACCTGCTGCATGGCATGGGCTTCAAAATTCGGCGCTATCGGTTCGAATAACATCACGCTAGCGTAACGCGCATCCCACAAGTCCGAAGCCGCCGTGTACGGAATGAAGGCGGACTCATCGTCGCTGGTAAAATAGTTGCTGTCGGAAAATTTCGTATCCATCGTGCCGATAACGGTAAATTTCACGCCGTTGATGCGCACAGCTTCGCCAATTGCCGGCGTTCCGCTGAACAGTTTTTTGCGGAGAATCGCACCCAGGAAGGCCACGCGCCTGCGTTCCGCGATGTCTTCCTGGGAAATCCATCGCCCTTCGAGCGGCACCTCGTTGCGCATCTCGCCATATTCGGGATAAACGCCGCGAATCGCGGTATCCGACAAACGCTCCTCGTGCGAAATGCCCTTGAACTTCACGCTCTCCAGCGTCACGCGCCTTACCAGCGGCGATTGTGCTTTTACCCAGTCGGCGTCTTCCTGTTCAAAGCGCACCGCTTTCCCGGCGCGCTCGCCACCAGCCTGCTCGCTAGTGGTACCCGGCCAGCAAACCACCGCGCCTTTGCCGAATACCTCGAAGGTGTACATCAACACATTGCGAAATCCAGAGCCGTAACTCAGCAACAGCGTTACCGCCACGATGCCCCAGGAAATTCCGGTCATGGTCAGCAGGCTGCGCACTGGATTGCGTCCCAGCGCGGCCCACGCTTCGCGAAATATTTCGAGAAACATAGTTAGCCACCCGCCTCAAACCGCAGCGCTTCGATGGGATCGACGGAGGCGGCGCGATTCGCGGGGTACAGCGCCGACAAAACAGAAATCAGGCCGAGCAACGTCACCGATAGCGCTCCAAGCTTCCAACTTGCCAGCAGCCCGGCAAAAAACGGCGGCATTGGCAGCATATTCACCAGTGCGCAAAATCCATACGACACCAGCAGTCCCGTTCCGCCGCTCAGCGCCACTACAATTACCGTTTCCATAAAAAATTGGCGCAGTATCGATTTGCGAGTCGCGCCCAACGCCATGCGTACACCAATTTCCCGAGTGCGTTCCCGCACGGACACGAGCATCACGTTCATCACCCCGAGCCCGCCCAGAAACAGGGTGGCAATTCCCACCGCGCCCATGAACAATTCCATGCCCACAATAATCATGCGGTTGGCCTCCGCATTTTTTACCGTGTCCCAGATGCCCGCCGCTTCCTTGTCGCGCGGATCAAAATTGTGCAAGCGTCCTAAGGAGCGTCGAATCTGCCGGACGCAATCCGGATGCGTGAGCAGGGATTTCGGCGCTACCAGCAGGCGGTCAACGGTGTGCTCAACGCCCGGCGGCTTACTGGGAAAATCCCGGCGCATGGTGTTGTAGGCAATGAAAATTTTGCGCGTGTCCATGCCATCGTAGCTGGAATTTTGGTCTTTGGATTTCATTACGCCAATCACGGAGTACGGAATCTCGTTCATCCAAACTTGCTGGCCCACCGCTTCATGATCCGAAAAAAGTTGTTTCTTCGTGTCACTGCCCAAAAAAGCTACGTTACGCGCTGCGGAATTATCTTCGTGATTGTAAAAGCGACCTTCCGCCACCGCGATGCTGCGAATCTCGGTGAATTCCGGCATCGAACCCACGGTTTGAATGCTTCCGCTGTTGTACAGGCTATGCACCTGCACACTGTTGCCCAGCTCCGGCATCACGTATTTGCAAGCCGGCGATTCCGCGGCCACCTGCACGTAATCGTCTTCGCCCCAATGCACCGCGCGGCCAGAGCGCGTTCCTCCGGCTTGCATACTGGTGCGCCCGGCAAAGACGATCATCACGTCTTTACCAAACGTCTCCTGATTGGCTTGGATTCCTTTGCCGAGACCTTCACCGGCGGCCACCATCACAGTGATGGAAATAATTCCCCAGGCGATGCCGAACATGGTCAGCAACGTTCTTCGTTTGTGCGCCCACAGCGTGCTGAGCGTATCCTTCAGCAAATCCTGGAATGACAAAGCGCGCCGCCTTTGTTCGCCGCTACTGCAGAATCACCTGCTGCTTCTCATTTAGTCCTTCAAGAATTTCCGTCTTCACACCGTTGGAAATTCCCAATTTCACGTTGACTTTTTTCTTTCCGTTTTCGCCTTTGGCATCGGGGAGCTCCGCTTGTGCTTTGCGCTCTTTGTCATAAATCAGCGCTGCTTCCGGAACCATCAGCACGTTCTTCTTTTCCTCCAGCATAATTTCCGCGTTGGCACTCATATTGGCTTTCAGCTCCAGCGTCGAATTCTGGATCGAGACGCGCACCTCAAAAGTTGTGACGTTATCTTTCTCCTTGCCTAAAGGAGAAATCTTGGTGACCTTGCCATTAAATTTTTTATCTTTAAAGGACTCCACCACAATGCGCGCAGGTTGGTTCAGATAGACCTTGCCAATATCCGCTTCATCCACTTTGCCCTGGACGTATACTTCACTCACATCACCAAGTGTCATGATGGGGGTGGCCTGCGAGCCCAAAATCAGAATCGAGCTAACGGCATCGCCCACGTTCACGTCTCGCGAAAGAACCAGCCCGTCAATGGGGCTCACAATCGTAGAGTTCCGCAGATCTTCTTCCGCGTTATCCAGCGCCGCTTGGGATTGCGCCACTTGCGCCTGCGCCTTCGCGATATCCGCATGCGCCACCGCCAGCGCCGCCTGCGCGCTGGCTTGCTTATTCAACGCCATGCGATAATTTTTTTCCGCGTCCTCCACCACCGACTTCGAGACCACACCTTCTCGGTATTCGTGCTCCGCGCGCTCATGAGTCAGCTTCAGGAAGGGCACATCCGGTCCCTCGGCATCAACTTTATTGCGCTCCAGCGCGGCCATAGACGAATTGCGTGCCGCCTCAGCTGCCTGCAAATTTGCTCTGGCCGCGCGTTGCGCCGCTTCCAGCTGAACTTTGTCCAATTCCGCCAGAATTTGCCCGGTCTTCACCCGATCGCCATAGTCGACATAAATCTTTTTCACGATGCCGCTGGCTTTGGACTTAATCTCCGCCTTCGACAGTGGCTGAATTTTCCCCGTAGCTACCACGACCCGGGCAAGATCGCCGCGTTCCACCGTTGCGAGCTTGGAAGGATCGATCTCGTGGCTCGGCCGCAGCGCCGCCATCACGCCATATCCGCCGGCACCCAACACCACAAGAATCGCCACCACCCAGATAATCCGGCGGCGCTTCTTCCCGTTTTTCCCGTTGGTTAAGCTATTCCCATTAATGGACATAAGAACCCCTCGCACATGGCCCGGCACTCGCAACCTGTACATCAATACGTGTTAGACAGTAAAAAGTTCCCGTTCTGGGGGTGTTAGACGATTTTCCGAGGGTTTGGACAGGTCACTGCGGAGGAAGGAGTTGCGGGTTAATGTCCGCGTGACCACAACAATCGCGGGACCACTTTGATGATGGCGCGCAGCAGAATGCTATTCGTAGCGCAGCGCCACCAATGGATTGACGCGCGTGGCACGTCGAGCCGGTATCCAACAAGCTATCAAAGCAATAACCGCAAGCAGCACTACCACCGTCACGAAAGTAGCCGCATCGGTTGGGCGCACTCCCACGATGAAGCTGGCAATCGCTCGCGTTCCGGCAAACGCCGCAGCCACGCCAACTGCCAATCCCACGCCTACGATAACCACACTCTGCCTCAATACCATCCGCAGGATATCTTGCGGCGTGGCGCCCAACGCCATGCGAATCCCGATCTCATGGGTTCGCTGCGCAGCTGCATAGGACACTACGCTGTAGACTCCCACCACCGCCAAAATCAGTCCCAGCAGCGCCATTGTTCCCGTCAATTGCGCGCCGAATCGGAAAAAGAAAAATCCATTAATGCCCTGCAGCGCTTGTAGCATCGTTTGCATTTCTTTCAGAGGAATATCCGGCGCGAGGGCATGGAGGCTGGATTCAATATCGTGCTGCAATTTTTCCGACGGCAATGAAGTTCGCACATGGACGATACGAAAATCCACATAAACCTGGCGCAGCGGCAAATAGAAAAAGGAGGTCGGGTCCTCAACAACGCTCTTATACTTGCCGTCCTGAACTACACCCACCACTTCAATAAACGGCCCCGCGGGCCCTTTAATACTGAAGCGCTTTCCTAACACGTTCTCGTTGGACCAGAACTGTTTCGCCATCGTCTGATTTATGATTGCCACCGCCGGTGCTCTTTCGTTATCCGCGTCGGTGAATGCCCGCCCATGCAATACGGGAATTCGCAAAGTATCGAAATAACTTGGTGTGATGTTGTTATACATCACGGTGGGAACGTGCTCACCGGGCTCAACTGCACGGCCTTCCACAGTGACCGCACCATCCGCGCTGACTACTCCCATCGGAACTACAAAGGCCTGCGCCACTGAAACCACGCCAGGAATCGCGCGAATGCGCTCGTCAACCTGCCGGTAGAATTCTTCGCCGCGCGTTTTGTCGTAGCCCACTTGCTGAACATCCAGCGAGAAATTGAGGACGTGATTCGGATCGAATCCCAAATACATTTGCTGGGCTTTGTCCAGGCTGCGCACGAAAAGTCCCGCAACAATCAGGAGCAACAACGAACCCGCCAGTTGTGCCACCACCAGCGCATTCCTGGCGATGTGCCGCCGTCGGCCTTCTGAGGCAGTGCGGCCACCCTCTCGCAACACGGAGTTCACGTCGTAGCGCGCCACCCGTAGCGCCGGAATCAGTCCTACCACCACCGCAGAGAGTAGTACGCTGGCGAGCGCATAAACATAGACGCGCAGGTCCGGCTCAAAATTGAAGGTGATCGGCAGATTCGTTCCGAGAGGTAGCGAACTCAAAAACCCCGCGGCCCAGTTGGCCAGAACCAATCCCGCGCCACCGCCCAACAGCGCGAGAAGCAAGCTCTCCGTCAAATGTTGCCGCACCAATCTCCAGCGGCCCGCACCCAACGCCGCGCGAATGCCCATCTCCCGCTGGCGCACCGTGGCCCGCACCAACAACACGTTCGCAATATTGAAACACGCTACGAGCAGCACCAGAGCGGACAGGATGGTAAACGCCGCTGCCATCTTGGGCAGAGCATTGTCCGGATCGGGGTCCGGCCGCGCAAGCTTCTCGGGAAATGCGGAGATCTTCATGCCCTTGTCCGTAGCGGGATAGCGCTCGCTAATCTGCTGCGCAACCACAGCTAAAGATGCTTTCGCCTGCTCCAGACTGACATCGCTCTTCAGTCTTCCCAATAACGACAAACTACGGTCGCCTCGTTGCGTCCATAGCTGTTCAACGGAATTTTCCGTCATTCCTTTTGAACCAATAGCAGCGCTCAACGGAACGTAGCCATCCGAATCGAGGATGGCGTAGGCCCCCTGAAACCCTTGTGGCGCCACACCCACAACCGTAACCGCGTGTCCGTTGACCTCCACGTGCTTTCCGATTACCTGGCTATCGCCGGCGAACCGTTTCTTCCAGTAGGAATACCCAAGCACCAGGACCGGATCCGCGCCGGGCGCTTGCCCTTCGCTAGGCAAAATCAAACGTCCCGCTGCTGCATGGATGCCGAGCGCGGAGAAATAATTGCCGGAAACGCGTGTCAGAATGCACTGGTCAACTTTGCCGTCGGCGGACATGGCCGTGAGGGTGATGCGATACGCCAGCACGTCGCTAAAAACATTCGCATCGCGGCTGATGTCTTGATAGTCCGGGTAGGAAAACCGCTGAAAACCGGACATGCCTGGCTGCTCCATCGCCAGAACTGCGATCTGTTCCGCGTGCGGCACGGGCAACGGGCGGAGCAACATGCCATTAATTACGCTGAAGATCGTAGTGTTGACCGCCATCCCTAGGCCCAAGGCCACCACCGCGATGATCGTGAATGTCGGCGCGTTACGCAGTGTTCGCACCGCATAGCGCATGTCCTGCCAGAAATTTCGCATGGGCCGCCTCTCCCTTTGACACAATACAACCCGCTAGATGCAATGCAAGCGGTCTTCCTGGCCTTGGGTTTTGCTAAGTCTTTCGTAATACGTGGGTTGCGTTGATGATCAGGCGTTCGCGGGCTCACAGAGAACCGATATTGGGATAGCTGGTCGCGGAATCGAACACCGAACCGTTTGCAGCCTGGTAGTGTCTACAGCCGTCAAATGAAGAAGCACTACTTACGCTATCGCTGGTTACAGCCCAACCTTTCGCAACCGCAGCGCGTTCGCTATCACCGAAACGGAGCTGAAGCTCATCGCCGCGCTCGCCAGCATGGGGCTCAGCAACCACCCAAATAGCGGATAAAAGACTCCCGCCGCAATCGGTACTCCCAGCGTGTTGTACGCAAAAGCGAAAGTCAGATTCTGCTTGATGTTCCCGATGGTCGCACGGCTCAACCGTCGCGCACGCACAATACCTCGCAGGTCGCCCTTTAACAGCGTGATGCCCGCAGTATCCATAGCTACGTCTGTGCCTGTACCCATTGCGATCCCCACGTGAGCGGCGGCCAGCGCGGGAGCGTCGTTGATTCCATCGCCGGCCATGGCCACGATGCGCCCCTCGGCACGAAAGCGTTTTATGATGTCCGCCTTTTGTTGCGGCTGGACTCCTGCTTCCACCTTCGTGATTCCCAGCTTTCCCGCAACGCTCATGGCCGTCTCTCGCCGGTCACCAGTTACCATCACAATTCGCAACCCTTCGGCGCGCAATGCGTTCAGCGTTTCGGCAGCCGTGGGCTTGATCCGGTCGGTCAGTAAAAATACGCCTTCCGTTCGTCCATTGATCCCGATGTATACGGCAGTCGCGGACTCCTCTATCTCTACTTTGGAAAACGCCGCGGCAGAAAACTCCATCCCGCGCGCGCGCAGAAATCTTTCTGTGCCCACCACGATTCGCTTATTTAGGACTTCTCCTTCGATGCCTCCACCTGGGGTCGCCAAAAAATTGCTCGCCTCCGGCACCCGCAGCTTTTTCTCGACGGCAGCCTGCACGATGGCGCGTGCCAGGGGATGCTCGCTGGCGCGTTCCAGGCTAGCCGCCAGAGATAACAGCCCATCCTTCGTATAAGGGCTGCCCACAGCCAGCTCCACCGCGCTCACCTGCGGTTTGCCTTCCGTCAGCGTCCCAGTCTTATCGAGCACCAGCGTATCGACCTTGGCCAGCGTCTCCAGCGCTTCCGCGCTTCGGATTAACACGCCCGCGTGCGCCCCACGCCCAACGGCCACCATGATGGACATTGGAGTAGCCAATCCCAGCGCGCATGGGCAGGCAATTATCACGACTGAAATCGCGCTGACTAACGCGTGCGCGAATCGCGGCTGCGGTCCGAAGGTCGCCCACGCGATGAAAGCCAGCAGTGCCGCAGCGATCACTGCAGGGACGAAATAGGCCGCAACCTTATCCGCCAGCCGCTGCATAGGAGCGCGGCTACGTTGCGCTTCACTGACCAGCTTTACAATGTTAGCGAGGACTGTTTCGCTACCCACCCGCTGTGCTTCCATCACGAAGCTGCCGCTCATGTTCAGCGTTCCGCCGGTTACCTCGTGGCCCGCAGATTTCTCCACCGGCATGGGCTCGCCCGTTAACATGCTTTCATCGATGGCGCTTTGCCCTTCAAGCACTACGCCATCGCTGGGTACGCGCTCACCGGGACGCACTCTTAAGCGGTCGCCCCGTTGTATTTCGTTTAACGCTACGTCCCGCTCACTGCCATCGGCAGCAACCAAATGCGCTTGCTGCGGAGCCAGATGCAGTAGCGCCCGAATCGCGCCGCTCGTTTTTTGGCGCGCACGCAATTCCAGTACCTGCCCCAGCAACACCAGCGTGGTAATTACCGCTGCTGCTTCAAAATAAACTGGAGGCGCGCCGCTGGCTTCGCGAAACGACGCCGGAAAAACCTGCGGAAAAATTGTCGCTACCAGGCTATCCACATACGCCGCGCCGGTACCCAGCCCGATCAGCGTGAACATATTCGGACTGCGATTTATCAGCGACATCCAGAAGCGCTGAAAAAATGGCCAGCCGCCCCACAACACCACCGGCGTGGCCAGCGCCAATTCAATCCAGTTGCGCGTTTCCGCCGAGAAGGGTAGCGGCAACCAATGCCCGGCCATGGCAATCACAAGCAGCGGGAACGAAAGTGCCGAGCTGACCCACAACCTGCGAGACATGCTCTCGTATTCGGGATCGACTTCCGCTTCCGCCGATACTTCCATGGGCTCGAGCGCCATGCCACAAATCGGGCAAGAGCCTGGGCCAATTTGCACAATCTCTGGATGCATTGGGCAGGTGTACAGCGCGGATTTCGCGGTTATTGTTTGGGCGGTTTGTGGGCTTCCTTGCGACCCGAGCGGTGCTTCTTTAGTGAGCGCGGCCTCCGCCGCAGAGCCACCATGAACGGCACCGACACCGTGCGCGGTTTCGCCGCTGTGTGCAGTCTCCATTCTGGAAATTCCCGGTGCCAACAAAAATTTCTCAGGCTCCTTCGCGAATCTTTCCGCGCAACGCTTGGAGCAAAAATAATAATTGTTTCCTTGAAACACTTGTTTCGCAGCTGCTTTAGTCGGATCCACGGTCATGCCACAAACGGGATCCTTCTCGCGCACACCCGCGCCCAAAATGGGCAACCCCACATTCTTTATGTTTGAAGAATCCGCCGCATCGCTCATAACAACATGTTAGATGAATCGCGCTCGTAGTGCGTTAGCACCATAGGCGCTCTCAGGAGTACACGCGAAGGGTGGTCTAGGTTCGCAGTGAGCTATCGACCTGGGTCTTGGGTTAGGCTGCTAGAGACCAGCGATCGAATTTGCACTCACTGATATAATTCCACCATGACACTCGTCGAGATTACTTTTGAGCTGCAATCCCCGTTGACCGCCAAGCAACTAAGCGATCTGGCTGAATTCGCCAATACCTACGGCCTGCGCCGTTTCCGCCATGATGAAGCGCACAACCTGATCACCTTCGAGTACGACGCTTCCCGGCTGCGGCGAAGCCAGGTCGTGCACGCGCTTGCCGGCGCGAATATCGCGGTGAAGCGCATCGTACCGCAATCTGGCCAAGAAATAATTCCCGCCTGAAGCGACACGCCCCACGCCTGCAGCGCTGCAAGATCAATCTCTAATCGCTTGCCGTTGCCAGGAAATGCTCCGTCTGTCCCATTTCCCGCCCCCAATTTCCCCAGTGCCCTCGGGCAGCGCTTCTCTCCGAGGCAGGTGGGAACAGCAAAAATGGCGAGCAAGCCCCTTCCCCCGCACGCACCGCCTTTTGCATTTCGTCATGTAAAAACGCGTCTGCCCTCCGTGCTAATGCAATAAGGCAGCCATCGTTTGGCCTGCCCGACGTAAGTTAAGACCATTTTTATGTGTGTATTGCGTTGGCTGTCCCAAATGGCCTTGGGTCCCAAAATTGAGGCCACAACCCCAGTCGGAACGGATCGAAACTGAATCGGGAATCGCTCAAATTGGCCTCTTGCTGTCGTGGCTCTTAATTCAGTTCTAGAACCTTAGTAATGATTTTTGGTAAATCTCCAGAGCTATGGGTTTTTCTCCGCTGCCCCCGCAATATTAAGCATGAACACGTTGTTTCTCTCGGTCATTACTCACCGATCCTTCTGTGTTCGCTTGCCCGCCCTTCTCGTCCTTACTCTCTTCCCTATTGTTTCCCTCTATGGCGATGTGCCTGCTCGCCTGCAAACCGTTTCCGCCCCGGGATGTTATTGCCATTGCCATGAAGCCTTGGCGCATCGCGGCTGCGTTAAAATGTGCGACAAAAAAAAAGCCGTCGCCGCTCGGTGGCTCACTACCTCCTGCATAAAACCGCACTTCCAGCCTGCGCCGGATAAATCAAATGCCGGCCCGCACCTGCGCCATCCCGATCACGCGGAACACGCGCAACTTTACTAGTTAAACGCAACTTCGGTAATTAAACGCAATTTTCGGTATTAGATTTGTTCAGCGAGAACGGATTGGCGATCCTTCTGTTGCCCCGGTTCCAGCATGAGCCCAGCCAGGATCTCCGGGATTTCAAATAGCGCCCGGTTGTTGAGCGCTTTCACGTTATTTTTTAGGCGCGCCAGCGTTGTGGGCTCGACGATTTTCTTCACCCCTTCGGCCACGGTGCGAAAATTATCCAGCACGATGCCCACTTCTTTTTCTTTTACCCACTCCGCGTTGTAGCGTTCCTGCGGCAACGTCCAGGCATTGCATTCGATCAACACCGGCAACTGTCGCACCATGGCTTCCGCGATGCTTCCCGGACCTGGTTTGCCGATCATAAAATCCGCTGCGCACATCAAGCGGTGCACTACCTTGGTAAAGCCCACGACCTGCACAGGGAATTTCCAGGGTTCGGCGCGAAATTTGGCCGCCAATTTTTCATTACGCCCACAAATCAAAATAAGCTGCACTGGAACGTTGGCGCGATCCAGGCGTCGCGCGATTTGGTGCATTACTCCCGAGCCGTATCCTCCAAAAAGAACGATGGCGGTCGGTAAGTCCTCACGCAGACCCATCTGCTTTTTCAATTCGCGCGCGTCGACATTTTCTTGCGCGTAAAAATCCGGTCGCACGATCATTCCAGAAGTCCTGAAAATGTGCTCCCGGTCGTGACCAATCGCACGCGCCTGTTCAGCCGCTTTTTCCGTGCCGGCAATGATGTTTTGATCGGGGATCGGCTCGATCCAGAAACGCGGCGGAAAATCCGCCAAGTCTGTAATCAGCGTAGCGAAAGGTTTGCCAGGACATGCCGTGTTCCAGCTTTCATACAGCTGGCGGTTGAAGTGCGGAATCACCGACACCAGCAAATCCGCGGGATGCTCGCGCCAATATTTTGTGAGCAGCCGCACCGCCGGCCGGTGCAGGATACGAATGATCATTTGCAGCACGCGCAACAAGCTGGTGGCCCCCAGCGTCCAGCCATTGCGCAGCAAGGTGTTGTACTGCTCCTGAATGCGAATACCGGTTAAGCGCCGCAACACATCCAGGCGATCGGTCAGTTCCTGGAATTGCACCAGCTCCACTTGCCATGGACGCTTTTGTTGCTCGATGATGGATTTGAGAGAGATTGCGGCGTTGCGATGGCCGCCGCCGGCATCGTGAAAAACGATGTGAATTTTCCGGACCTTCGCGCTCATCTAGCGAATATCGCCAGGTTCATGCACACATTGTTGCATAGCCTTTTCGGCATTTGCCAGGAGCGCGTACCATGCCATGTGGATAACATTATAAGCCTTTTGTGTTCAATCAGTTATGCAGCAACATTCATACACAATTAGCAGCCTCTTCACAGCCTGTTCATATCATTACGAAACCATATACCCATGCGTTGCGACCTGCATGTTCACTCTGTAGCCTCCGGCATGTGCAGTACGCCGGGTTTGAACCGCATTTGCCGCGAATCCTATAACGACGCCACCGAGGTTTATAAACGCCTCAAAACGCTAGGGATGGCTATCGTGACCATCACCGATCACGACTCCATCGACGCCGTGGAAATCCTCCGTAAATACCCGGATTTCTTTCTCAGCGAAGAGGTTACCGTGCGCATGCCTACCGGCACCGAAGTGCACGTGGGAGTCTACGATATTCGCGAGCGCGACCATGTGGAAATTCAGCGCCGCCGTAATGACTTCATTTCTCTGGTGATGTATCTCACGGAGCGGAGACTTTTCTTCAGCGTGAACCACGTTTTCTCCAGCCTCACCGGGCATCGCGACGAGCGTGATTTCGACTGGTTCGCTTCTTATGTTCCGGCGCTCGAAGCGCGAAACGGCCAGATGTGTCGGAAAGCCAATGCCGACGCTGCCAATCTTGCAGCGCGTTTTGGAAAAGTGGCCATTGCCGGCAGCGACTCCCACGCCATTGCGGGAGTGGGCCGGACTCATACCGAAGTGCCCGGCGCGCGCAGTGTGGAGGAATTTTTCGCGGGACTCGTGCAGGGGCGGGGCCGCATACACGGTGCGCACGGCGGCTATGCGAAGCTCACCGCCGACGTCTTTAGCATCATCAATTCCCTATTGCAGGAAAAACCCTGGACGCTGGCAATTTCGCCACTGGCGCTGCTCGTGCCGTTTTTTACCGCCGGACACTGGCTGAACGAAATTCGTTTCTCTCGAAAATGGTCGGCAATGCTGGAAGATTCGGAGAAACGCACCCAACACTTGTGGGACGTCGCGCCACACGCGCACGATTTAATTCCGGAACATTTTTCGTTTGGCATTTCGTTAGAATCTTCTCTTGGGCCCTCGTTAGGCGCTTCCGCATGAGGTGAGTCCGTGACTGTGACGCGCATGCTGTGGGGATTCATCGAAAACCGCGACCATCGTGTCATGCGGCAGATGAACCGCTGGCGTGCGCCGCGGTGGTTTCGCATCTGGATGATTCTGTCCACGCGCCTGGGTGACGGCTGGCTATGGTATGGGGTGGGAATCATGCTGCTGGCCTGGGGCGGGCCGCAACGGCTCGCCGCGGTCGGCGCAGCCGGCTCGGCTGCGCTTGTTGGTGTGCTGATTTTTAAGGCCCTCAAACATCTGAGTCATCGTGTAAGGCCGTGTCAATTCGAGCCGCACTGTTGGTCAAAAGTTTTGCCGCCCGATAAATTCTCCTTTCCCTCGGGGCATACAATGACGGCGTTTTCCATCGCGCTGGTGCTGAGTTATTTTTATCCGGCGCTGGAAGGCACGCTTTTCTTTTTAGCCATCAGCATTGGTTTTTCGCGCATCGTGCTGGGCATGCATTTCCTCAGCGACGTGCTTGCCGGCGTCGTCCTCGGGGTAGCGCTAGGGTGCGCATCCATCACCGCATTTGCGTCCCTCGGTTGGATATAAAGGGTTACTACCCAAGCTAAACAACCGTCAATGTTAACCCCGCATTATAAGTTCAACTGCTAAAGTAATCTGTGTAGAGCCCCTCTTCACTACTCGCGTTATTCTTCGCGTCGGAGCGCGTCCCGATCACAGGAGATTTTTCGATGGTCTATTTAGGCCGCTTCAAAAGCTATTGCCTGGCCGCAGCCGTGAGCTGTTTATGTTTGCCGGTCGTCGTATTCGCTGGGCAACACGCTTCTGTTCCCGCGGCCGCTTCTGTCGCCGATCGCGCCGCAGAAAATGTGAGCAGCGGTATAAATCCTGACTATGCGCTGCCGGACTATCCGGCTCCGAAGAATTCCTTATCCGAATCTTCATCGTCCAACGCTGCAAGGCCCGCGAACTTTCCGCTTCCGGCGCCTCCCACAGAAGTCCCAGGCGAAGATCGCGAAGTATCACTGCGAAAATTGCCGATGAATTTTCTACACGACCAAAAAGACATGTGGCTTTTTCCACTGGATCTGGCCAAGGGCCACCACTGGCTTCCGGCTTTATTCATTACTGGAGGCACGGCGGTTTTTCTGGCTACCGATCCGCAGACAATGCCGCACTTTCGCCAAACCACGGACTTCCACGATTTCAATCGTGTATTAGGCACCACCGCGACAGGCGCGGCCATCGCCGTTGTGCCCGCGGTTTTTTACGGCGTCGGCCTGCTTCGCCACAATTCTTACGACCAGGGCTCGGCACTGTTTGCCGGCGAAGCAGTAGCGGATGATGTCGTTCTCATGGTGGTCATAAAAGCGATCACGCGGCGCCAGCGTCCCACGGAGCGTCCCGTGGCGGGCCCTTACAACGACACTTTCTTCCACAGCAATGGATCCATCTTCGGCAAGGGCACGAGCTTTCCCTCCGGTCACGCCATGATGGCCTTCTCCGTAGCCACGGTTTTCGCGCGACGTTATCGCGAGCATCGCTGGGTTCCGTATCTCGCCTACGCCGCCGCTAGCGCCATCGCCTTCTCGCGCGTAACTACCGGCTCGCATTTTCCCGCCGACGCCTTTGTTGGCTCTGCTCTAGGCTTTATGATCGCGCGGTATGATGTTCTGCACGGTCAGTGACGAAAAAAATTCTGCTGGAAATTTCGGTTGAATCTGTTGACGCCGCTGCGGCTGCTAAGCGCGGCGGCGCCGATCGTATCGAGCTTTGCGCGGACCTTTCTGCTGGTGGCCTGACTCCCGACGCAGCATTAATCCGTGCAGTACGGCAACAAATCCAAATTCCCATTTTTGTAATGATTCGCCCGCGTGCCGGCGACTTTGTTTATTCATCACGTGAATTTGCGCAGATGAAGAAAAGCGTTGCTGCGGCCAAGGATTCAGGCGCCAGCGGATTGGTCTTCGGAATATTGAAAGCGGATCGTTTCGTTGATATCGATCGAACCCGCGAACTGGTTGAGCTCGCTCGACCCTTGCCGGTGACATTCCACCGCGCTTTCGACGCGTGCCCGGATTTGGCGCAAGCGCTCCGGGGTGTCTTGCGCTCGGGCGCTTCTCGTATTCTCACGTCGGGAGGAGCGGCCAGCGCTCCCGAAGGCACCGACAATTTAGCGACACTTGTTGCGGCGGCCGGCAAACGCGTCACGGTTGTTCCCGGATCGGGCATCAATGCGGAGAATATTTTGCAGCTTGCCGCGGCTACACGAGCGCAGGAGTTTCATTCCGGCTTGAGCAGCGTGCTCCACCAGCACACGGAGGACTACGTACAGTTTGAAAAAGAAGTCCGCGCGATGGTTAAGATGCTCTCGACTCTGACCGTCGAATAAATTGCGCGTGTGCCAACGCAAAAAAAGGGCGCATGGCGTGCGCCCCCTTCGAACCAATCAAAAAGAATACTTGTGCACGCGCTCAGGCCTTTTGGGCTTGCCGCCGCAGAAATGTGGGCACGTCCAGGTCATCCATGTCCTGGTGCACTTCGCGAACAGGCTGCTGCACCTGAGCGTGATGCACTACCGGTGCCGGCGGCGCTGGCGGCGGTTCTTCCTGTACCTGCTTCGTTATTTGCACTTCCTGCACTTCGGGCGCGGCCTTCCAGGTCTTCGCCAGGTAGGATGGCTTCTGATGCGTGTTCTTTTTATTGGCGTCTTTGAAGCCCGCGGCGATAACCGTAATTTTGATGGTGTCTTTCATGGCGTCATCCTGCACCGCGCCAAAAATAATGTTGGCATTTTCATGCGCGGCTTTTTGAATAACGCTGGAAGCTTCATGAACTTCATGCAGCGTGAGGCTGGAGCTGCCACTAATGTTGATGAGAATGCCCTGCGCGCCTTGAATGGAATTGTCTTCCAGCAGCGGGCTGGCGATGGCTCGATTGGCGGCATCCACAGCGCGGTTCGTTCCGGTGGCCACCGCGGTGCCCATTACCGCGTAACCTTGGCCGGACATGATGGCTTTCACGTCCGCAAAATCGCGATTGATAATGCCGGGCACGGTAATGATGTCGGAAATCCCCTGCACCGCCTGGCGCAAAATGTCGTCAGCAATTCGAAACGCATCGAAAAAGCTGGTGCCGCGCTCGACCGTTTCCATCAAGCGTTCGTTGGGAATCACGATGACGGTATCCACGGCGCCAATCAGTTCCTGCAAAGCCTGCTCGGCTTGCAGCATTCTGCGGCGGCCCTCAAAAGCGAACGGCTTGGTAACCACCGCCACACTCAACGCGCCCAATTCACTTGCGAGTGAAGCTACCACTGGCGCGGCACCGCTGCCGGTACCTCCGCCGAGACCCGACGTAATGAAAATCATGTCGGCGCCTTCCAGCGCTTCGATGATTTTCTCCGTATCTTCCAGCGCCGCTTTGCGGCCGACTTCGGGATTGGCCCCCGCGCCGAGCCCCTTGGTCAACTTCGCGCCCAGCTGCAACTTCACTGGAGCCTGCGAAAGCTTCAGCGCTTGCAGGTCAGTATTCGCGGTAATGAATTCAACGCCTTCCACTTTGGCGCGGATCATGCGATTGACGGCGTTGCACCCGCCGCCACCGACTCCGATCACCTTGATCTTCGCAGGCTGAAGCTCTTCGCTAAAGCTCATGCGGATTCCAGCTTCCCTTATTGGCATGCTTTCCCCTCGACATTCTCCACATTTACCGCGCAACGTTCGGGTTGGGTCACGAGGCTCCGGCAAACATAGCTTTTAATTTAGATACTAAATTTCCGGCGCGTTGCGGTGTGTTACGCCGCGCTTTCGCGCCGTACATCACCAGACCGATTACCGTTGCATATTCCGGCTGCGCTACCTGCTCCGGCAGACCAGCCAAACCCTTGGGCTCCGCAATGCGCACCGGCAAGCGCAGCGACTGCTCGATGAGCTCATCGAAGCCATAGAGGCGCGCCCCGCCGCCACACAAAACAAATCCAGCGGGGATTTGCGTTTCGAGCCCCGCGCGGCGTAGATCGTCGCGGATCATGGCCAATAATTCCATCGCGCGAGGCTCAATGATGTCTGTCAGAGCGCGCGCGAAAATCGTGCGCTTCGGCCGGTCGCCTACGCTGGCGATTTCGATGGCACCGTCCTGGCGCAAAAGTTCGGAAGAGGCGCACCCGTTGCGTCGCTTGATTTTCTCCGCCTCGGGAATGGGTGTTCGTAAACCCACCGCGAGATCATTCGTGAAATGGTCGCCGCCAATGGGCACAGCGCTGGTGTGTCGAACCACCCCGCCGCCGTAGACAATCAATTCGGTAGTACCGCCGCCAACGTCCAGCAGGCAGCAACCCAGGTCCCGTTCATCCTGCGTTAAACACGATTCCGCCGAAGCCAGAGGTTCGAGCACCGTGTCGCTGATCAGGATGCCCGCTTTATTCGCAGCAGTAACAAGGTTCTGTGTGGCCGCCACCGAAGACGTGACTACGTGAACGTTGGCTTCCAGGCGATGGCCTATCATGCCAATCGCATCACGGATGCCTTCCTGCGCGTCCACGCGAAATTCGTGCGGAAGAACGTGAAGAACTTCGCGGTCATCGGGGAGCGAAATATTACGAGCGGCGTCGATGGCGCGGCGAACATCTTCGCGCTCGATATCGCGGGGGCGCGTGCCCAATGTGATTCCGCCGCGGCTGTTCACCCCGCGCACATGATTACCGGCAACGCCGATTACCGCCGACTCCACCGGAACGTTGGCCACACTCTCGGCTTCTTCGACGGCACGCCGGATGGAACTGACCGTCGAATCCAGATTAACAATCAGACCTTTGCGCAGACCCTTGGATTCCGCGGCGCCCAAAGCAAGAAAATTCACCTGCTCCTCGTCGATTTCCGCAATTATCGCGCAGGTTTTGGTACTGCCGATATCCAGCCCTACGATGTATTTATCTTTCTTGCTCAACTCTATGCTCCTGCCTGCACTACCTGGCTTTGGCGACCGCTACCCCCGCGCTGGCGTCGGGGTTCAAGATCACTTGCCGAGAATACTGCAAATCGACGGACCGTATGTGGCCCGCATTGGCTTGCCACTGTGAAAAATTTTCGACCAGCATCCGATATTTGGCGGCGAAATCTCCGTTGCCAAAATGAATAGTAACCGCCTGCGAATCAGTAGGCCCAGCAAGGCCGACCATCACCGCGCGGAAATCACGCGAACTGCTGAGATCCACTTCGCTGACCTGATCGGATGAGCCGGAGCGCACCAGCTCGATGGCTTTCATGAATTCCTGATACATCTGCATGCGCTTTTCGCGTTGGTCACGCGGAAGTTCTTCGGGCACGCCGCTTACGATGGGGAAATGCCAGTCTTCGCCCTCAGGCCGTTCGAGAATTACGCCGTGCGCATCGATCAGATAAAGCGCGTTGCCGTTGCGTGCAAAAGCGATAGGGGTGCGCTCATAAAGTTCCACGCGAATGCGATTCGGTAAAATGCGTTGCACGCTGGCGGACTCCACCCAGGGCAATTGCTCCAGCTCACTGCGGCGCTTGTCGAGCGGGATTTGCAGCACGCTGCGATTGCGGTCCCGCAAAAATTGTTTGAGCACCGCTTCGCGCGAAACGATTTTGTTGCCGGTAAGATCGATCTGGTCGGGTTTTGCCAGCGCAAACTGCGGCGAATACAACAGGAAGCGGACACCTTCGATAACCACGGTGATGCTGGCAATTCCCGCGACGCTCAATATCGCCACCCGGCGGTAAAAAGTCCAGCCACGCCCGGCAAATTTCTTTCTGCGAATCTCCACCGGCCTTTGACGCCGCAGGTAACGCGGCTCTTCATCGGTAAGCAGTTCGGGGCGGTAAGAGTCAGCCTCGGCGAGGCCCGATTTATTTCTGGAGAGGGTCTTTACGCGTTCCATACGACCACCTCGTTCTCCAGTTCGAAGCCGTAGGCTTTCTGCACCCGTTCGCGAACGTCAGCAATGAGCGCAAGCATGTCTTTAGCGCTGGCTTTTCCGGCGTTCACGAAAAAATTTGCGTGCCGGTCACTGACTCTCGCATCGCCGACGGAATGGCCTTTCAGTCCCAGCTCATCGATCATGCGTCCTGCAGACGCCCCGGGAGGATTCTTGAAGATGCAGCCGGCGCTTTTCTGCCCGAGAGGCTGGCTTGCGCGCCGTTTTTCGTTGCAGATACGAATCCCTTGGAGAATTTCGCGGAATGGCTTGGAGGGAAGTTCCAGCTTCACCGCGAGCATCATATCATCGGGCGCAAAAGATGTATGCCGGTATTCGAAGGAAATTTGACCGCCCGTCAAAGTTTCGATGATGCGCGCGCCGCCGCGATAGACTTTTACTTCCCGGACATAGTTCCCGATTTGGATTCCGTAAGCCCCGGCGTTCATCCGCAGGGCGCCCCCCACCGTTCCGGGAACTCCGATGAGCCCCTCCATCCCTCCAAGATCGTGCTTGGCGCACAAAGTTACGGTTTTGCCGAGGTCGGCCGCGGCATCGACAGTGGCGATGTTGCCCTCGATGACCACCTCGGGGTCCGGCTGCGCCAGTTGCATTACCACCCAGGGCAGCTCGTTGTCGGCTACCAAGAGGTTCGAGCCGCCACCCAGAAACTTAAACGGGATGCCGTTGGCTTCCAGGAGCCTCACCACTTCGGGAATCGATTCATGGCGCGTGAGGCGAAGAAGATCCGTGGTGCCGCCGATGCCCAGATAGGTGATGTCCGTGAGCGAAGCGGCGCTTTTTAGCTCGACGCCAAGCTCGCGCAAGGTCCCCAGTACTTTTTTGTCTTCAATACGCATGTTGCGCTGAACGCTCCGCTCGCAGTAACGCGAGAATTTCGTTGCTGGCGCGGCTGATGTTGCCTGCGCCGATAGTGAGGATGGCGTCGCCGGGTCTCGCTTCCACGAGGAGACGCTCGATGCCGGCCTGCATGGACGGGTAGTAAAAAACCTGTTTGTGGCCGGATTTGCGAATGGCGTCGCCGAGCGCTTCGCTGGTAATGCCGTCGATGGGCGGTTCGCTGGCGGGGTAAATGTCGGTAAGCACCAAAACGTCGGCCAGATTGAATGCGCTGCAGAATTCATTCCAGAGATGCTGCGTGCGCGAATAGCGGTGCGGCTGGAAAAGCACCAGCAGGCGATCAAACTTGCAAATTTTCGCGGCTTCCAGCGTGGCGCGGATTTCCACCGGATGATGACCGTAGTCGTCGATGACGGTGATGTCCTTGGCCACGCCTTTGATATCGAAGCGGCGGCCAACACCGGAGAATTTTGCCAGGCCGTCGCGGATCAGCTCGACTGGCACGCTGAGATACAAGGCCACGGCCGCTGCGGCGGCGGCGTTGCGCACGTTGTGAATGCCTGGCGGGTTCGGCAGCCGGAAGCTGCCGAGTGTTTCGCCCTTAAAAGTGAGCTTGAACTCGCTGACCAGGCCCTCCAGTTTTATGTCGCTGATCACCAGATCAGCCTGGCTGGACGTGCCGTAGGTGATGATGGGGCGCTTGATGTGCGGCACCATGGCCTGCACATTGACCTCGTCGAGACACAGTATGACTGCGCCGTAAAATGGCACGCGATTCACAAATTGAATGAAGGCGTCCTGAATGTCTTTGAGCGAGGTGTATTGATCGAGGTGCTCGCGGTCGATGGTGGTCACCACCGCAACCACCGGTGCAAGCAAGAGAAAGCTGCGGTCGCTCTCGTCCGCCTCCACTACGAAATAGTCCCCTTTGCCCAGTTTTGCGGTGGTGCCCGCCTGATTTACGCGGCCACCGATAACAAACGTGGGGTCAAGGTGGGCGGCCGCCAAAACGGAAGCAACCATGGAAGTGGTAGTGGTTTTTCCGTGGGCTCCCGCGACGGCGATGCCGTATTTCAGGCGCATCAGCTCGGCAAGCATCTCTGCGCGCGGAATCACCGGAATTTTCATTTTATGCGCTTCGATGATTTCTGGATTGCTGGCGACGATCGCGGAAGAGGTCACCACCACGTGCGCGCCATCGACGTTGATGGCTTCATGGGAAGCGAAGATTGTGGCGCCCAGTTTGGCGAGGCGCTCTGTGATGGCTGAGGGTTTGCTGTCGGAGCCAGAAACGGAATAGCCCAGCGTCAGCACTACTTCGGCGATGCCGCTCATGCCGATGCCGCCAATGCCCACCAGGTGAATGCGCTGAAAATTTCGAAAGCTGACCATCATGGCGCGACCTTCTCCCGGTCTGGTGTGGAAACGGCACGGGTGGAAACGGTCGAGCTGCCCGCGGCGATGCGAACTTTGCTTGACGGCGCGATACCCGCAGCTTGTTCGATCAGGTTAACAATGTCGCGTGCGGCGTTCGGCCACGACAGGCTGCGGGCGGCCATGGACATGCGTTCGATTTCTTGCGGATTATCGAGTAGCGCGAAAATTTCTTTGCTCAGGCGCTCGCCGGTGAGTTCCGCTTCGGTGATAACGCGGCCCGCTCCGTGTTTGGCCATCTCCTGCGCGTTGCGCAATTGGTGGCTGTCCGTGGCGCGGCCAAATGGAATAAAAATGGCGGCGCGCCCGGCGGCGGCAACTTCCGCGGCGGTTATAGCACCCGCGCGGCACACAATGATGTCCGCCCATTCGAAGCGTTCTGGCATGTTGCTAAGGAAAGGCACGACTTCCGCGAGAATTTCGTGCCGCGCGTAAGCCGTGCGCACCGCGTCGTAGTCACGCTCACCGGTCTGGTGCACGATGCTAATTTCGTTTTTTCTGGTGGCCAGAAAATTCATGGCATCGACAAACGCGCGATTGACCGGCAACGCGCCCTGGCTGCCGCCGGTAATCAGCACGCGCAATGGTTTCTGTGGTATGCGTTGCGCGATGGTTAGAAATTCCGGGCGCACCGGACAGCCCGTGAGCACCGCTTTCGCTCCCCAGGTTCGCGCGGATATTTCATATCCGGTGGCGATTCGCTTGGAAATGCGCGCCAGCGATTTGTTGGTGAACCCGGGTTCCGCGTTGGGCTCAAAGATCACATTGGGAATTCCGCGCATCCAGGTGGTAAGTAACATCGGTCCAGCGGCATATCCACCAACGCCAAACGCCGCAACGGGCTTGTGTTTTTTAAATACCCGCGCAGCGTCCAGCATGGCGGGCGCAAGCTTGAAAAGATTTTTTAGTAGCGTCCCTCCGGCCTTGCCTTTTAGTCCCGCCACACGCAGTGTTTCGAGCGGCAGCCCGGCTTGTGGCACCAGCTTCATTTCGATTCCGCGTTTTGTTCCTACCAGCACCACTTCTCGCTCGCTCCCGCGTGATAACCATTCCCGCGCAATGGCCATGGCGGGAAAAACATGCCCGCCGGTCCCGCCGCCCGCGATTAGTAGCTTCACGCCCATCTCACGCAAGCCCATGTCTCGCAAAACGTCTTCACACCAATCACCTTCATTGCTCGGTGGCCTGCTGACTGATATTAAGGAGCACGCCAGTTGCCAGCAGCATCACCAGCAAACTGGATCCCCCATAGCTGACGAAGGGCAGCGGAATCCCCTTGGTGGGCACCATCCCCAACACCACCGCGAAATTAATCAGCGCCTGGCTAATTACCATGGCGGTGATTCCCAGTGCCAGCAACCGGCCAAATCCATCCGGCGCAGTAAACGAGGCGCGCAATCCTCGCCAGCCATAAACCACAAACAGACCGATCACCAGCATGGCGCCGATAAATCCCAGCTCTTCGCAAATCACCGCGTAAATAAAATCGGTATGCGCTTCGGGCAGATAAAACAATTTTTGCTTGCTCTCCATCAGCCCCACGCCGCTGAATCCGCCCGAACCCACCGCTATCAACGATTGTAACAACTGGAATCCTGAGCCTTGCGGATCGGATGCCGGATTAAGAAATGCCATGAGCCGCGCCTGGCGATACGAAACATGTGTGATCAGCAGATAAAGAATCGGCAGCGCACCCAGCAGTCCGCAGCCAATCCACTTCCAGGAAAGTCCCGCGACGAACAAAATGGCCGTGGCGATCACCACGATATCAACCGCGGTGCCCAGGTCGGGCTGCAAAAGAATGATGCCGACGCACAAAAGAATCGGCCCCAGCGCGGGCAAAATTGTCTGCACAAAATCGTGTTTGCAAAATTCCATCTTTGAGGCGCTGCGACGCTTACGATCCAGGAACCACGCGAGATACAAAATCACCGCCAGCTTCGCAAACTCCGACGGCTGAATTCCCACCGGACCGAACTTGATCCACCGGTGCGTGGCATGCGATTTGTCCAGAAAGAACGCCCCCGCCAGCATTAACAGCACCGCACCGAGAGCGGAATACACAACTTTTGGTTCGCGCAAACGCCGGTAATCGACGCGCATCAATGCGAACATTCCAAAAAGTCCAATGACTAGCCAAGCGGCCTGGCGCAATAGAAAAATATAAGAGCGCCCATAGTGCTGTTCGGCAGTGACTGCCGAAGCCGAAAACACCATCACCGCGCCAAGCAAGCACAGTGCCAGCGTTACTCCGAACAACCACCGATCGTTTTCAAGCCGTCTCGGCACTCTTGTTCGCCTTTTCGTCTGGTTTCGCTGCGTCGTTCAACGAAGCAGATTTTTGTTCACGTTGCTTGATCAATTCCTTAAACACGCGTCCGCGATGCTCATAGTTTTCAAACTGGTCAAAGCTCGCACATGCCGGCGCGAGCAGCACAACATCGCCGCGCCGCGCGCCTTGCGAGGCAATTTCCACGGCGCGTTCCAGAGTGCCGGCGCGCTCGAGCGCCACAGTGCCGCTGATTTGTTGTTCAATTTTTTCTGCCGCGTCGCCGATCAGCAAAGCCAAAACGCTTCGTTCGCGCAGCGCGGGCTGAAGCAGAGAATAATCGCTGTTTTTATCTTTGCCGCCCAGGATGATCAGCACTCGTCCAGGAAATGCTTCCAATGCCTTCAAAGCCGCGTCGACATTCGTCGCTTTCGAATCGTTGTAATAGCGAACGCCGCCAATTTCCGCGACAAATTCCAGCCGATGCTCTACCCCAGGGAACGTGCGCACCGCTTCAGCGATGGCCGAAACAGGCGCGCCTTCTAGGCGCGCAGCCGTAACAGCGGCCAATACGTTTTCAAGATTGTGCGTGCCAGGCAACGAAATTTCCTGGCGCTTCAACAACACTTCTACCTGCTTGCTGGTGCGAAAAACGATCTCTTCGCCCCGCAAATAGGCTCCTTGCAGCACTTCTCGTTTGCGACTGAACCAATAGAGCTGCGGCCGCTTCGGCGCCAGGCGCGTCGCCGCAGGATCGTCTGCGTTTAAAACCGCGAAATCCAATTTGGTTTGATTTTCAAACAGGCGGCTCTTGGCCGCCGCATAGGCTTCCATGGTCTTGTGGCGGTCCAGGTGATCCGGAGTGAGATTGAGAAGCACCGCGATATCCGCATGAAACGTTTCAATCAGTTCCAGTTGAAAACTGCTGAGCTCTGCGACGGTGATGGTATCGTCGCTCGAGAGCGCCACGCGAGAGATCAGTGGCGTCCCGATGTTACCGGCCACCATGGTAGAAAAACCCGCCACTCGCAAAATGTGATGCACCAATGACGTGGTGGTGGTCTTGCCGTTCGAACCGGTGATGCCGATCAAACGGCCGTCGAGAAAGCGATCGGCCAACTCGATTTCGCTCCACACGGTAATATTTTTTTCGCGTGCTGAGCGCAGCAGCGGCGCGTCCGCGGGAACTCCGGGACTCGGAATTACCAAATCCTGATGGGGCAAAGCGGTTTCCGGATGCGCGCCAAGTTCCAGCGTGACGCCCTCTTCGCGCAAGCTGAGCGCCTCCGCGCCAAGTTCACTTTCCGAGTGCGTATCCGTGGCTGTGACCGTCGCGCCATGCTCGGCGCAAAAGCGCGCCGTGGCAATACCGGTGCGTGCCAGTCCGATGACCAGAACGTGCTTGCCGCGCAGCTCGAATCCACCTGTCATTGTTTAAGCTCGAAACCTTTCCCGCTACTTCAGACTTTTTGCGTTCCCAAAAATTTGGCGGTTACCTCAACTTAAGCGTGGTCAATGCAAACAACGCGAACACTAGCGCGAGGATCCAGAAACGCACGATCACCTTGGACTCGCTCCAGCCTAACAGCTCAAAATGATGATGTATCGGCGCCATGCGAAAGATGCGTTTGCCGCGCAGCTTGAAAGACCCCACCTGCAAAATAACCGAGAGGGCCTCCACCACAAAAATTCCGCCGATAAAAAACAGCAAAATCTCCTGCTTGATGATCACCGCGATAAGTCCAAGTGCCCCGCCCAAAGAAAGCGAGCCCACATCGCCCATGAAAACTTCCGCGGGATGCGCGTTGTACCAAAGAAAACCTAACGAAGCGCCGACAAGCGCTCCACAAAAAACAGTAAGTTCGCCAACGCCCGGAATATATTGAATTTCGAGGTAAGCGGCCCAACGAAAATTGCTGCTCACGTAGGTGAGCACCGTGAGCGCCCCGGCAGCGATAACCGTGCATCCGATGGCCAGGCCGTCGAGACCGTCAGTGAGATTCACGGCGTTCGATGCTCCGGCAATCACCAGCGAAACGAAAATAAGAAATGGCAGGAAAGCCAGCGGCCAAATGTGCGGCGAAGCCATCAAAGAATGAATGACTAAATCCGGATGCACGCGCTTGAAGAAAGGAAAAACCAGCTGCGTGGAATATTTGCTCCAGGTCGCCAGCACCAGCAACCCAATTCCGCAGACCAGGCTGACCAGAATTTGCAACGAGAATTTTTTTGCGCTGGTAAGGCCGAGGTTACGCTGCTTGGAGACTTTCGCGTAATCGTCCACAAATCCGATGGCCGCAAAACCCAATAACGAGAAAAGTGCCAACCACACGAAAGCGTTGCCAAGATCGGCCCACAGCAGCGTAGGCACAGCCGTTGACAACACAATTAAAACTCCGCCCATCGTGGGCGTGCCTGCTTTTTTCTTGTGATCCTGCGGGCCCTCTTCGCGAATGTACTGGCCAATCTGCAGTTCCCGCAACTGCCGAATCAACCACGGCCCAAATACGAACGCCAGAAACATTCCCGTGAGACTGGCGTACACCGTGCGAACAGTGATGTAGCGAAAAACATTCAGCGGACTGAAATATTTTTGCAGCGTGTGGTAGAGGAGGTAGTAAAGCATCTAGTGCCGCGCCTCTTCCCGTAAAGCGCCTGCCTTCGCTGGATAGCGCGTTAGCAGTTCGTCAACGATGCGTTCCATCTTCACGCCGCGAGAGCCTTTGACCAGCATGACATCGCCCGATTCCACGAAACCCGCCAGAAATTTTGCCGCTTCTTCGGAAGTGGGAAAAAATTTGGTATGCGCCCGAGATAGACCCGCGGCCACCGCACCTTCGATAATTTGCGCGGCATCTCCTGCCACTCCGATAATCCAATCGACTTTTCCAGTGCTAGCCGCAAATTGCCCAGCTTCACGGTGTAGTTCGGCGGAAGTTCGCCCCAGTTCGCGCATCTCTCCTGCGGCGAGAATGCGGCGGTGATACTTGGGAGTGGCCGCCAAAACAGCCGTCATCGCCTGCAGCGCGGCGGGACTGGAGTTGTAGCTGTCATTGATGAGTGCCGCTCCGTTTGTAAGCGCCACCAACTCCCCACGCATAAATGGCGCCTGGAGATTGGCAAAAACGCTATGCGCTTCTTCCGCTCCAATACCCCACACACTCGCAGCCGCCAAAGCGGCTAGCGCATTAGCGATCACGTGCCTGCCCGCCAGCGCAATCTCCAAGCGCACGCGCCCTTCGTTCGTCACCAGCGTAAACGCGGAGCCCAAAGCGCCGCGATTCTCGAGTTTTTCAGCGCGAAAATCCGCTGGCGAATCGATTCCATAGGTCAAAACGTATCCTGGTGCGTGGGAAGCAAAGGCCGCCACACGGGCATCATCCGCATTCAAGACCGCTACAGAATTCTTGCCATTCAATCCTTCAATCAATTCGCGTTTGGCGAGCGCGATCTCATCCACGGAAATAAAAAATTCCAGATGCGCCGGCGAAACGCGCGTCACCACTCCAACGTCAGGTCGCGCAACGGCCGCCAGCCTTTTCAGTTCACCGGGCCGCGACATGCCCATTTCCAGCACTGCCGCTTGATGACTTTCGTCCAGGCCGAATAACGTTAGCGGTAAACCATACTCGTTATTGAAATTGCCTTCTGATTTCAGCACGCGTAGTTTCGCGCCCAACAATGCCGCGAGAATCTCTTTGGTTGTGGTCTTGCCCACCGAGCCAGTGACGCCGGCAATTTTCCCGCCCCATGCTTCGCGTACCGCTCGCGCGAAGTGTTTGAGCGTCTCGAAGGTGTCGGCCACCTGGATACACCGGTCAGCGACCCAGCCGGGGTAGCGCGATACCAGCCCTTCGGCCACCACCGCCGCCACCGCGCCGCGCTCCAGTGCAGCTGGAACGTGATCGTGTCCATCGTGACGCGGTCCGTGTATGGCGATGAACAGTTCTCCGGGACGTACCGTGCGAGAATCAATCGAGACGCCGGCCAGCCGGGCCACGGGGTCAAGCGCCCCGCCTGGCTTGGAACCCACCGCTGCAACCATTTGTGCAATTGTCCAGAGCATAAGGTCCTCAGCGGATTTAGTTTGTGTATAGAGGCCTGTGATTGCGTTGTACTTGCCATTCTGGCACCCCAACGTTTCGGGTAGTGCAAAAAATCGCGCCCTGCGTGTCGTGCTATCCCAGTGCCTACGCTCGGCTCACTCAAATTATTAGAGCGAGCAGCGTGCCAAATTGCGATGCGTTTTTAAGTAACCTCGCTCCCATGCTTATCGGGCCTGCTGGTTGCGGCCGGGGTCTTATATCCCCGCTGGATCAACGCGCGGCGAGCCATGTCGCGATCGTCGAACTCCAACGTGCGATCGGCAAGAATCTGGTAATTCTCATGGCCTTTTCCGGCCAGCAGCACAATATCGCCAGCACGGGCTTCATCCATCGCCAGTCCAATAGCTTTTTCGCGGTCCGGCTCAATGACATATTTGCCGCTGGTTTTTTGCATCCCGACAATAATGTCGCTGATGATTTTCAGCGGATCTTCCTGGCGCGGATTGTCACTGGAAAGAATGGTGAGATCGCTGAGCCGCCCGGTAACTTCGCCCATGACCGGGCGCTTGGTGCGGTCCTTTGAGCCGCCACAGCCAAAGAGTGTGATGATGCGGCCCTTGGGGTTCAGTTCGCGCGCGGTGCGGATCAGGCTTTCGAGCGCGTCGTCCGTGTGCGCGTAATCGACAATGACCAGGTACGGCTGGCCTTGATCAATGCGCTGGAATCGGCCGGACACGCTTTCGAGGTTCCGGATACCGGCTTCGACTACTTCATTGGAAAGGCCGAGCGCCTGCGCGGCGCCAATGGCGGCAAGAATGTTGTACACGTTGATGCGCCCCACCAGGCTGGAAGTGATCTGGATTTTGCCGTTGGGCGTTTGCGCTGTGAAGGAAAGTCCGTTGAAACTTAATTGGAATTTTTTTGTGGTGATGTCAGCGCCGCTTTCGAGTCCGTAGCTGATGGTTTTTGTGGCCAGGCCGAGAAGCTTTTTGCCATAGTCATCGTCCATGTTAATGATCGCCGTGTCGGGAGCGCCGGCTCCAGTACCAGTGAAGAGCGTTTTCTTCGCAGCGAAATAGTCTTCGAAAGTTTTGTGGTAATCCAAGTGCTCGCGAGTGAGGTTGGTGAAAACCGCGACTGAGAAATGCAGTCCCCACAAGCGATCCATCGTCAGCGAATGCGAGCTGGCCTCCAGCACCGCAAATTTTCCGCCCGCGTCGCGAATTTCCGCCAGGAAGCCTTGCAGGTCAACCGATTCAGGCGTGGTGTTGGGCGCTGGATATTTGCCGGCAGGCGTTTCGTACGCGATGGTCCCGAAGAGCCCGGTTTTGGATTTGGAAGACTTGATGATCGCGTCAATCACGGAAGTGGTGGTGGTTTTGCCGTTGGTGCCAGTGACGGCCACGAGTTGCAAGGCCTTGCCGGGATGATCGTAAAAATCGGCGGAGGCAATAGCGAGAGCTTTGCGAGCTTCGCGAACTCGAATGGCGGTAACGCTGGGCGGAATCACACCAGTGAGGGGCTCATCGCTTACCACGGCGACCGCGCCGCGTTTAATGGCGTCGGCAATGAACGCTTGGCCATTTTCTTTCGCTCCGCGCAATGCGAAGAAAATTGCGCCGGGTTGTACTTTGCGCGAATCACAAACGATCTGGCGGATTTCCGCAGTGCCCGGAAAAGGCGTGAGGGTTTCGAACCCGTGAAGTACTTCCGTCAGATTTTTCGCCCGAACTTTGCGCGTCTTGCCGTTTGATGACGGGGTTTCGTCATTTGAATGGCCTGAGAGATCGCGGACTTCTTTGTCTGGCTGTCTCAATTTCGTATCTGCTGGCAAGCACCCAACCCCATTTTCACCGTTTTTCTCAATGTCTGTGCCTCACGCGTTTCCTCACAACTTTCGACGGTTGCGCGACTTTCAAGGGCTTTGCGGATTTGACCGCATTTGCCGTAACCGTTGATTTCATCGGCGGCGTTCCGAACTGAACCGTAATGCGCGACCCGTGCCTGACTTGCGAACCTGCCGCAGGTGTTTGTTCTGTAGCAAGGCTAGTTCCAACGAGAACGGGATCAAGCCCCAGCCGCAAACACATCTCCGTGACATCGCGCATGGTTTTCCCGGAAAAATCGGGAATGGAAATTTCCGTGTCTTCGTCAGCGGTAACCGCCAGGGTGACGTGTGAAGTCGCAGTGGGATTGCTTGTCGAATGAGTTTCGGCGATGGAGGAGAATCCTTCGGGTTGCTCGGGCAACAACAACAAATCTGACGGCGTGAAGTCTTCCAGGTTTTCGGCGTCGCTCTGCGCTTGTTTTTTGTAGGCGGCCTGCACCAGCTGTTGGTTGACGGGCACGTCTGGGGACACATCCAGATAGGGCAAAACTTGTTCGGCCACGCGCTTGAATACTGGTGCAGCGACCATGCCGCCTTCGTGCAGTCCGATTGGAGAATCGAGGGAAACGAGAATCGCTACTGCTGGATTGTTGATCGGCGCGAATCCGGTGAACGAGGCGATCAATTGCGTGGGTGAGTAGCGTGCGGTGTTGGGATCGATTTTTTGCGCTGAGCCCGTTTTACCTGCAGACGTCCAGCCGTCGAGTCGCGCGAGCTTACCCGTACCATTCAGAACCACGCCTTCCATCAGGCGGCGCAGCGTGGCGGCGGTCTCCGGTTGAATGACGCGGCGCGGCTCACTGGGGGCCAGCAGCAACCCTTCACGAGGCAATACCGTCTCCCCGCGGCGAACTTGCGCCACAATGTGCGGTTTGTAAAGCGTGCCGCCATTGGCAATCGCGGACACTGCGGAGATCAACTGTATCGGTGTCACGCCAACTTCCTGCCCCATCGAAATTGCGCCAATGGAAATGGGCGTCCAGCCCACCAGTGGCCGCAAAAGTCCGCGGCTTTCTCCGGGAAGGTCGACGCCTGTGGGCGTGCCAAATCCGAATGAACGAATGTACTCGTAAAATTTTGGCGCGCCCAACCGTTCGGCGATCTTGATAGCGCCAACATCGCTCGATTGCGCGAGGATGTCCGCAACCGTGAGCATGCCAAAGCGTTTATGGTCATGAATTTTGTGGCCAGCGACATACGTGGCCCCATTTTCGCAATCAAAAACTTCATCGGGATTGGTAATGCCCTGGTCGAACGCCGCAGCCAGGGTAATCAGTTTAAAAGTGGAGCCCGGCTCATACAGTGCGCTGACAGCACGATTCATCCGGAATTCAGCAGGCGTTCCGACGGATGCAGCGTTGGGGTTAAAAGTCGGCCAGTTGGCCACCGCCAGCAATTCCCCATTGTTGGGATTCATCACCACCACGGTGCCGGCCAGCGCGTGAGTCTTGTTTATCGCCGCAGCTAATTCGCGCTCCGCGATGTATTGAATTTTTTCGTCCAGCGTCAGAACCACGTTGGCACCGCGATCGCGGCGAGCTTCCGCGCCGTCGAACCATTTCTGGTGAGCGTCCGTCATCATCACGATTTTTTCGCTCTTGCCGCGAATCTGATTGTCCAGCGCGTATTCGATGCCCCCCAGGCCTTTTTCGTCGACGTCCACGAAACCCAAAACGTGGGACGCTAAATCCGCCTTGGGATAGAACCGCTTGTTTTCCGGTTGGGTATAAACCCCTTTCAGATTCAGCGCTGCGACGGCTTCGGATTTTTCGGGTGTTAGCTTGCGTTCGATCCACACAAAATTTTGCGACGAGTCCAACCGTGATTCCACCAGGTCTCGCGGAATGCCAAGCACGCCGGACAATAGTTGAGCGGCCAGCGCCTTATCTTTAATCTCGTTGGGAATTGCGAACGCCGAATCAACCTTGATGCTCATGGCCAGCGCGTGCATGTTGCGGTCGTAAATCGCACCGCGCTTCGGAGAAATTTCAATAATGCGCTGTTGTTGGCGTTGCGCGCGGAGCAGGTAGTCGCGATGCCGGTACAGTTGCAGGTAGCCCAGGCGGCCAAAAACTGCGGTGGCCCACAATAGAGCCACGCCAGCGACGATCAGCAAACGGACGTGAGCTCGACTTTGTTGCATGTAAGAATTACGCCGGTACGCCCTCCCGTTGGACGCTCAACTCAAAAGAGAAATTGTTATGAATGACTGAGAAGGAGAGGAAGGGTTTGGTGACTTTGGGCGCCCGGGTCCTCATGTGGTCTGGACTACTGCTCGTGGTTCGCGCGAATTAACTGTGCATCCGCGACTTCGGCTCCCGCCACAGGCTGGTATTCACGAACTTGGGAGGGCAACGTTTCCGTCAAGCCTAGTTGGCGGCGCGCGATCAGGTCGATGCGTTTAGGATTGCTGAGACCCGCTATTTCGAGCCGTAAGGATGAATTTAAAGCCGAGGCTTCCAGCCGCTCGGTACGTGCGGCTTCGAGCTGAAAGCTTAAATCAATGCATTTGAAATGCTGGTAAATGTAAAGCAGGAAGAATGCCGCAATTATGCCGCCAAGCGCCACGGTCCGGTAAAGATTGCGCATCTTTACCGGCTCCACGTTGCGAACCAGGCGCGTATTATCCAGCCGCTTCACAGTATGAAATTCAGTCGATGCCCGGCTCTTCTTCTTCCGCGTCATAGCTGTACCTTTTACTGGCGCCTTAAGCGGCTGCCAAAATCTCTGCACACCGCAGTTTTGCGCTTCGCGACCGCGGATTATTCGCCTGCTCTGCTTCTCTAGGCTGAATGACGTGTCTGGTGAGCACGCGCAGCGTGCCCGCACGCTCGCCTTCCTGAAATGCGTGCTTCACCAGGCGATCTTCGCGTGAGTGATAACTAAGCACCACCCATCGCCCTCCTGGATTTATTGTGGCCGGGGTCCGAGAAAGAAACTGCCCGAGTTCCTCCATCTCTCGATTCACCGCGATCCGCAGCGCCAGAAACGTTTTTGTTGCGGGATGCAGTTTCTGCCTTCCCCATTGCTTTCGGGCCCCTGCCACAGTCGTTGCCAAGTGCGCGGTATCCCGTAGGGGTCGCGCTCGCACGATCGCCTTGGCGATTCTTCTGGAATCATGCTCATCGGCTTCGCGATAGAGCAGGTCGGCAATTTCTTTTTCCGACCATTGATTCACAATTTCGTCTGCCGTAAGTTCACCTTCGGCATCCATGCGCATATCCAGCGGACCAGCTTCGCGAAACGAAAACCCGCGCGCCGACTGATCAAGCTGCATCGAGGAAACCCCCAAGTCGGCCAAGACCCCGTCCACCTTCGGAATCCCCAACTCTTGCGCGACCTCCGCAATCCTCGAGAAGGCTGACTTCACGAGCGTCACGCGATCCTTCCACGGCTTCAAATTCTCTCGCGCTAACGCTAACGCCTGTTCGTCCTGGTCCAGGCTGATCAACCTGCCCGACGCTAATCGTTGGGCGATTTCGGCTGAGTGGCCCCCGGCTCCCAGCGTGGCGTCTACGTAAATACCGCTTGGTTTTACATCCAGCCATTGCAACACCTCTTCAACTAATACCGGCGTGTGCGACTCAGTTCTGCTCACTGCTCACTCGCCGTTCTTGCAACGGGTGCTCTAAATTCCCAAATCTTCCAACGCCTTATAATCCTCGTCGGTGTACGGCGAATTCTTCAGCTCGTCCAACACCCGGGTGTGGTTCATCACCTCGAGATAATCAAGGTTGCCGAATACGTCCACTTCCCCTTTGGTTTGCGCCGATTCGCGCAGCACCGCGGGCAGCAGCACTCTTCCCTGCGCATCGAGCTCTACCGTTTGACCGTAATAACTCGTTCTCATCAGAAATTTCCGTTTCGCGCGGTTCTGCGAGGACACTCCTGCAAGCTTGTCCTCAATACCCATCCAGACTTTCATCGGGTAAATGCGCGCCGATTCTCCGGTTGGGCTGGTGATGTAAAACTGATTGCCGTACTCCTTCAGCCCTTCCAAGAACAAGGCGGGAATCTTCAACCGGCCCTTCTCGTCGACCTTCGCCGGATAGTTTCCCCGCAGATTCATGTGCCCCGCTCGGATTCACAATGTGATAGCCGTTCTTGGTCTTGATGGCCACACAACCACACACTAAAAGGAAGTCTTGGATGCGCAAAGAGCCCCCAAAACGCCTACAACTGGTTCAAAAATGGGTCTTTCTTGATCTTGCCCGGTGTTGCCCACAACGCTTTACTGCACCCTACTTACCTCTACTGTGCCCCACTTCACTCCACATTTGACCACATCATATGCGGCTTTTATGGCATGTCAAGGGGAAACGTGAAAAGTTGTAAAAAAAGTTGTGGAATAACGTATGCGCGTAATTTTCATTTTTCGCTACGACCCGTTGTGGTTTCAGAGGTTCGCACTTACCATACTTGGTAGTATGATTTTTACGTTCAAAAATCTTGATTCCCCGTTCAAATTCCCGCCAATTGGGGATGGCTCTCGAAATGTACAACCGAAAGTTTTTGTATCGAAGACCGTGTTCCATTCCGCGTGAGTGCGTGCTACTCTTTTCGGGTAATCAATTTAGCTTTTATTTCTAGGAGCGTCGCCATGGAATGGACCACACCTCAACACGAAGAGATCGACCTGAACTGCGAAATCAGCTCATACGCCAACGCTGAGCTGTAGTGCGATGACCGCTCCGCGGTCTGCTTGGATCCTGCTCGAATGCGCGTAAAAGTCCTCGGCTCAGCAGCCGGGGGTGGTTTTCCCCAGTGGAATTGCGCTTGTGCCAATTGCCAAAGGGTAAGAGCCGGAAAATTTCACGGTCGCGCGCGAAGCCAGACCCAACTGGCTTTTACTACCAACTCCAAAGTTTGGTTTCTCCTTAGCGCTTCTCCAGACCTGAGAACGCAACTCATCGCCACGCCCGAATTGTCTCCAAACCGTGCTTCGAGCGCTTCGGCTCGAATGGGCGTTCCTGCCGCAGCTGCGCCTGCGGCGGTCGAGTCCCCTATCGGCGGAGTGTTTTTGCCAAACGCCGATGTGGACTCCGTGGCAGGACTTCTTCATTTGCGCGAATTCCAGTCATTTTTTGTTTTTGCCACTCCCTCGGTTCAGTCCGCTCTACAAAAGGAGAATCGCGTGTTTCGCGTTCTCGATCGCGCGGACCCGCCAGTAAAGTGGGTGCGGCTCTCCAGCAAAGGCCGGCTGGGCTGCCATCTCGAGGAAGAGTTGGGCTCCGCACCAGAGTTTCTCTGCACCACCGTTCCGATGGGCGGCTGTTATCCCGATTATGTAAGCGAAGAACTGCGGCGAACACTCGTCGCCGAGGAAGCCACGTCGGCGTTCGTGATTCATAAGGGTGACAAAAGAATATTTTATGCCCCCGCAATTCCCGCAGACACAAAAATGGCTAACGGGCACGCCGGCGCATGGAGCTCCTGGATGGAAAATTGCGACGCGTCCTTTGTTGACGGAACTTTCTGGAGCGACGACGAATTAATTAAAATCGGGCGCAGCAAGAAAACCGCTCGCCAGATCGGTCACGTGCCGCTCTCCGGGCCCGGCGGAATGCTCGAGCAGTACCCCAAGAACATCAAGGGACGCAAAATTCTCATCCACATCAACAATACCAATCCAATCCTTGACGAAGACAGCCCGCAGCACCGCGCGGTACTGGATGCAGGTTTTGAAATGGCCTACGATGGTATGGAACTGGAGTTATGAACGCCCCCGTTAGCCCCATGGTAGAAAAAAAGATGCTGCCGGAAAGTGAATTCATCGCCGGACTTCACGCCATCGGCGAAGAACGCTATCACCATCAACATCCTTTTCACTCCTTGATGCATGAAGGCAAGTTGACGCGCGGGCAACTGCAAGCCTGGGCACTCAACCGCTACTACTACCAGAGCCATATACCGATGAAAGATGCGGCCATCCTGGCGCACAGTGAGGATCCGGCGTTCCGCCTGGCATGGCGCAAGCGTGTTATCGACCACGACGGGGACGGAAACAATCCCGGCGGCATTGAAAAGTGGCTCCGGCTGGTGGAGGCCACCGGACTGCCACGCCAGCAAGCGCTGCACGGCGACGGGATATTACCGGCGACACGATACGCAGTGCAGGCCTATGTAAATTTTGTGAGCACGCATACGCTACTCGAAGCGGTGGCCTCTTCGTTGACTGAACTTTTCTCGCACAAGCTGATTACCTTGCGAGTCGACCGTATGCGCCAGCATTATCCGTGGCTGACAGGCGGGCTGGACTATTTCAATGCGCGTTTGACGCAGGCTCCAGAGGATGCGAAGTTCGCCCTGGCCTGGGTAGTGAAGAATGCGCGAACCCCCGAGGAACAGCAAGATGCCTACGCCGCGCTGCGCACCAAGTGCGACATTCTTTGGGCACAGCTCGATGCATTGTATTTTGCTTACGTCGAACCTGGGTGGCCGCCACCTGGCACTTTTACGCCGAGCGAAAAATGATGAGGTCGTCAAAGGCCATGTTATGGCTCCTGATTTAAATAGCCGTCCGCGCTTGTCGGCCGGATGCCGCCTGAACGACGCCAAGCAGCAACCACGCGTTTTGTTGATGCCAGAAAAAGCGCTGCGATTGAACGGGCCTAGCTTGGAAATTGTGGAACGCTGCGATGGACGGCACACCGTCCGCCAGATAGTTACTGAGTTACAGAAAATCTACGACAAAGCCGATCCGCAAAAGGTCCAGAGCGACATCTTAGGCTACTTATCTTTGCTGAATGATCAGCGCGCGATGGATTTCGTCGGTGCAGATCTCTCTGCCGGCGGTGGCGCAACCTAGCGGCCGAATTTTATCGGGCCGTTACAATCTTGTTGAGGTGACAGGGACTTCCATCTCGGCATACATGCTCTGTCACAAATCGGCTTTAGCCGCCGAACCCTGGCTTGTGGCGCCCGCGACACGATCAGCGGGCCAATCAGATATCATCTAAATATATAAATGAATAGCCCCGTTTCTACGCCTCTTGCTTTAATCGCCGAGCTTACGCACCGGTGTCCGCTGCACTGCGTCTACTGTTCGAACCCCTTGGAGTTGAATGCGCGCACGAATGAGCTTTGCACCGAAGCGTGGCGTAAGGTCTTTATTCAGGCTGCCGAACTGGGCGTATTGCAAGCGGACTTCACGGGCGGCGAGCCGCTGGCCCGCCCTGACCTCGTGGAGCTTGTGAGCGCGGCACGCGCTGCCGGCCTGTACGTGAACCTTATTACCTCGGGATTGCCACTCGATCAAGCACGGCTGGAAAAATTGCTCGCGGCGGGATTGGACCATTTCCAACTCAGCTTTCAGGGAGCGCGGCCAGAAATCGCCAGCGAAATTTCCGGAACCACCTCCCATGCCCAAAAATTGCACGTGCTTGAGTGGCTTCGAGGCCACCACGTGGCGGTGACGCTGAATTTTGTGATCCATCGCCGCAACATGGATCAACTCCTGGAAATGCTGGCCATTGCGGAGTCTTCCTGCGCAACGCGAGTTGAGTTTGCCAATGTGCAGTATTACGGTTGGGCTTTTGCCAACCGCGAAAATCTGCTGCCCACGCGCGAGCAACTTGATTTTTCGCTGGGAATATTGAAGCAAGCGCAGGAGCGGCTGCGCGGCAAGATGCGCATCGAGTACGTGGTACCCGACTATTACGCGAAATTTCCCAAAGCCTGTATGGGGGGCTGGGGACGCAAGTTAATGTTGGTCGCGCCTTCGGGCGATGTTTTGCCATGCCATGCGGCGCGCGTGATTCCCGGCCTCACGTTTGAAAATGTAAAAGAGCGCAGCCTGCGCGAAATCTGGGAATCCTCCGCCGCATTCCAAAGGTTTCGCGGTGAAGAGTGGATGCAGGAGCCGTGCCGGAGTTGCGAGCGCCGCGAAATCGATTTTGGTGGATGCCGCTGCCAAGCCCTTTTGCTGGTGAATGATGCCGCGGCGACTGATCCGGTGTGCTCGTTGTCGCCCAATAGAAACAAAGTGGACATGCTACTAGGCCAGGTTGCCGATATTCCGGTCGCAGCGATGGCAACGGACGCAAAACCGGAATGGGTGTACCGGCAGAATCCGACCTAGTTTAGGCAAACACGCAAAAGATTGGAACTTTGTGTACTCAGAATGGTAAAAATAATTCCCGCGAATGCCGGTGGCCGAAGATCACGGGAACTGCCAAACACGGGGTTAACCCAGGTTCTCCCAGACGGTGTTTTCGAACGGCTTTTTCCTGCGACGGCGCATCAGACCCACGGCCGCCAAGCCTAAACCCAAAATCAGACCTGTGGCCGGCTCCGTGGCGGGAAACGTTATAGTATACGGTCCGGCAGTGAAGCTCCAGCCTGTGGCCTTTTGAAATTCGTCGCGCACAATAGCGCCATTCACACTGCAATTGCAGGGGTTGACGCCTAAATACCAACCATTTCCGGCAGGAACACCGCCGGGATCGAAATCAATGACTCTGGGACGATTGGTGGCATCGCCTTGGTAGGTCAAGACGCCGTCTGCCGATGCCGTACCGCCAAGCAATAACAAGAAGACCACGCCGAGTAATATTTTCAATTCAAATTTTATTTTCATTCCTGATGGCCCTTTTCCCGGATAACTTCCGTTGGTACGTGTATTCAAACCGGGCAAGGTCAGGGGACTGGTTTGCACTTTTGGGACCGTTTCGGGGTCCCTTACCCATGGTCATCCCGTCGGGTTTGCCGAAGCCGCAGCAGTGGGTGTCGGCAGCCGTAGCACGATGCGAAAAAGGAAAATCAGGCTGCCGATCAGGACCAGAGTGCCAAAGATTGTCAGCGTGTTTGGCGCGCCGATGTGTTTAGCTACGCCGCCGGCGATTAGCGAACCGATGGGTTGCACGCCCATAAACATCGTGGCGTAAACCGCCATAACCCGGCTGCGCAGTTCATCGGGGACACGACTCTGCACGATGGTGTTGGTGGCGGCCATCTGAACCGTGGCGGCGAACCCCACGATGAGTAAAACCGCGGCAGAAAACCAGAACACTCTCGATTGGGAAAAAAGAATCAGGCAAACGCCACATATCATCGAAGTGCCGGCGATCCAGCGTGCCAGTCCTTTGTAATTCGTCCGCCCCGCGAAATATAACGCTCCGAGGACGGCGCCAACTCCCGCAGTGCTCATCAACAATCCAAATCCTTTGGCGCCGCGATGGAGAATCTCGCTCGCGAAGATGGGCAGGAAAACTGCGTATTGCAGGCCCAGAAGACTCAACAGACTAAGCAGCAACAACGCCGAACGCACCGGCATATCGCTCATCGCAAACCGGAAACCCTGGATGAAATTCTGGAATGGCGAACCTTCTGGACGCTTTATCATTGTTTTCCGTAAGCGCATGGCCAACAGCGCGGCCAGCACCGCGAGGAAGCTGATTCCGTTCAGCAGAAAACACCACGCCGGCCCTTTCCAGGCCAGCGCAAAGCCCGCGATCGCGGGACCCACCACCCTGGCGCCATTGAAAATGGAAGAATTCAACGCGATAGCATTCGGTAAATCCGCTTTCACTACCATCTGCACTAAAAATGACTGGCGGATGGGCACGTCAAAGGCATTCACAACGCCGACGAGAAACGCGATGAGAATCAACTCCCAAACTTTGATAGCGTTGGCAAACGTTAAAGCCGCCAGGACGAAAGCCAGCAGCATCGATACCGCTTGGGTCGCGATGACTCCGTAGTGGCGGTTATAGCGGTCGCCGACATAACCGCCGATCGAGGCGAGAAATAGAATCGGCACCTGGTTGGCAAATCCAAAGACGCCCAATAATGCCGCCGAGCCAGTCAATTTATAGACCAGCCACAACTGCGCGGTAGATTGCATCCACGTGCCGATGAGCGATATGAGTTGGCCGGCGATGAAGAGCTGAAAGTTGCGGTGCTGCATGGCGCGGAAGCGCGTAGACACTAGCGGAGGGTCCCTCTCCAGTTCGATGGGTGAGTTGATGGCGCGTCACGCAACGCGTCACTAAACATTGTAACGGACGGATGGCCCTCAGAGGAGTGAATCAGCGGTGTGAGGCTAGGCTACGTGGCGAAGTTATGCGAATTTACGTGGGGAAGAGTGCTGGAAGCGATGTGTTGCAGGGTAATGAGTAACGCTCGCGCTAGTTTGGGGGATCCGGGGCGCCACCCACATGCACATGGCTCAGATCGCGCAGCGTAGCGCGATCTTCTGGACTCATACCGCGAGTAAAGTTCGGGTCGTTCAGATGCTGGTTGCGCGCGTACTCCGGCATGTTCTGGAGCACGCCCAGACGCTGCTCGATGGCTTTCTTTCGTTGTGGCGGCAAAGTGCGCCAGCTCGGCAGCACTTCATTTTTAATGTGATCGCGCTGTTGCGGTGTCATCTGCTGCCACACTCGTTGGCGGTCGCGCATGTCCTGTTGTTGTTGCGGAGACAATTGCCGAAAGCGTTGTTCATTCTGGAGCACCCGCTGTCGATCTTCGGGGCTGAGGCGTTGCTGGTCATTTCTAAAGCCATTGTTGTAATTGCTTTGCCCGCTTCGTGAATATTGTCCGTCGCGCGAATATTGCCCGTCACGCGAATATTGGGTACTCGGCGGGCGATTGGGGTCCACTGTCTGGTGATTGATCGTGGGCCGATTAGGATCTACCGTTTGACGCCCTGAATTTCGCGTAGAGGGATTTACACTTCCGGAGCGAGCCGGCGGCCGGTCGTCGCGCGATACGGGCGCCTGACCCCGGCGCGCTGCATCGCTTGCCCCCCCAGACGTGCTCCCTTGGCGCGAAGTGGGAGCAGGAGGCGACGGTTGTGAAGGCCTGCTGCCGCGATCCGGTCGCTGTTCTGGAGGAGCCGTTCGTTGGGGGGGCCTGTTGCCAGTGTCCGGACGCTGCGCGGGGGCAGGAGCCGGTCGCTGCGCCGGAGCAGGAGCCGGTCGCTGCGCCGGAGCAGGAGCCGGTTGCTGTGCCGGCCTGCTACCATTATCCGGACGCTGCGCAAAACTCGGAGACATCAAGCTTGCGCTGATAAAAAACGCGAGCAGATAGCCTTCGAATTTTGGCCTCCGCGTCATCCGCCCTTACATCTCCTGATCACTGGAATCATCAGGCGAAACGGGTTGCGACAATTCTGTTAAGGGTTCGAAGTTAGCGAGCACATCGTAGTCTTCAAGCACCGGCAAATCCTGATCCTGAATAATCTGGGTTTCCTCCCCAGTGTTGTTGGAACTTGCCGTGTTCGTACTATCCGGCTTACGGTGGCCTACCCAAACAGTGGCTAGCAGCAACATCGAAGCGGCCACCAGAATGCGAGGCGCTGCCCCCAGCCATGCCCACCAGTCTTGCTTCACAGGTTCAGCGGCAATGCGCGCACGCACGCGAACGTCGAATGCGGTGGAGGGCTCAATCTGCGGCAATTCATCCAACAAGCTGCTGACGGAACGAAATTCATTCACGCGCACGGTGCATGCTGGGCATGCAGCAAGATGCTTCTCCATCTCGCGCTGTTCTTTTTCTTTCAAGCGGCCGTCGATATATTCGAGAAGCCGGCTTTCCATTCGACTGCAACTCATGACTGCCTTCCCTTCCGTGCCCTTAACTTTTTGCTCGCAACGCCACGAGTGGGGCTAGTTCGACTCGCAACGTTTCATACGCCCGAAAGAGCAGTGACTTAAGTGCGCTTTCCGAGCACGACAAAATTTTCGAAATCTCGCCATAATCCAGCTCCTGATACTTGTGCAGCAACACCGCCGCGCGCTGCTTTTCCGGGAGCTTATCTATGGCGTGCCGGATCATCTCTCGCTGCGCCTCCTGCACCAGGTGCTCCTCGATGTTCGGATTTTTCTCCGCCACATCGAGCGGGCGCTCGTCACCTTCTTCCGAATCCACGGTGACCGGAGCATCCAGAGAGACTTCCATGCGCTGATGACGCGTGTCCCGGAGCGAATTCAGCGCCAGATTCGTGGCGATCCGGAACAACCAGGTGGTGAACTTCGCGCTCGGCACATAGTCCGCCCGCGCCCGATACACCCGGATGAAAACCTCTTGTGCCAGATCCTCTGCCTGCTCCCGATTCCGCACCATGCGGTAGAGGAAGTTAACCAGTGGCCTCCTATAGCGATGCAGCAGAAGCGCAAACGACTGTTCGTCGCCCGCCTTCACGTCCAGCATCAGTTGGACGTCGGTCCTGGCCATTGCCGACACACTGTATCAAACCCATGTATTGTCAGAAAGTTGCAAATCGTGGATGTAAAATCGGCGGGTCGTTAGCTACTTTATACATGGAACAAACGCCGCATTATCAGCAGGCTGGCTACTCCAACGAAGACCAGTAAGGCCATCCGCCAGTTAGGCTCGCGGTTTACTTCCGGAAGCAAGTCCGTAGCCGCCACGTACAGCGTCACGCCCCCCGAAAGCGGCAAAGCGTATTTGAGCTGGCTTTCCAATAGCGTAGTAAGCAGCACTCCTAACAAGGTGGCTGCCCCTAATAACCCGGAAGCCAGAATAGCGTTGCGGCGGCTCTGCCCGCTGGCCAGAACTACCGACGCAACCGTAAAACCCTCGGGGAGCTTATGCAGAAAGATGGCCACGAAAATTACCACTCCGAGCCAATTCGATACCAGGAAGCCAGAGGCGATCGCCACGCCATCAAAAAAAGTGTGGATCACCAGCCCCAGCAGCATGGTGGAACGAACATGGTGACGGCTGACTGCTTGGTGGTGCGTCTCTTCCCCAAAATGAAGATGCGGCGCGATGGTGTGCTCGAACAGATGAATCAGAAAATAGCCAATGAGGATCACCAGGAACGCGCTGTCGCCCGCCAGCCGAACCGACTCGGGTATCACGTCCAGGAACGCGACAGCCAGCATGTAACCCGCGCCCAAAGCCACAAAATATTGCAGGTTACGCCGCTGCCAGTTGCGATAAACAACGAAGTAGCCGCCCAGCAGGTTGCCGCCAGCGGCGACAAGCCCGAGAACGGCTGCTAATGCGATGCGAGTTGAGTCGGGATGCGGCATCTTGCTTAATCCAAGAAAAGCCGCGTTAACCGCTGTGGCGAAACAGGATTACATCGCCTTCCTGCACAAGGTACTCGCGCCCTTCGAGGCGCACCTGGGCTTTTTCGCGGGCGGCGGCGATGCTGCCCGCGGCCAGCAGATCGTTCCAGCGAACCACTTCCGCGCGAATGAAACCTTTTTCAATGTCGCTATGAATTTCACCGGCTGCTTTCACTGCCGTGGCGCCTTTTCGAATCGTCCATGCGCGTACTTCCGGCTCCCCGGCAGTGAAATAAGGGATCAAGCCCATCAGCTCATACGTAGCATGGATCAAGCGATTCAAGCCCGGCTCTTTCAGCCCGTACGATTCAAGTAATTCCGCGGCTTCTTTTTCGTCCATCTGCGCAAGCTCCGCTTCCAGCCGTCCGCAAATCGCCACCACCGCGGTATTCGGACGCCCTTGCAGCGCGCTCAGTTTATGTCGCTCAACTGCGGTAGCGAGCTCCGCGGCTTCATCATCGCCCAAATTCAGCACATACAACATGGGACGCTGCGACAAAAATAAAAATCCCCCAATAGGCTTGCGTTCTTCAGCGGTCAGTTCCAGTTCGCGCAAAGGCTTTTCGGATTCGAGATGTGCTTTGCACTTATCGAGTACCGCCTTCTCAGCCTCCAGAACGGGATCTTTCTTTTTCTTTAAATCTTTCTCCAGCCGCTCAAGCCGCCGAGTGATCTGATCGTGATCGGCGAGGATTAACTCCAACTCCAGATTGGTAGCATCACGCAGCGGATCAATGCTTCCCGCCGCGTGCGGCACTGACGGGTCCTCAAACACTCGAATGACGTGCGCAATAGTATCCACTTCGCGTAGCGGCGCGAGCGCGTCGCGGTTGCGGTCTTTCTGCATACCGCCAACGTCCACATATTGCACCGTGGCATAGGTAATTTTTTTTGGATTGTATAGCTTCGCCAGCTCGACGAGCCGCGGCTCAGGAACCTTGGCGACGCCCACATGGGTCCCCTGCGCGCCAGGCTTGCCCTCGACACTGGCTTTGGTGAGGATTCTGAACAGCGTGGTTTTTCCGACCTGCGGCAGACCGATAATTCCTGTTTGCATAAACGCGATATGTTAGCACAGCACTCGAATCGCTTCGGCGAACGCCGCCGGATAGACGCCGCAACACTTGTGTGCTAACAAATTGCACCGCCTTTTTCGCTAAAATCTTCAAGGCCGCAAAACAATTTATGACCACGACAGCTCCGATGCTCCTATTCGATTTGCGCATTGCAAAAGCAGCGCTCGCTGCCAAAGACGAGCGCCTCGCCCGCCTCATCGAAGAAACCGCCGAATTCCAGATCGAAATGGAATCGATGGACAGCCCCTACGAAGCGCTGATGGAATCCATCGCCTATCAATCCATCTCCGGCAAAGCCGCCGCGACAATTTTCGCTCGCATCAAAGCCCTGGGCACCAATGGCCGCCCGCCAACACCACAGGAGATGCTGAAATTCCGCCCCCAAAAATTGCGCAAAGCCGGCCTCTCTGGCGCAAAAGTTCTGGCCATGAAAGACCTCGCGCAAAAAACCATCGACGGCGTAGTCCCCACCATGGAACAAGCCCAGAAAATGTCCGACGAAGAACTCGTCGAACGCCTCGTCTCCGTCCGCGGCATCGGCGCCTGGACGGTAGAAATGTTTTTAATTTTCCGCCTCGGTCGCCCGGACGTCCTGCCCATCCACGACCTCGGAGTAAAAAAGGGCTGGTCGGTCACCTACGGCAAGAAACGAATGCCCAAGCCGAAAGAACTACTGGCTTTTGGGGAACGCTGGCGCCCCTACCGCACGCTAGCCAGCTGGTACATGTGGCGCGCCTTCGAACGTGCCGGCTACAAAGCCACCAACAAAATCAGCAAAGCCCTGGCCCGAAAGAAAAAAGCCAAGTTACAGCCTGCGAAAGGGCTTCGCTCAAAGAAAAACCGCACAGAGGCCCGGCGAAACCCCGAAAAAGTTTGAAACATTTACCTCGCTGAAACATCTCTTCTGGAGCAGCTATGAATCGGCGAAGCTTTCTCGCAGGAAGTGCAAGCATTCTTGCGTTCGGTGGTACGCCACGTTCCACGCGTCCGAATCAGGCAGATAAAGAAAAAAGAAAGGAGATAACTTCTGTGATCCAACAAGCAAGCATCCCACTCACAACCATTCATCGCATCCAAGCAGATGGCATAACCGTCTTCTACCGCGAAGCCGGCCCCGCGAATGCACCCGTGGTGCTGTTGCTACACGGCTTCCCGACGTCCTCATTTCAATACCGCGAACTAATCCCCCGCCTCGCGGACCGGTACAGAGTAATCGCGCCTGATCTCCCCGGCTTCGGCTTCACCGAAGTTCCCCCTGCGCGCAATTACAAATACACTTTTGATTCCCTGGCTGACACGATTCTTGACTTCGCCGACGCGCTGCACCTCAATCGCTACGCTCTCTATATTTTCGACTATGGAGCTCCCACGGGCCTGCGTTTGGCGATGGCCCGTCCTGAGCGCATCACCGCGATCGTTTCACAAAATGGAAACGCTTACGAAGAAGGACTAGGAGACGCATGGGCTCCCATCCAACGCTATTGGCGAGAGCCATCTTCAGAGAATCGCGAAATCCTCCGTAACGCTTTAGGCCCCGAAGGGCTTCGCTCTCAATACACAGACGGCGTCCCAAATCTGGATAAAATTGCGCCCGAGGGCTACACGCTCGACGCCGCAATGATTCAGCGGCCCGGCAACATGGACATTCAGTTAGATCTGTTTCTTGACTATGCCAATAACGTGCAACTGTATCCGGCGTTCCAGGAATATTTCCGCAAGTCCCAGCCGCCGTTGCTGGCCATCTGGGGTAAGAATGATCCGTTCTTCATCCCGCCAGGCGCGCAAGCCTACCTTCGTGACAATCCAAACGCTACTGTCCAGCTCCTCGACACCGGCCACTTCGCGTTAGAAACTCACGTGGAAGAAATCGCCCAGGCCATGAGGGAATTTCTTTTCAGAAACGCCGGGACTTCATCCAAAGCACAAGCGTCCCGACAAATTAGGGCTAAGCGGCTTCGCGCACCAACAAAAACATCGCAGCAATACCCATCAACAACACCACGCTTTCCAGCGAAACAGAAACACTATGCAACCGCGAGAATTCCGCAAGCAAGGGATTGTCCGCGCTGGTGGCTTGAATCGAACCCATCTGCGCGCGCAACGCCGCCATCTTAGCGCTCACTGTGAACTGCGAAATCAGCGTGGCCACAATCATGACTAGCACGCATAAGGCAGCCGGCGTCATGAGATTTGAGAACGAGCGAGCGCGCGCCAGCCGCGCCGCCAAAAAAATCACGCCACAAATGATCCCGCCAAAGTGCATGCGTGTTAACGCGAAGCCCACCATCACGCCGGCTTGATCACGCGTCGCGAGCACGTGGAAAGCCCCAGGCGCCACCACGAAACTTAAAAACACGTCGCTACCGAGCCACAGCCCCAAACTCAGAAACTCTAGCGTGCGCAGAAAGGTTGTCATGGGAGGTTCATCTACCAGCGGCAGCTACTGTGCCACGAGGCTCAATCAGTTAGTCTAGTTTTTCTTTAGGTGGGTCGGGGCTTGCGTGGTTTACCGACGCACCAGAATTAATCAACCGGTTTGCCGAAGAGCGCAGTACGTCCTCTACGGCGGCAATTAACGAAGAAACATTCTTCGTCGCCACCCTATGTACTCCAGCAGCTTTCGCCGCTATTTCCAGTTCGGGCATATCGTAGAAGGAAAATACAACAATCGCGGTGTTAGGCGACTGCGTGGAAATTTGTCTGGTCAGTTCAATGCTGTCTATACCAGGCATTACCCAATCTTTTACAATCACGTCCGGCTTCAACTCGATGCATTTTTGCAGAGTTTCCTCGCCAGTGGCTGCTTCCCCGCAGACTTCCCATCCCGAATGCTGCTGGAGCAAAACCTTTAAAATTCCCCGTGTTCCTTCATGATCATCAGCGATTAGGATTCTGGCCATAATTTACCAAGCTCCCGAAGTACTAAAACATTGATAATTCACTGTGACTGGCGGTGCCATACAGGTATTCCTGTAGGTGGACAATCGTCTGTAGGCTATCCTACAGAACACCCGAGCGTTTCAGCGCAATACTTCGCAATACTTCACGTTTCTAGTATCCGGAATATTGAAATCCTAAGCAAATTATGTACGCTGACGTACCATGAGTGAATCAAAGAAGGGCTGTCGACTATTCTCGATTATTAAGGACAGAACGCAAGGCGGTAGTCACGAAAAATTTCTTTTTGAACACACCTGCTCGCTCGCTCATTCAGATGATTATTGGAATGATGAGACACTTAGGTAAGGAATGGTGGGCGATAAAGGACTCGAACCTTTGACCTCTCCCGTGTGAGGGGAGCGCTCTAACCAACTGAGCTAATCGCCCGTTCGTGTTTTAGTTGTAACAGGAAGGGCCCCGGTTTTCAACCAATGCCGACCGCCACCTCTCGAGTCGTCGCGCAACTGCAACGCAGCATCGCGCGCGCAATCTACGGTAAAGAAGAAGCCATTCAACTTTCTTTGATTACCCTGCTGGCGCGCGGCCACTTGTTAATCGAAGACGTGCCCGGTGTGGGCAAGACCACCCTCGCGCAAGCGCTAGCCAAATCTTTTCACTGCACTTTTCAGCGCATTCAATTTACTTCCGATTTGCTGCCCAGCGATGTGCTGGGCGTCAGCGTGTACAACCCCGAGACCCGCGAATTTGAATTTCGCTCCGGGCCGATTTTCGCCAACGTAGTGCTGGCCGATGAAATCAATCGCACCACGCCGCGCACGCAATCGGCGCTGCTGGAAGCCATGAACGAAGCACAGGTAAGCATCGACGGAAAAACCATGGCGCTGCCGCAGCCGTTTCTGGTGATTGCCACGCAGAACCCCGTCGAACATCATGGCACCTATCCGCTGCCCGAATCCCAGCTCGATCGATTTCTGATGCGCATCAAAATGGGCTATCCATCGCCGGAGACGGAAAGAGAAATTCTGCGCAAACGAGTGGGAGTACGTGGTGAAAATCCCCTGGATGCCTTGGAGCCGGTCGCGGACGTCAGTGAAGTGCTTAGCATGCAGGATGAAGTCGCGCATATAAAAGTTGATTCCAGCCTGCACGATTATGCGCTGGAAATCGTGAACCGCACGAGGAATTCCGATCTGTTGGCCCTGGGCGTGAGTCCTCGCGGTACGTTGATGCTGCAACGTGCGGCGCAAGCGCGCGCTTTTCTCGATGGCCGCGATTATTGCTTGCCGGATGACTTCAAGAAACTCGCCGTGCCGGTATTTTCGCACCGCGTAGTGGCCAGTTCGCGCCATGCTTCGCTGCAGAAAAAATCGGAAACCACCGAATCGGTCCTGCGCGATATTGTAGAGTCTGTTCCCGTACCGCTGTGAACTTCTTGATCCTTGCCGAATTTTCTGTAGCCACCGGGGCGCACTTGTTTTCCAAGCCTTCGTTTTTACTCTCGCCCAAACTTAATTATTTCGTGGAAAAATTCTCCCCATGAGCTTCGCTCGCTCAGCTATCGCGCATCTTCGGGCAAGCACAGAGCGCTCGCCGGTGCGCACTTTTCTTTTGGCTCTTGCGGCCTTGGCGGTGGCGCTCCTGCTGGCACTATATTCCGGCGCCGCCGCGGAGCTGGGACAGTTGCTATTGGCCAGCACCTCGGCAGTCGCGGCTCTGGCGGTGGCAGCATGGGTAGCAGTGACCTTGGTACCCGCCATGGCACGCCGGACTTCGCTGCGCTGGATCGGCTACAAAATGGAATACCGCGTCTCGCGTGCCGGTTGGATTTACCTTGGCGCAATTATTCTGGTGGCCTTGGCGGCGCTGAACACCGGCAACAATCTGTTGTTCCTCGTGCTGGCCTGCCTCATCGCCATCATCCTGATGTCCGGCATTCTTTCCTCGGTGACCTTGTCCGGAGTAGAGATGCGCTTGGAGCTGCCCGAACACATTTTTGCCGGCCAGCCGGTGCGCGCCAATATTCAATTGCAAAACGATAAGCACACCTTGCCGAGTTTTTCCCTGCGCGTGGAAGCCGTCAAACCGAAGGACGCTCCCGCGGTCGCCATGCTCGAAACTCCGGTGTACTTTCCATACTTGCCAAAACGCGATCGCGTGCAGCAAACCGTGCCGATGACTTTTATGCGCCGCGGAGTGCACCGGCAAGACACTTTTCGTATCGTGACCCGCTTCCCTTTTGGCTTCTTACAGAAATCGCGGCGGCTGGATCTGAAAACTGAGGCTGTCGTGTATCCCTCAGTTGCCCCAACGGACGAGCTAGTGGAGATTCTGCCGGGATTGCACGGCGCTTTGGAAAGCTTGTCGAAGGGACGGGGCCAGGATTTATATGCGCTGCGCGGCTATGTGGCCAACGATAGCGTGCGCCATGTGCACTGGAAAGCGTCGGCGCGTTCCGGTTCCCTTATGGTGCGCGAGTTTACGCGCGAAGATGATTGCCGAGTGCTACTGGTTCTCGATCCGCACATCAGCTCGGTGCTTAAACCTGGAAGCGATCCCGCCGCGCATACCGCCAGTGAACGATTCGAACGGGCCATCACTCTGTGCGCCGCACTCAGCTGGCATTTTTACGAGCGCAACGCGCATCTGCAATTCCGCAGCGCCGGGGTGGAAACACGCCTGGCCCCCGCGGAAGAGATTGTCTTTTTGATCTTGCGATATTTGGCGCTGGCCAGCCCGCTGCCGCCCGATCCAAAACACACGCTGATCACCGATCTGGCGTCCTCGCCGGAATTGTTCAAGGTCATCGTTACCAGCCAGCCACGCGGGTCGATTCCCGCCAATGTGTGGTACTCGTCTTACGTAATTTTCCTGGATGATGTGTTGAAGTAGATTTGTTTTTGCGTGCCGATTCAGTGAGTATGCGAAAATGGCGCGTTGATGAGCGCGCCTTCCTCTCTAACCGCTTCCGAACTCAAACAATTCCGCGCCGAGTTGCTTGGCTGGTTTGCAACCTATCAGCGAAACCTGCCTTGGCGTCGCGACTCCGACCCTTACCGCATCTGGATTTCAGAAATTATGTTGCAGCAGACTCGTGTTGTGGCGGTGATTCCTTATTTTGAAAAATTCTGCGCACGATTTCCCGAGGTGCGCTCGCTGGCGGAAGCTGAAGAGGCTGAAGTACTTCGTATGTGGTCAGGGCTGGGCTACTACAGCCGCGCCCGGAATTTGCAGGCCGCTGCACAGCAGATTGTGCGTGAGCATGGCGGCGCATTCCCCGCAACGGAAGAGCATATTCGGGCGCTGCGCGGCATTGGTAAGTACACCACTAACGCAATTCTGAGCATCGCTTTTGGAGAAAAACATGCCGTCGTGGAAGGCAACGTTGCCCGCGTCGTAGCGCGACTCGAAGCCATTCGTGGAGACTTGCGCGAGGGCCCACGGTGGGAAGCGTTGCAACGCACCGCGGACCGGCTATTGTCACCCGAAGCTCCGGGAAATTGGAATCAGGCCATGATGGAGCTTGGTGCCACGATTTGCACGCCACGCTCACCGCAATGCTTGTTATGCCCGGTAGCCAAGTTTTGCCACGCACGCAAATTGGGAATCCAGGAATTCATTCCTGAGAAACGCAAGAAGCGCGCCACGGTGGACGTTCTGCTTGCGGCCGCGGTGCTAGTTGATGACCGCAACAGATGTGTTTTATTGTCGCCTCCAAAAAACGGCGCAGTAAAAGCCTCGTCGCACGATATCCCCACGCTGGTTTCGAAGATGTGGCACTTCCCAACGACGGCGGTCAGCGGAGATCCCGCGAGCGATCTGCGCCAATATTTAAAAAAAGTCGTAGGGGCAACCGGGCTGCCGTCGCAATTCGTAGCGCTTCGCAAGATTCGTCACGCGGTCACCTACCGGGCCATCAGCTTGCTCCCCTTCCGCGTGGAGTTTAAAAAATTGCCTCGTGTCGCGAATGCAAGAATAATCTTGTTGAAGGATTTTTCCGCTGTACCGGTTTCCAATTTAACCCGCAAGGTAGCACGCGCGGCGCTAGAGGCACTCGATCGCTGATAGTAACTTCCGCGGTAGCCCTGTACCACGCCGAGGAAGCGATGCCCGACAGCCGAATGCTACGATGATCGTTATGGCCACTGCCACCACCGCGACGAGTGTGAGTGTGCTTCCCGCCGAGCGTTTTTTTCGCGCTTCGTTGTTGCTGCTGGTCTTTACTTCCTTGTGCACCTTGGCGTTGACCGGAAAGCTTGATCCCTTCACCGCTCTTCTCGCACCCGTCGCGGTACTTTACAAAGGCGTTCGCTGGTGGCGAGGACTCCCTAACGAATTGCAGAACAGCCGGGCAACCTGGTTGGTCATTGCCTACCTCGGATTTCTTCCCCTGGATATGTTCATACTTTCGCGCGTGCTGGTGCAGAACTCCGCCAACCCGCCGCTATACGCGGCCCTGATGGCTGCCGTGCACTTCCTGATGTTTGTAATGCTGGTGCGCTTATACAGCGCCGCGACTGACCGCGATGCAGTGTTTCTCACCATGTTGTCCTTCGCAGGCATCCTGGCGTCCGCGGTTTTAACCGTGGACACAACATTTTTGCTTTGTTTTTTTGCCTTCTTAATTTTCGGCGTGGCCACCTTTACCGGCATGGAGCTACGTCGCGCGGCAAAAGGCGCGCTGACATCCGCGGTGCCGGCCGGGCAGATCGAGCGTGAACGCCAACTGAATCGTGCGCTCGGGTACGCATCGCTTAGCGTTGCGCTGGGAGCGATCCTCATCGGCGGCACGCTTTTCTTTTTCTTCCCGCGCTTCAGCGCCGGCTACCTGGGGCGAACCAGTTTCAATCCCGCGCTGATGACCGGATTCACCGATGATGTGGAGTTGGGCCAAATCGGAGAAATCAAGAAAGATTCCACCATCGTGATGCGGGTCCAAACCGGGAAACCGGTGGGCTATCCGCGCCTGCGCTGGAGAGGCATTGCGCTGGCCAACTTTGACGGCAAACGGTGGACCTCCTCGGAGAGTCGCCGTGAGGCGCTATCGCCGAACTCCGACGGCTGGGTTTATCTAGGTGACGGTATGCCCCGTGGCGATGCGCGCTCGCCAGGACTGCTCTACACCATTTATATGGAGCCCCTCGCTTCGGACGCGATTTTTGTGCCCGGCAAAGTAGTGTCGCTGCGGGGAAACTTCAATGGCGAAGCCGGCACCAGGTCGGCGCTTAGGACCTACCTCTACAGAGATTCCACCGATTCGATCTACAATCCGTTTCACAATTACACCGCCGTGCGCTACGCAGGATTCTCGCGGCTGCCTGGATTGGACCCCCTAAAATTGCGTGCCGCGGGAACCGACTATCCCGATGACATGAAGCAAACGTATTTACAACTTCCGGAATTGGACCCGCGCATCGCCCCGCTTGCCGAGCAGATCACCGCGCGAAAAACGACTCCCTACGACAAAGCCGCGGCCATGGAACTTTATCTCCGCAGCAAATATGGCTACACCCTGGACTTGAAAGGCAAACCAGGAAGCGATCCGCTAGCCCATTTTTTGTTTGAGACCCGCGCGGGGCACTGCGAATATTTTGCTTCCGCTATGACCGTTATGCTGCGCACCCTTGGGATTCCCGCTCGCGAGGTCAACGGATTTTTGCCCGGTGAATACAACGATCTCGCCGGCGATTATGTTGTTCGCGCGAGCGACGCACACAGCTGGGTGGAGGTTTTCTTTCCGGGAAACGGATGGGTCACCTTTGATCCCACGCCGGCCGGCCCTGAAAATGCCGGCGGCATTTTATCCCGCGTGGAGCAATACCTGGACTGGCTTTCGCTGACCTGGAACGAATGGGTCATCAGCTACGATTTCGCTCATCAAGTGGTGCTAGCGCAGAACCTCAAAACCAGCTCTCGCAACTGGAGCGACTCCCTACGCACCTGGTTTGAAAAAAAACAACAACGCGCTCGCAGTTGGATGAAGGATTGGGAGTTCCAGCATTCCAGGCTGCGATATCTGCTGCCCGTCGCCCTGGTGTTGTTCCTGGTGATCTTGCGCGCCGACATGATTCCCGAGTTGATACGCCGCCTCAAGGTATATGCCCAGATGCGCGTAGGTCGCTCCGCGCAGACTAACCCGCAGCTCGCGGCGCGCCTGTATTCGGAATTGCTTCACGTCCTGAATAAGCGCGGAATCTCGCGCCAAGAAACTCAAACGCCGCTGGAGTTTGCGGCAGCCATCGGAGACGCGCGAGTTGCGCCCGCGGTGCACGAGTTCATCGATATTTACAGTCAGGCTCGATTTGGCGAAGCCCCCTGCAACGCGGTGCGGCTGAGGGAGCTCATGTCGCAAGTGCGCCAGTCATTCCGTTCGCGCTAAGCCAAAATAGCAAAGCCAGCCACAACACCCGTGCGTGTTACAATAAAAAGCGCGTAAACGCCGCAGCAATCCCCGCAAATCATACATATGACTAAAGTCGGATTCGTCAGCCTCGGATGCCCCAAAAACCTCGTCGATAGCGAGGTGATGATGGGCATTCTCGCGCGCGGAGGCTACGAACTAACGCCGCGCGCGGATGAAGCCGAAGTGTTGGTCGTCAACACCTGCAGCTTTATCGAAGCAGCGCAAAAGGAATCCGTGGACGCCATCCTGGAGATGGCCGAGCACAAGAAATTTGGCGCCGCCAAAAAATTAATCGTGGCCGGCTGCCTGGTGGAACGCTATCGCGCGCAAATTCTGGAACAAGTTCCTGAAGTGGACGCTATCGTCGGCACTGGCGAAGTAGAGCGCATCCTTGAGGCCGTGGAAGGCCATCTGCGCATGTTGCCGGCTGCCGCGCCGGCATTCCTCTACCACGACCTGACGCCGCGCGTGGTCACCACTCCGCCCCACGCCGCATACATAAAAATTGCCGAAGGCTGCGACCATCCCTGCACCTTTTGCATCATTCCGCAGTTGCGCGGCAAATTTCGCAGCCGCCGGTTCGAATCGGTCGTGCGCGAGGCGCAAAACCTGGCCGCAGCCGGCGCGCGCGAAATCACCTTGATTGGCCAGGACACCACCTCCTACGGCGAAGACCTGGGCTTGCGCGATGGACTAGCGCAACTTCTGGCACGACTCGCGCAGGTAGAAGAGTTGCAGTGGGTGCGCTTTCTTTACGCTTACCCCAATCGCGTGACGCAAAAACTCCTGGATACGCTGGCTTCGCATCCGCGCATCGCCAGATACATGGATATGCCCTTGCAGCACGCCAGCCGCAACGTGCTGGCGCGCATGAAGCGTGGCTCGCATGGCGACGCCTTCTTGAAATTGCTCGAGCGTATTCGCGCCACCATCCCCGGAGTTTCGCTGCGAACCTCCTTCATCGTCGGCTTCCCCGGCGAAACGGAAAACGATTTCGCTGAACTGTGCGATTTTGTGCGCGCCGCGAAGCTTGACTGGATAGGCGTCTTTGAATTTTCGGATGTGGATAACGCTGCCAGCTTTCCCCTCCCTGACAAAGTGGACGCGGCGACGATTACCGATCGCCGCAATCAGCTGATGGCTATTCAAACGAAAATTTCGCGCGAAAATTTGCGCGCAAAAAAGGGAACCACCGCCATCGCGCTGGTCGAAGGCCCCTCAAAAGACAATCCATTGGTGTGGGAAGCGCGGCTCGAGGGTATGGCACCGGAAATCGACGGCAAAGTTTATTTGACCGATATCGAAGTGGCGGGCCAGGCAGCCGAGACCGGCGACGTGGCCCGCGTCGAAATCACCAGGACCGACAACTACGATTTGATCGCGCGAGTTGTGGAAATTTTGCCGCGCAGCGTCGCGCGGGTGGATTCATCGTCGACCATTCCGCCCGGCGTGCATCCCGTCGAACAGCTCACGCGGATTTCTACCGGAGCGGCGCTGAGAGTGCTGGGATAGCCGCCAGTCAACTCGGACAAAACCTAGCTCGTAAATCGCGGCCCGCAGGTCTCCCCAAAATCATTTAAGCTATCCGTCTGTAACCTCGAAGCATCCAAATAATTTACTCGCGCCGAACTCGAATGGCGCTACAAACCAGGCAGGACGATATGAAACACAAATGCCCGATATGTAAAAGCGCTACGGATTCTACGGTGCATGCGGATTTTCCGTTTTGCAGTGAACGATGCCGCGAGCGCGACTTAGGGAATTGGGCCAGTGAAAAGTACGTGGTGTCGGAGCCGATCTTCAATGAAGATGACAGCGAAGAAGGCGACCGCAAAACCATCATTCTCGATTTGCCCGACCGCGGCGAAGCGGGACGCTGATTTCGTGTCACAGCTTCCCTGATCGCGACGCGTATACCAGCGATCTGCTGCGCGCCAATCGCCTTCCAAAATAACCCTGCCATCCGTTCAAACCACAACTAGCGCATTAAAAACTGACTCTGATCTGCCTGCTGCGATACCCTTGACGCAATGACGGCGTCCACTGAAACCAGCACTGCGCACCCCACACGAGGACCCAAGCCGCACATTTCAGTTCTCCTGGCGACCTGGTTCGGCCTTGGATATTTGCCCAAAGCTCCCGGGACATGGGGTTCTCTCGCAGCCATAGGTCTGGTCTTACTAATGGCATGGGCCAACACGCAAAATCACTCCTCGACGTCAGCCGTACCTGCAAATGGAAATTTTTGGACCACCGGATTATTACCTGGCTCCGGCGAAGTGGCGATTACCCTCATGATCGCAGTGATGGGCGTCATCGTGGCAGGCCGCGCCTCGCGATATGCGCAAATCGAAGATCCTCAATGGGTGGTCATCGACGAAGTCTCCGGCCAGCTCCTAACCTACTATTTATTTTTTTGGCGCCTGCCCCTCAACTGGAAAAGCTGGCTCTTGGGCTTTATACTTTTTCGTGCCTTGGACATCTGGAAGCCGTTCCCCGCACGGCAACTGGAGCATCTGCCCGGCGGCTGGGGAATCATGGCCGACGATTGGATGGCAGGCATCTACGCTGCACTAGTGTTGCAGGTCGCGTTACACTTCAGAGTGCTATGAAACTAGGCTTGGGCGGGGCTGTAGAAAAAAACGGCAATCCACGCATCGAACGAATCGCGCCCACAGCGGCGATTCCCGGAGGCGAGATCACCATTCATGGTAGCGGCTTCGTGTCGCGCGCTCAGGCCCGCCCGTTGGTGCGCTTTGGAGAAGCCGAAGCCAGCCTGGCGCTGTCGAGCGGCAAGCGCCTCATCGCGCGCGTTCCCGATGGAGCGACAGGCGGCGTAATACGCGTGACCAGCGCCGAACAGGAAAGCCAGCCCTTTCCCGTCGCCATCGGCTTGCAAATCGCCGACAACCTGCATCCCGTGGGTAATCCGGCGGTCGACGCGCTTGGCAATATTTATGTCACCTTCAGCGGTCCACGTGGTCAGCGCGTCCCGGTTTCGCTCTATAAGGTGACCGCCAACTACAGCATCAAGCCCTTTGTCACCTCTTTAATTAATCCCACTGGCCTGGCCGTCGACAAAGCCGGGAATTTGTTCGTATCCTGCCGCCACGACGGCACCATTCATCGCATTACCCCCGATGGCCGCAGCGAGGAGTGGATCGAAGGCATGGGCGTAGCCACCGGAATCGCGTTCGACAAGGACGAAAATCTTTATGTAGGTGATCGCAGCGGCACGATTTTTAAAATCAGTCCCAGCCGCGAGATTTTTGTTTTTGCCACCTTGGAACCTTCCTTCGCCGCCTATCACTTGGCATTTCATCCCAGCGACGATTTGTACGTGACCGGGCCGACCACTTCCAGTTTCGACCGCGTCTATCGCGTAAGTCAGGGCGGCGAGGTAACAATTTTTTACCGCGGGCTTGGGCGCCCGCAAGGATTGGCGTTCGATCGCGACGGGAATCTTTATGTAGCTGCCTGCCACGCGGGACATCGCGGCATCGTGCGCATCACTCCACAAGCGCAGCCAGAAGTGGTGCTCAGCGGATCAGGGATTGTAGGACTCGCGCTCCAGCCCTCTGGCCGCGCCATTGTAGCCACCACCAACGCGCTCTTTACGCTCGATTGGGATGTTCGCGGCTTGCCCTTGATCGGATAAACCATTAGATGAAAGCGGAAATCATTGCCGTCGGGTCTGAGTTGCTTACTCCAGACCGGCTGGACACCAATTCCCTTTTTCTCACCGAAGCTTTAAACAAACTCGGTATTGAAGTGCTGCGCAAAACGATCGTAGGCGATAATCCCGAGGAATTGCGCGACGCATTTGCGGGCGCGCTTAAACGCGTCGAAGTGGTTGTTTCATGCGGAGGGCTGGGTCCCACCGCCGACGATTTGACGCGCGAAACGGTGGCGGACCTTCTGGGCCGACGACTTCAACGAGACGATCGCATCCTGCACTCCATCGAAACCCGTTTTCGCAGCTTCCGGCGCGACATGCCGGAAATCAATGCTCGCCAGGCCATGGTGCCGGAGGGCGCCGAAGTGTTGGATAACTCGCGAGGCACCGCGCCAGGGCTGTGGATGGAACATGGTGACCGTGTAATTGTGCTGCTACCCGGTCCGCCAAGAGAGATGCGCGCGCTTTTTGAAGAAGCCGTTGCAGCGCGACTGGCTCGGCGCTCCACAGGACTCCGGCTTTTTCATCGCGAACTGCGCGTAACCGGATTGGGAGAGTCGCACGTCGAGCAGCGCATTGCACCGATTTATACCCGCTACGAGAATGTGAACACTACGGTATTGTCTGCGCCCGGCGAGGTGCAGGTTCATCTGCGTTTGTGGAGCGATCAACCGGACCAGGCTAAGAAAACCCTGGACGAGATAGAACGCGGCTTCGATATTGCTCTCACCGACCGGATTTTTTCGCGTGATGGACAGGCCTTGCACGAAGTCGTGGCTCGCGAATTGGCGCTACATAACACGACGATTGCGGTAGCGGAAAGCTGCACCGGAGGATTGCTGTCTCAGAGACTGACCAGCACCGCGGGCAGCTCCAGTTTTTTCCTTGGCGGTGTAGTGTGTTACAGCAATGAACGTAAAACCGCCTGGGCCGATGTGCCGCCGGAATTGATTGCCACCAAGGGTGCGGTGAGTCCTGAAGTCGCTGTGGCGCTGGCCGATGGAATTCGGCGGCGAGTGGGCAGCGCATTGGGCTTGGGCGTTACTGGAATTGCAGGACCGGGTGGTGGCAGCGAAGAAAAGCCCGTGGGTACAGTGCACATCGCGCTGGCGCACGCCGCGGGCGTCGGCGAACGCGCTTTGACTCTTCCGGGAGATCGCGATGCCATTCGCTGGCAAGCTTCGCAAGTCGCGCTAGACATGGTGCGCGTGCATCTTTTATATAACGCTGGAGAAGGCAAATTGTCTTCCAAAGCGCAAAGCCGGATTTTCTAAGAACCACTTTCAATGAGGCCAGAGCGATGCGCTTGTTTGTGGCGCTGCAAATTCCGGAACAGGTGAGGGACAGCATTGCGGCGGTGCGCCAGCGATTCACAACACCAGAATCGCAAATGAAATGGGTGTCCCCAGAAAAGTTTCACGTAACCCTCAAATTTATTGGAGAAGTCGCGCTGGAAAAAGTAGAAGAAATCGCCAAGGCTTTGCGGGAGGTGCAAACTCTGGGTCACGTGGAAGTAGTTTTTCGAGGGCTGGGCTGGTACTGGAATGCGAAGGGCTTCGGGCTTTTCATGGCAATGATCGACCCGTCCGATTCGTTGACGATGCTCGCAAACAGAATTGAATGCCAACTCCTACCTTTGGGTATAGCGCCATCGACCCACGAGTACCAAGCACATCTTACGCTGGCGCGTTGCAAGCAGCTCCAACAGCGCTGGAGGAACACCATACCGCAGGACATTATTTCGGTGGCCAACGAATACAAAGGACACCTCTTCGGTTCCGTTAGGGCTCAGACATTCGACTTCATTGAAAGCAAGCTGGACCCCGGCGGCTCGAAATACACCACGGTGGAGACATTCCGATTCGCCGCAACGGCGGCCGCTTAAGCCATGTTTGGAATATCCATCACACTTCTCGGCATCGTGGTCACCGCTTATCTGTTGGGATCCATTCCGTGGGGACTTCTGATCACAAGAATTTTTGGCAGTAAGGATATTCGCGCCTCCGGCAGCGGCAATATCGGGGCGGCCAACGTCACGCGCGTAGCCGGCCCGGCCGCTGGCATTCTGACTTTGGTCCTCGATACTGCGAAAGGCTACGCGGCAGTTTGGTTGGCAGCGCAATATTCCCACGACAGCGCGACCTGGATGATGATTGCCGGCCTCGCGGTTTTGCTGGGGCACTGCTTTCCTATCTGGCTCAATTTCAGAGGCGGCAAAGGCGTGGCGACCGCATTAGGAGTTTTTTTGGCGCTTTGCGCCCCTGCAGCTGTGGCGGCGCTGGCGCTGTTTGCACTGGTGGCCGCTTATTGGAAATATATTTCGCTCGGATCAATCGCCGCGGCTGCCGCAATGCCGCTGCTCATTTATTTTTTGTGGGCGCCACATCATGCTCCGCCAACAGTTATTATTTTTGGAACGATGGCGGCCACCCTGCTGATTATTTATAAGCACGACGCCAACATCCAGAGGCTCATGGAAGGTGTCGAGCCAAAATTTTCTGCCGGCAAGAACGACAAAAAAGAATGACCAGGATCGCCATCCTTGGCGGAGGTAGCTGGGGCACGGCGTTGTCCATCGTATTGTCCCGCAGCCACAAGGCGCATGAACTTTCCTTATGGATGCGTGATCCGGCCTTGGCGTATGCAGTCAGCAAAAGTCGCGTGAATGAGCTGTACCTTCCGGCATGCGCGATCCCGGCGGCCGTCGCTATCACCAGTGATCTCGCCCGGGCATTAGGCAACGCCAACATTATTGTAGGAGCTATGCCTTCCGCGTATGCGCGGACGGTGTACTCCCGAGCCTTGCCATTTATTGAGAAAAGTGCGCGCGTTTTCGTTAGCGCTACCAAAGGCCTGGAGCCCTCGACGCACTTGCGCATCACCGAAGTACTGTCACAGGCATTGGTGGACAAGTTTTCGCCGGCCCCCGGTTTGGCAGTGCTTTCCGGCCCATCTTTCGCCTTGGAAGCCGCTCGCGGAGACCCTACTGCGGTGGTGGTGGCATCCCGAAGCCGGGAACCGCTGGTAAGCGCGCTTGGTACCGAACGTGTCGCGGATTATGTTCAGGCCGAGTTTGCCGGACCGTCATTCCGCGTATACACCAACGACGATGTGGTCGGCGTCGAGTTGGCGGGCGCGATGAAAAATGTGATGGCCATCGCCGCGGGCGCTTGCCAAGGATTGGGGTTAGGTACCAATGCGATCGCCGCGCTGATCACCCGTGGCCTCGCGGAAATGGTGCGCCTGGCCATAGCGCTGGGTGCGCGCGCCGAAACCTTGAGCGGGCTCGCAGGCCTAGGCGATCTGGTGTTGACGTCCACCGGCTCTTTGAGCCGGAATCGCCAACTGGGAATTGAACTCGGCAAGGGACGCGCTCTGCCGGAGATAGTAGCCGGCATGCGAATGGTTGTTGAAGGCATCGGCACCGCGGGCGCCCTCTTAGCACTGGCAAACGAGTACCACATTGAACTCCCCATCACGGCGCAGGTACATGCCATTCTGCACCTGGGAAAATCCCCCCGAGAGGCCATGGAAGAAATCATGGGCCGCCCTCAGAAGCGGGAATAGTTATCGCGGTGCCCTCCCGCCAGCCTCCCATTTCTTTAGTCATAGTCATTTACGTATCAATATAGTAATATATCTTATTGAACTTCGCATGACCTCCTTCTTGGCCTGCGCACGCTTGCTTTGCCGCTGTTTTCGCTTGCTTTCGCTCCCATGACATCATCCAATTTATTTTCAACAAGATCTGAACTCTTTGCACATCCCGACAACGCTCGTCCTTGGTTTCAACGATTTATGAACTCTTTGGGCGAAAACACGGGGGGCTGGGGGTACCCGCCGGGTATGCAATCCCGGGTAATTGCAGTCGAACCAATGGCGACGTTTCAGGGTTAGCTCTTCGTAGGTAACTTCATCCATGACCGATTCGGCACATACGCGAATGACTCCGCGTGGACGCAAATGCGCGC
>DASYJM010000063.1:0-22059 GCA_035996445.1 Candidatus Acidiferrum sp. | reverse complement strand
TAGCGCGCTTCCCGATGTGCTTGGGCCCCTCACCCCAATCAGCTACGCACTTCCCACCGAGCAAAACAAATGCGCATTCCTCGTTTCGCGCAGACGCTCGAACAATGTCGCCCGGCTGCAAGCGGCGCACCGACATACTCATCCACTTCCACCCCGCCCGGCCGCGGTCCAGGTGCAAGAGTTCTCCCGATTGCTCCGCGGCCAAATCTTGGGAATGGACCAAAAAAAGAGGTTCGCTCACTTCGCCTCCACTTCAGCGAATTTTCCTGCAAAGTTTACTTTTGCGTTTTGCATTCTAACCGGCTCGAGACTATTAAATGCCTTTTATCTTGTCAATCGGGCCAATGAGCGTCTCAATTGTTCTCACTGATATTTATTACAAGGACCGCCAAGAAATACTTATTCCACCCGATTGGACAGCGGGGCAGAGGAGGAGGATGGGCGAAGGTCGGATCGTTGGGAGTCTGTTTCCTGAAGCGGACGGGCCGTTAGGATTTCGTAGTTGCGGTATTTGATCGACAAAACAGCATGTCCGCCGACGCGCATGGTGGAAGTGGATTCATTCTCCGAAGGAAACCAGAAATCCCCCAATTTCTGATAGATGTGATGAATTGCAGTGCTCTTAATCCATACCGACGGGTTCTTCGCCGGCTCCGCCTCGATGCGGCATACCGCGAAATCTGTGCTGTTCACCCAGATCCGTCCGCGATATAGAAGCTTGTTCGGGATTTTTGGTTGAACCGTAAGCACGTAAGAGCATCCATCGCTCGCGTCTTGAAACTCCATCCCGGCAAATTCGTAATTGTGCCGGTCGAGAGCCACGCGCTCGCGATTCTTAGTGTTTAAGGCTTCTTGTTCAGCTTGCAGAAGCCCTTTAAAAATACGGTCAACCATCCATTTAGGGCCGCTCTGCGAAACGATCTTAAAGTTTTTTGTTGCCGGCGCCTCGTACAGCATATCGACCACCATCTCGGCCTTTAGGGAGGCAGGGAATCCGGTGTAGTCCAGACGATAAAATCGCCTGCTTTGATAACGTTGCAATGCCGCTGTACGTTCTGCATTTTTTGCGATCAGATTATCCACTACCTGCTCGAGGGTTGGTCGCGCCGCCACACCTGTTTGTAGAATGAGCGTTTGCGCATGAACCGCGGCGCCCCCCATCAGCAGAAATAGAGTAATCAGTGAGCTCAGCAGTGTCGCAGTGTGGGCTAGCTGCCGCCCGGCACAACTGGAATTAAGCATTTGCATCGCAAGGAATCTCGCTGGCCAGAATTAATTCCATATTTCCGCCAAAGGTGTAATTCAGCGCGTGACGCACTGACTTCTTTTCAGCCATCCGAATAACGGAAAAAATCTGCCCTAGAAATGGAGGCGGCGCTTTCCACAACGCGGATAATGGACTGTCGCAGCCCGTGTAACAGTCAATATGAAATACCCGCTCATCCCAGCGGCGGGAACCCAGCGGATATTCCGGATACTCGCGCAGCACATCAATCACCGTTTGCCAGAACCGCAAGCTGCGCGGCTCCGCGTATTGCGGCATGAACAGAACATGACTGAGTTGCTCTTCCCTGATTTCTTGCACGAAGAGAGGAAAATTGGTGGCGCGTGTCAAGTTCACCGCTCCGCTTGGCTCGCACCCATGCCGGTCTCCTCCTGAAATTACCGGCCGCCGCCAGAGCTCAGACAGTCGTACGACCCTTTTGTTTTCGTTCCATTTGCGCATGGCATTGAGCTCGAATGCATGAAGAAATTCGACGTGTCCCGCTAAGAATCGTTCCAGGACAAGTTGGAAAGGAAGTTGTCCGGGACCCAGCTGGTCCCACAGCGGATGGTTGAACACGATCAATACTTCCGGCAGTTCGTGCAGCCCCGCCATTATTTCCGTCAAGCGAGATTTGCAGGGATTGCGGGTATATTCCGCAAGGTCCTCCATGATCGTCGGCGCCAGGTTCTGCGGCAGGTTGTGAACGCCCAGATGAAAGACGGCATCTTCAAACGGTACGCTCCACTCCACCGCAAGCGGGATTTGTAGGTTGCCGGGCAGTTGCCGTAAAGAAATTGGCGCCCCCATGCTGTCGTGATCGGTAAGCGATACAAGACTCATCAGATCCAGATCGTGTTCAATTTGTTTGCTCTCCAATTGGAACCCCACCTCGGCCGACACTGGCGGTCGCCAGTACGCCGTTGAAAAATCGACGGGTCTGCACGATTTCTGGCACTGTTTGTCGAGAGCGCGCCGCAAGATGGGCCACTTCTCAGCAAATGCGGGGATGAAGTGCAGGCTCTCTTTGGAGAAATTGGTGTGACTGTGGAGAGAAACTGCGGCGCGATACTTTCCCGCGATTTCTGGCTGATTCCAAACACACGAAATCTTCGATGGCGTCAATCGCTGGCCTCCAATTTTAGCCGCCGCTGCGGCACATACCCCAATCTGGGATCTAACTACCTGGAGGCTGACGCTTCCTTCAGACCGTCACTTTATTAAGTGTAACGGCTATTCCAGTCTTTTCTTCAAGCTTCTGGTGTACAACAGTCGCCAATAGGAAAATATCCACAATTGCACACCGACAAGTAGGGTATTGTGGCCGCGAAAGCCCGCCAACCGCCATGGCTATGGTTACTCTTTATATTTTTGGCGTTAAATAGTTCCTCGGCTGAATGTGACGAAAGGTACTATTCCTTTAACGTAACTACCTTCTTAGCGCAAAGGAGGATTGCAAAGTGAGCTTTCAATTAGGCAGTGTTCGTCAATGGGTCGCGGTAGGCGTAATAGTTATGTCGCTGGGCGTTGCCGAGGGTCTGACATCCGTGGCCCAAGAAAAGCGCTTTCCACAAACCGCCGGTGTAGACGATAGCAAGATGGGGCCATATCGGGCGCTCGCTCAACTCGCGTTTGCGGCGTCCCAAAAAGGCGACAACGCCCTAGCCGCAAAATTGGCGCGCATCCTGGAGCGCGACTGGGATAAAGCCGAAGATTACGGCGGAGACGCCGCACTTTCGAAAACTAACCACGCATTATTCGAGGAAATCGATAAGGCTATGGACCACTTTATCGCTCCGCTGGTTGCCCATGTCTCCTCGCCGCCCGATCAGGCCGCCGTGAAGGCCGCATACAACGCCTATCTGGAAAAATTAAAACTGGCAGACTGACAACAAATCCAACGCACCTCAACTTATCGAATAATTTAAGTCGGTCGCTCCATTTTTGCCACGCTGTCCAGCCACCCTCCGTTCATGCCACCTGAATAAAATGCACTTTGGGAAATGTCCATGGTCACTCCCGTATCGCGTCAGAAGCCGAATTGTGGCTTAATTGTTTCCGCGATTCTCTGAATCTTTGACTGGAGTGAATGCGAATGCCTTCCGTTAAGTCGCCGCATGTCGTGAATATCCATGATTTGAGGCGCATAGCGAAGCGGCGGCTCCCCAAAGTGGTTTTCGATTATCTCGATGGCGGCGCGGAAGGAGAAGTCACGCTACGAGAGAACTGCCGCGTTTTTGACGATGTAACGTTTCGTCCCCGCCACGCGGTAGCGTTTGCGAATTGCGATTTGCGCGCAACCGTACTTGGCCATGAACTTTCACTTCCAGCAATGTTGGCTCCCGTGGGCTATAGCCGGCTGATGCATCCCGGCGGAGAAGTTGCTGCCGCACGCGCGGCAGGGAAGGCGGGCACCGGCTATATCCTCTCCACTATTTCAGGGCACAAACTCGAACATGTGAAAGCGGGGTCGCCCGGGCCAGTCTTTTACCAGCTTTACCTAATGGGCGGACGCGCGGCAGCGGAAGTGTCCATCGACCGTGCACGCCGCGCCGGCTTTGCGGCGCTGGTGATCACTATCGACACGCCGGTCAGCGGAATTCGCGAACGCGATCCACGCAACGGCATGGTTGAATTACTGAACCCCGGCTTTTTTCAGAAAATTCCTTATGCCGAGCAATTCTTAACGCATCCTGGATGGCTTTTCTCCTTCCTGAAAGACGGTGGAGTTCCTCCGCTCCACAATGTGGTTTTGCCGGGAAAGGGCCCCATGCCCCTCACGGATATTGGCCGCGCCCTCGCTGCTTCTACCGTGACCTGGAAAGATTTGACCTGGATCAGAGAACACTGGAACGGCCCAATCGTCGTCAAAGGTGTGCTCACTGGAGATGACGGCCGGAAGGCCATCGACGAAGGAGCCGCCGCCATCGTGGTTTCAAACCACGGCGGGCGCCAACTTGACTGTGTTTCCGCAACGCTGCGCGTGTTGCCAGAAGTGGTCGCGGCGGTCAACGGCCGAATAGAAGTATTGATGGACAGCGGCGTGCGACGCGGCACAGATATCGTGAAAGCGTTGTGCCTGGGTGCGCGCGCCGTGCTCTGTGGACGCGCCTACGCGTACGGATTGGCCGCCGCCGGTGAAGCAGGAGTAACTCGCGCTATCGAAATTTTACGCGAAGACGTCAAACGCACCTTGGTGTTGTTGGGCTGCCCTAGTGTTGCAGCTCTTGATTCTTCTTACGTGCGCACTCCTAAAGATTGGGCCGCCAATTAAAATAGGAACTTGTTTCTTCAGTACTGGGTTCGCAAGCTATCAGTGTACAAAGTTCAATCCGTGCGGGATAAACTGCGGGAAAACATAAGCGTAAAGCATCACAATCACGCCAATGATGGCCGCCAGCGCCACCGAATGCCAAAACACATACCGGAAAATCGACCCTTCATTGCCGACCTGATTGGTTGCCGCCGTAGCGATGCAGATCGATTGTGCATCAATCATTTTGCCCATCACGCCACCGGCGCTGTTCGTGGCACACATTAAAATTGGACTCAAATTCAGCTGCTGCGCCGTAATGCGTTGCAGCCCGCCAAACAACGCGTTCGACGCCGTATCGCTTCCGGTCAGCGCCACGCCTAGCCACCCAATATACGCGCCGAAAAATGGAAAGAACCAGCCCGTCCGTGTAAACGCCAATCCCAATACCGCATCCATACCAGAGTACCGCGTGACATATCCCAGACCGAGCATGCACGCCATAGCAATGATGGCGAAGCGCAACCGAAATAGCGTCGCACCAAATATCTTTAAGATTCGCCCAGGATTTAGACCCAACAGAAGCCCAGCAATAACCGCCGCCAGGAAGCACCCTGTGCCAGTCGCGGACAGCCAATTAAGATCGAACTTCGCGTTTTCCGCCGTTGGCTTCATCACCACCGGTTGAGCCCGAAATACGGCCTGGTGCAAATAGGGAACCGCCCATCCTCCAGTCTTAAACGCCGGAGTAGTGGCTTTGCCCATCGCTGTCTTGATGACTGGCAGCCCCCATAGCAAAACAAAAAGAGATAGCAGCGCAAACGGCATCCACGCTTTTGCAATTTGCCCAGGCGTGTGAACTACTGCGAATTCTCCACGTTTCACTTTGGCGGCGTCTTCCCCGCGTTCATCTTCAAAACGCCAGATGCGTTTCGGCTGCCACACCCGCAGAAGTAAAAGCGTTGCAACGATAGACGCGATGCTCGCAGCAATATCCACGAGATTGCTGTCCACGTGATTGGACCAATAGTATTGCATGCTCGCGAACGATATTCCGACCACGAGAATGGCGGGAAATACTTCGAAGGTCTCCGACCAGCTCACAAAAGTCCGAACCAGCCAAAACGGCACGATGATTGCCGTCCAGGGAAGGATTCGCCCTACCATCGCGCTTAGATCCGATTCTGGAAGCGTGGTCACCGCCGCCAACGTATGTACAGGAGTTCCGATCGCTCCCCAGGCAACTGGCGCGGTATTGGCTATCAGATTCAAGACCGCGGCCTGAAATGGCTTGAATCCCAAGCCGATCATAAACGCACCGGCAATGGCCACCGGAGCGCCGAACCCCGCCGCCCCTTCCAGGAAAGCGCCGAAAGCAAACGCCACCAGCAGCACCTGCAAGCGCCGGTCCGGCGTGATCGCCGCTATCGACAGCTTCATGACTTCGAACTGGCCGGTCTCAACAGAAATGTCATACAGAAACACGGCAGCAATCACGATCCATATTATTTTCAGAAATCCGAACGCGGCGCCGTACAAGAAGCTCATCACCGCCAACCGTGGAGGCATGCCGAACGCCACAATGGCAATAATAACGGCAGCCGCCGCGCCCGCTATGGCGCACAGATGAGGACGCACTTTGAAGCCCGCCAAGAGAGTCAGTAATAGGAGAATGGGTATGGCGGCTACCAGCGTCGATAGCCACCAATGGCCGAATGGGTCATAGACTTGCGTCCAGGTCACAGCATCCTCCGCCGAAGAGCAGGGCGACCGGTGAGGGTTGCAAACCTTCGGAAGAAAAGCAAATTAGTTATATAGTCCGCTTGTGAAATAGTGCTTGGCCGCCGAATTGTCAAGCAAGAAGTGAACCGGGTAGGGAAATCATGGCTGGCATAGCCGCTAGAGCTATCAGGCCAGCTATCGCGATATAATGGTGACCATCAACTTATGCGCATTCTACTCGCCGAAGATGAACGAAAAGTTGCGAGCTTCATTGCCCGCACCCTTAGGGAAAATTCCTACGCCGTGGATATCGCCGATACCGGCGAGAAAGCCCTCGAGCTCGGCAGGGAAGTGAATTACGACGCCATCCTGTTGGATGTTCGGCTGCCAGGCATAAGCGGAATCGAAGTCTGCCGCGAATTGCGTCAGCGCGGAATCGAATCTCCCGTGATGATGCTTACCGCTCGAACTCTCGTGGAGCAACGCGTTGAGGGATTGGATGCCGGCGCAGACGACTATTTGACGAAGCCGTTCGTGCTCGCTGAACTCCTCGCGCGCGTGAGAGCGCTGGTCCGTCGGGGCTTCCACAAAGGAAATGCCCGCCTTCACTATGCCGATTTAGAGCTGGATCGCCATCGCCGCCGCGCCATGCGTGGCAAGGAAATCATCCCCTTAACCTCTAAGGAATTCGCGTTGCTGGAACTCTTCCTTTTGCACGCGCCGGACTTGATCACCCGCAGCGCGATTGTCGAACATGTGTGGGACTACCATTTCGACAGCGAGACCAACCTGGTCGAGGTCTATATCAATCGTTTGCGCCAGAAGATCGACGTGAACGGAGCGCCTAAATTAATCCATACTGTGCGCGGCGTGGGCTACCGCTTAGGCATGCCCGAAAGCTGATTCTGCTGTTATTGAAAAACACCACAAGCGTAACCTAAGCGTTCAAGAACGTTCCAGTGGCGCCGCATAATCTTCCTCGCTCACATGTTCCAGCCACACCACACTGACGCCATTCTGGTCCGCTTCCTGGATCGCCAGATGAATCATCGTGTGACTCGCATCAGCGCCATGCCAGTGCCGTTCGCCCGCTTCAATCCAAACCGAATGGCCCGCCGTGATTATTTGCGGCGGCTTGCCGGCGAGTTGCACCCGACCGACTCCCGTTAACACATGCAAAGCCTGCCCCATCGGGTGCGTATGCCACGCGGTCCGCGCCCCAGGCTCGAATGAAACACGATTCACTGCAAACCTGGCAGGCGCGGCGGCTGCCACGATCTCATCGATCCACACCGTTCCAGTGAACCAATCCTGCGGTCCCTTGCGGCAACCACGCATCTCGTTCGTAAGTATCTTCATTTTTTCTTTCCCACTACTTGTTAGCGCCACCGCAGGCGGCGTCACGCAAAACTACGACAATTTTCCAGGCGTAAACAGCGCGGTCATCTCCATAACATCGCGATAATAATCTTTTTGCTTCAATTGCGCGGCAGCTTCTTCGTCAACGATGGCTGTGGCGTCAGGATGAAGTTGCAACGCTGAAGCAGTGACCGACGCGGTGAGCGGCCCCTCGATCGCGTTCGCCACAGCGCCAGCCTTTGCCGCTCCGGTAGCCAGCATCAGTACGCGCCTGCTGGCGAGTATTGTGCCAATGCCCATAGTGATCGCGAGACGCGGCATGGTTTCGCCAGGGCCAAAGAACTTTCGATTGTCCTCCACGGTTGCTTTGCTGAGCACTTTCAGGCGCGTTTTTGACGCAAAACTCGAAGTCGGTTCGTTGAACCCGATGTGCCCGTTGCGCCCGATACCCAGGATTTGCAGATCGATACCGCCGGCACTTTGAATTTCAGCTTCATACGCAGCGCAATATTTTTCGTAGTCGCCACTGATGGTGCCATCCGGAATATGAATGTTTCGGGGGTTAAGATTCACATGCGAAAAAAAATGTTCCGTCATGAAATGGTGGAAACTCTGTGGATGTTCAGGAGAAATCCCCAGGTATTCGTCCAGATTGAACGTAACCACTCGAGAAAAATCGAGCGATTCTTCACGGTGCAGCCGCACTAGCTCGCGGTACACACCAATGGTGGTGCTTCCCGTGGCCAAGCCAAGCCGCAGCGCCGGGTTCTGGCGCATCGAGTTGGCCACAATCCGCGCCCCTTCCAGACTGAGCTCTTCATAATTGGATTTTAAGACCACCAGCATTTAACGTATGCCCGCCTATTTTTTGGGAATCTGACGATGTGCCCGGCCGCAAACTTTGTTGTGGTCACCCTTGCCATTTAGACTTTTCTAGGCCACCATTCTGTGCTTCCGAGCGTCCCGATAGACTACAACATCCGCGCCATGAATTGCTGGCCGGGCCATTACTAAAACGATTTAACCTGTCAACGCGACCGGTTAAGCGCTCTTGATTTGCGCCACCGCTCAACCGCAGCAGGAGAGTAGACAGCGAAAATGGCACTCACCACCACCGACTGGATTGTAATCGCCACCTACTTGCTGCTCAATCTGTTGATCAGTCTGTATTACCGCCGGCGCTCGTCGGGCAGCACAGAGGAATTTTTCGTATCGGGACGAAATGTTTCCTGGTGGCTTGCGGGCACCTCCATGGTGGCCACCACCTTTGCCGCCGACACCCCTTTGCTGGTCGCGGGCCTGGTAGCCAAAAACGGAATCTCCGGCAACTGGCTGTGGTGGTCGCAATGTCTGTGCGGCATGATGACCGTTTTTTTCTTCGCTCGATATTGGCGCCGTGCGGAAATTCTCACCGACGTCGAATTTGTAGAACTTCGCTACGAGGGTAAACCTGCGGCCTTCCTGCGTGGTTTTCGCGCCATTTATCTTGGCGCGCTGATGAATTGCCTGATCCTTGGCTGGGTCATCAAAGCCATGATCAGCATCACTACGGTTTTGCTCGGTGACGCCATCGCCACCGGACGCGTGCTGGAAATTGGAGTGGGTGGCCATGTGCTCCTGCATTACACGCTGGGGGCCCCGGCGCATACCGCGTTGCTGATCTGCGTGCTCATCCTCGTGCCCTTCACCGGAATATATACATTTATCGGCGGGCTGTGGGGTGTCCTGGTCACCGATCTGTTCCAGTTTATTTTGAAGATGACCATGATCGTGGTTCTGGCCTGGATTGCCGTCTCCAGGCTTGGCGGCATGACCATGCTCAAAATCCAGTTGGCGCACGTGGATAGCGCTGTGCGTCAAACGGGACAACCCACTGGATCGATTCTCTCCTTTTTTCCTTCCTTCCATTTGGGCTGGACCACCGACGCGTTGTGGACCTTGCCAGTCATTACCTTTTGTCTCTATCTGGCAGTGCAGTGGTGGGCTAGCTGGTATCCCGGCGCGGAACCCGGCGGTGGCGGCTACGTAGCCCAACGCATGTTCAGCGCGAAAGACGAAAAAAACTCCCTTGGCGCAACTTTGTGGTTCAACATCGCGCACTACGCCATGCGTTCCTGGCCATGGATTCTAACCGGCTTGGTCGCCGTCGCCGTTTATTCCCCTCATGGCGGCTTGCGGCCGAGTATGGAGTTTGCCGCCGAGCCAGAGAAAGGGTACGTAATGGTGTTGCGGGATTTTCTTCCCCCCGCGCTCCGTGGACTGATGGTAGCCGCGTTCCTGGCCGCATTTATGTCTACTGTGGGCACCCAATTGAACTGGGGAACTTCGTACCTTATCAACGATCTATACCGCAGATTTCTGGTGCGCAAAGCCACCGACAAGCATTACGTGTTCGTCAGCAAAGTTTTCATTGTGATGCTGGTCATTCTTAGTGGCTACGCGGCCGCGAACATCAATTCCATTCAGTCCGCGTGGCAATTGCTGCTGGGCATGGGTGCGGGAACTGGCAGCGTTTTGCTGCTCCGCTGGTATTGGTGGCGCATCAATGCCTGGAGCGAAATCTCCGCAATGATCGCCGCCTTCGTGGTATCCATTTCACTGCAACGTGTGCATTTCGCAGGCAACGATTCTGTGGTCTTCGCCAAAGCAGCATTGATCACGACCATTACCACCACCGTGGTGTGGTTGGTGACCACCCTGATTACCAAACCCGAATCCGACGAACGTCTCGTGAAATTCTACCGCCGCGTGCACCCGACGGTAATCGGTTGGCAGCGCATCGCGGCATTGGCTCCGGAGTTAGCCCCGGTGCGCGATCTCGGCGCGAACACCTTTGATTGGATCATGGGTTGCACGCTGGTGTATTGCTGCATGTTCGCGATCGGCGAGCTGGTGCTACAGGAATGGCTCCCGGGCCTGCTGTTGCTGGGTTGTGCCGCGGCGTCCGGTTATTTTATTTATTGGAGTTTGTCGCGACGCGGTTGGAAAACTTTTTCACTGGCAGAAGAACCTGCGGTGACCACAAAACCGGCGATTCTACCCGGCGCCGAAGAACGCGTTTAATCTTGGGTGCAGTCGTATTCTCTTATTCCGAGGGCGTGCCGCCCTAAGGCTTGCGCGCATCAAAGGAGCGTGCTCATTGTGGGAAGGAGCACGTGAGTAGAACCGCGATTCGCTATGCCATCGCGTATGATGCAACAATAACAACAATAAATTGAAGAATTTTGGATAGTCCGCCCAGAACTAAGCCCTATGCCCAGACTGCAGACCCGGGAAGATGAGCGCCTCGAAGAAACTCGCACGCGCAAGAAATATTGGAAGCGCTGGGGCCCTTATTTATCCGAGCGCCAATGGGGCACCGTACGCGAGGACTATAGCCCGTATGGCACCGCGTGGGAATATTTTCCTCATGACCACGCCAGGTCACGCGCGTACCGCTGGGGGGAAGACGGTATCGGAGGCATCAGCGACCGCCATCAGATGATTTGTTTCGCTCTCGCCATGTGGAACGGCCGAGATCCGATCTTGAAGGAGCGTCTCTTCGGCCTTACTGGACATCAGGGAAATCATGGCGAGGACGTGAAGGAATATTACTTCTACCTCGATTCCACGCCCACCCACAGCTACATGCAGATGCTGTACAAATATCCGCAAGCGGAATTTCCCTACGATGCCTTAGTCGCCGAAAATGGCCGCCGCGACCGCACTAAACCTGAATTCGAACTCATGGACACTGGCGTCTTCGCGGGAAATCGCTATTTCGACGTTTTTGTCGAGTATGCCAAGGCCAACGTCGAAGATATTCTCATCAGACTCATCGTGGTGAATCGCGGCCCGGAGACGGCAACACTTCATCTCTTGCCCTCGTTATGGTTTCGGAATACTTGGTCGTGGGGCAAGGATGACCGGCGGCCCACCATCCGCAAAACGGCCGGATTGCAGAACTGCCAGTGCGTTGAAGTGGAACATTGGCAGTACGGCAAGCGTTGGCTCTTGTGCGCGGGTCAGCCCCAGTTGCTCTTTACCGAAAACCAGACCGATTATGAACGCATTTTTAATATAAAAAATCCCACGCCCTTCGTCAAAGACGCTTTTCACGAATATCTCATTCACAAAAATCAAGCTGCAATAAACCCCCAGCAAAACGGCACCAAGATGGCCGCTTACTACCCGCTCACACTTAGCCCCGGTGATAGCGCCACTCTGAAGCTGCGCCTGACCGATATGGACCCATTGGGTGAGATGAAGAGCGATTCTAAAAAGCCCGGCAGCGTCCCTTCGCCAGCACACGCTGAACCCAACGATGAGGTTCCCAGCGCGAGCGATTTCGGCACTGGTTTTGATCGCCTTTTCGATCTGCGTCAAAAAGAAGCCGACGATTTCTACGCTTCTCGCGTGCCCAAGGATATTTCCGAAGATGCTCGCTCGGTAATGCGTCAAGCCTTGTCTGGCATGATGTGGTCGAAACAGTTCTACCACTACGACGTCCTCAGTTGGCTTACAGGCGACCCTGGCCAACCGCCTCCACCGGAGGAGCGCTGGAACGGAAGAAACAAGGATTGGACACAGCTGTATAACGACGACATCGTTTCCATGCCTGACAAGTGGGAATACCCCTGGTATGCGGCGTGGGATCTGGCCTTTCACTGCGTCTCGCTTGCCATCATCGACCCGGACTTTGCCAAGGATCAGCTCGTGCTCCTGCTGCGCGAGTGGTATATGAATCCCAACGGCCAATTACCCGCTTACGAGTGGGCCTTTAGCGATGTGAATCCGCCCGTGCACGCCTGGGCCGCCTGGCGCGTTTACAAAATCGAGCGTCGCGTTCGCGGCGTGGCTGATCGCGCATTCCTCGAAAAAGTTTTCCATAAACTGCTCTTAAATTTCACCTGGTGGGTGAATCGTAAGGATCCCGACGGTTCCAATATTTTTCAAGGTGGCTTTCTGGGTCTGGACAACATCGGGGTTTTCGATCGCTCGGCACCTCTCCCCACCGGCGGCCATCTCGAGCAATCCGATGGCACCAGCTGGATGGGCATGTATTGCCTGAACATGCTGGCCATTGCACTAGAACTTGCCAAAGAAGATCCCGCTTACGAAGATATTGCCAGCAAATTTTTTGAGCATTTCGTCTACATCGCCCATGCCATGAATAATTTTGGATCGCACGGGAAATCGCTGTGGGACGAAGAAGACGGCTTTTACTATGACGTTCTACACCTGCCTAACGGCGAAAATCATTTCTTGAAAATCCGCTCCATGGTGGGCCTCATCCCCTTGTTTGCAGTGGAAACCCTCGAACCCGAAGTCATCGATAAGCTGCCCGGCTTTAAGCGTCGCATGCAGTGGTTCATCGACAATCATCCCGACGTGCCGGACCACATTGATATGTCGCAAACCTCGCCCCGTGGGACACGCCTGCTGCTCTCTCTAGTGAGCAAACAACAACTGGGCCGCGTCCTCTCGCGCATGCTGGACGAATCCGAATTTCTTTCGCCTTACGGAATAAGGGCGCTGTCCCGCTATCATAAGGAGCATCCCTATGAGTTGCGCTTCAATGGCACGGTAAACAGCGTGAATTACGAGCCCGCGGAATCGGCCACCGGAACATTCGGCGGCAATTCGAACTGGCGCGGGCCCATCTGGTTTCCGGTGAACTACCTGTTGGTCGAGTCCTTGCAGAAATACCACCACTACTATGGCGATGACTTCAAACTGCCCTGTCCCACAGGTTCAAATAATCAGACCGATCTCTGGCAAGTGGCCGCGGAAATATCACGCCGGTTGACCCATATTTTTCTGCGCGACGATGCAGGCCGCCGTCCTGTGTACGGAGACGCCGAGGTATTCCAGAGCGATCCGTACTGGCGTGACCTCGTTCTTTTTTACGAATTTTTTCACGGAGACAATGGCGCAGGTCTGGGCGCGAATCATCAAACTGGATGGACCGGCCTGATAGCCAAAATGATTCAACAAAGCGGCCAGTGACCCGCCGTTTTGGCCAACTCGTAAAGCTCTATTAGCACTTTAGCGTTTTCACCCGCTGCGCCTGGCACCGGTACCAGAACAAAATTCACCTTCGAACCGTTAGCGCCCGGCCGCGCCTCTGGATAGATGGGAGCAACATTGAACCGCTCCCGCAATATGGCCATTGCTCGATTAACATTCAAGCACTGAAACTCCACCTGCTGAACGCCCTCGCCGAATTTCGCCAGAAAGCGCGCGATCGCTCCCTGACCATCTGGCTCCTTGCTTGTGAGCACATCCACTCCAACGCCATTCCCAAAATGTAGCTCGAATTCCTCGGCGTCCTGTTCTTCGGGGACGTCCGCCAGTGCTGGCTGCCCATTACCCGCGCGAATCCTGGTGAACGTTTCCCGCCGCACAGCTACTCCTACGGTGACCATCGGTTTCGGACTTAACAGCAACTCAGATAGTTCCGCGCTCTTCCACCAAGGAAATACTGCTCGATCAGCCGGACCCCGCCCCTGTCGATAAATTTCCGAAGCGGCCGCCATACGAGTGGATTCCTCTGCGGCCGACAAATTGGTAATCGCGGAAGAAATCGCGTTCGCTATCATATGCTTTAAGTTTTATCAGGACCCTGGGTGATTTTACCGTGGGTCTGCTCAGCGGGTGCCGCTTGCGCCGGGGACATCAGCGACACGACAAGGGCCACGAGAAGTATGCCCGCCACCACTCCCAAGGAAATGTGCACCGGAACGTGTATCCAGGGCTCCGCAATCATCTTTGCTCCGATGAAAACCAGTACACCGGAAAGTCCCACCGTCAGGTAACGCAATCGCCCTAAGGCTCCTGCCAGCAAGAAATACATAGCGCGCAACCCCAGAATTGCAAACACATTCGAGGTGTACACGATAAAGGCATCATGAGTGATGCCAAAGATCGCCGGGATGGAATCAACCGCCAGCGTGATATCCGTAATCTCCACCACCAGCAGCACCAGAAATAAAGGCGTCGCAAATAATTGTTTGTTCAAACGTACAAAAAAATGCTCACCGTGATATTGGTGCGTGACCCGCAAATGCTTGCTCGCCAATCGAAAAATTTTGTTTTGTTCCGGATGCGTGTCCCGCGTTCGAACCAGAAGCATGTGGATCCCGGCGTACACCAAAAACGCCCCGAACACGTACATGATCCACGCAAACCGCTCCACCAGCGCAGCGCCCATCGCGATCATGATTCCCCGCATCACCAGCGCGCCCAGCACCCCCCACGCCAGCAAGCGATGCTGTACCCGCTCGTCCACGGAAAATGCCTGAAAGATCACCAGGAATAAAAACAGATTGTCGATGCTCAGCGCTTTTTCGATCAGGTATCCGGTGAAGAATTCGAGCGCAGGTTGCCTGCCAAGAAACCAAAACACGCCGATGCCAAAAAGTATCGACAGGCCGACCCACGCAGCGCTCCAGATCGCCGCTTCCCGCAGCCCGATCTTGTGCGGCCTGCGATGAAATGCGCCCAGATCAAGGGCCACAGCAATCAGCACGAAAATGTTAAAGAGAATCCAGCGCGAGAGGGTACCCATGTTCGCGTTGGCTTATTTCATGGAGCGGAAGCGGCGCGCGCGTCGGTGGCGTTCAGATTGTTCAACTCCACCCGCGTGGTTTGCCCGGGCTGAATGGCCACCGGCACATCCCACCTCACCCTGGTGTCCCCGGCATCAGCATCCAGATTCAAAGAACTCACCCAGTAACTTCCCGCCGGCAGTCCCGAAACGCCCGCGCGCCCATCCAGATCAGTGTCAGTCTTCGCCACCAGATATTTTGTCTGTGCCACGTCTGGCGCCATGTGCTGGATGTGCTTCTTGTGGTCGCTTTCAATCTTTGCCCATTTTCGCTGCGGATTCACCGCTTCCAACTCCAATTCCATCCCGCTCATTGTTTCCGGACGCGAGCGAATAAACTTCCGCAGCGCGTTGTAGTATTCCTCTTTTTGCTTTTCGTATTTCTCCGGATGATCGGTTTTGTCGGCGTCCTTATATTTCGGTTTGGGAATCCCATTAGTAACGCCACCGCTATTCGAACGTTGGTAAGCCAACAAAAATTCCGGCACGTGCAGCACATCATCCGCCGTGAGCGCTTTGTCTAGTCCCGGCATCGTCAAGTCCAGAACCTCATGCGCTTTCAGCCATTCCTTGAGTTCAGGAGAAACTTTCAAGTCGTCGATAAATCTGTCGCGAGAGGGAATAGCGTCCTCGGCTTCGACTTCCTGCGAAACCGCGGCATAACTCTTGCTGAGGATGTAAAAAGTAAATTGCCGTACCGGCTCAGGCCGCGCCGCGGTAGGTGTGATCTTCGCCGTTAGCTGCAATCCGCCGGTATCCGCAGCCGTTTGCGCAAATGAACTCGCGGTGATTAATAGCGATCCAAACAAGACGGCCAGTGTGGCCATTCGCGTTTTCATCATTCGCAAATCGTAACAGATTGACGCCCAGCCGACGCACAGAACATCCACTGTGTTGCTTTGGCGACGACAGCCTTCCGAATGGGTGATCGCAGTGCCAATCGGGGAGATTGGCATTCGTGCTCTCACGCGAAACTGCTTTTAGTAAAGGTGGAAAGTAACTTCAATCTGCACACGACACGCGACAGGTTTGCCGCCAGGCCCCAAAGCCGCCCGCATTTTCCAGTTGCGCACCTGCGCAAGGGCCTTTTCTTCCAGGCCAAGGCCCGGGCCTTTAATCACGATGGGATTCATGACCCGTCCATCGGCCGTTACCGTCACATCCAGTAAAACGGTGCCCTGATATTTTGCCTTGCGAGCTTCATCGGAATATTCCGGTTGCGGGCAGTAGATGCACTGTGGCGAGCCCACTCCGTTCACGCCAGCGCGGAATGCGCCGCCGCCCGTGCCTGCGGTTTCGCCAGGCCCCAAGCCCGCGCCGGTGCCGCTGCCAATGCCGCCGCTGGTGCCCACGCCGATACCGCCGCCACCACCAGGTCCGCCAGACATTGTTACGGCGCCCGCCATCGGATCACCCATATTGGTCAGCGGTGGATTCGCAATTTTCAGCTCCGGGGGCCCGAGTAGTGTCGGATCCATAGGTAGTTTGGGAGCCGGATTCTTGAGCGTCGCCTCAGGCGGCGTAAATTGCGTATACGCGAACTTCGGAGCGCGACCCTTGGTGGGAGGTGTAATCGACCGATCGCCGCCGCCGCCACCGCCGCCCGCCTTCTTCGTGCCCGCAGGCAACTTCGCGATATAAGGCGATATATCCAACGGCGTCGAATCAAACGTCTTGTTTTTTGCTTGTGTCGAACCGGGCAAAATATGCGTGAAAAGGGGGACAACCAGCACCGCAATAATTCCGATGTGCAGCCCAATCGAAATTACCTGCGTCCACCCAAAATTCTCGTCCTTCGACCAGATATCTTTAACTTTAATCGGCTTGCTGGTCCACTGCGCAGGAGGCTGCTTAACAGGGAAGAACAATTCCTTGATGCGGTCCCCGAACCCCCCGAAGCCCGCACCCCAAGCCACTTCAAGCCGGCTATTTGAGATGCCTTTTGGAACCGGCCCGCCCTTAAGAACAGTCTTCAAATTCTCTTTAAATCCGTCGCCGTAATTTTCAGGCATCAACGGAGAACGAACATCGCCGCGGAGCTTTACCGGGCGTTCCGTTAGGAATTGTTTGAGGTTGGACCAGAAACCTTCGGTGACAAATCGCTGCGGGGTACCGAGTCGCGGCACCGGAGTCGTGGATGCTCCACTGTGATCGTTGGCCTTAGGGGACTGAGGCTGAGTCGGCAAAAGATTGATCATTCTACCCGGCACCGTCTTCCCTCGATTTAGACGCAGCTATTGCGGATTAAGCGTGCCCAGCCGGATATGATTCGGGCTGCCCGGGAAAGGTTGCGCGACCCACGCGGCTGACATCGACTGCTATTCATTGTAACATACGCGTTTAACCAGCTTTCCGATGTTTCCCGTCATATACCACTTCGAGCAACGAGGGACGCGGTATAAATGCGGGGAAAACAGGGATTTATTGCGCCGGCGACAACCGCGGCTAAAATTATTCCGCGCCATCTATCAGCGCCAGCGAAAAAAAGGGGATTTTCCATTTCTCAGCTCATGGCCGAACCACTGGAATTAAAGAAAACTCTAAACCTGCCCAAGACCGATTTCCCCATGAAAGCTAGCTTGCCACAGAACGAGCCTAAACAGCTTGCTGCCTGGGAAGAAGCCCATCTCTACGAAAAAATTCTGGAGACCCGCAAAGGCAAGCCTCTTTTTGTTTTGCACGATGGACCTCCCTATCCGACGGGAACAATTCACCTGGGCACTGGTCTCAATAAAATTCTCAAAGACATGATCGTAAAGTCCGAGAGCATGGCGGGCCATTACGCCCCGTATGTGCCTGGCTGGGATTGCCACGGTTTGCCTATTGAGACCCAGGTGGAAAAAGAATTGGGCGGCAAAGGCACGGTTTCCGCCCCGGAATTTCGCAAACTATGCCGCGAATTCGCGAATCGCTACGTGGAACAGCACAAGAGGGATTTTAAGCGCCTGGGTGTCTTCGGCCGCTGGAATGATCCCTACCTCACCATGAATTTTGACTACGAAGCCACCATCGCGGGCGCTTTTCTGGAGTTCATGGAAAAAGGTTACGTCTATCGCGGCCGCAAACCCGTCTACTGGTGCCTTCACGACCGAACCGCATTAGCCGAAGCCGAAGTGGAATACGAAGATCACACCAGCCCATCCGTGTGGGTGAAATTCGCTATCGCCGATGGCCAGAATCCCGGCAACGAAGTTAGCGCCGTCATCTGGACCACCACCCCTTGGACGCTACCTCACAACCGCGCGCTGGCCTTTCATCCCGACTACGAATACGCCGTCGTTGACACCGAAAAAGGCGCACTGCTCCTCGCCGTCGACCGTATCGCCGCGCTCCAATCCGAATGCAGTATTAAGGAAGCCCGCATCCGCGAAACATTCAAGGGCAGCGAATTTGAAGGTCGCAAGTTTCAGCATCCCTTCCTGCCGCTCCAGGTCCCTGGCATTTTGGCTGATTACGTCACCCTCGATCAGGGCAGCGGAATCGTGCACACCGCTCCCGGTCACGGCGCCGACGACTTTTATTCTGGCCAAAAATATGGCTTGGAGACCTACGCTCCGCTCGACGATCGCGGCGTTTATCTGGAAGGGCTGCCGGAGTACAAAGGCAAAAATGTTTTTGAAGCCAACCCCATCATCGTCAAATTGCTGCGCGATCGCGGCGCGCTGCTCGGCCAGCACGAATACAAACATACTTACCCGCATTGCTGGCGTTGCCACAACCCGGTGATCTTTCGAGCTACGGAGCAGTGGTTTATCAAGATGGACGCCATCGTGCCCGGTCGCGACAAAACCTTTCGCCAAGAGGCCCTCGATGAAGTTGAGGGCGTCAAATGGATTCCCGCCTGGGGCGAGGAACGCATTTACGAAATGGTCGAAAAACGCCCAGACTGGTGCGTCTCGCGCCAGCGTTTCTGGGGCGTCCCCATCATTGTGTTTTATTGCGATGCCTGCGGAACACGACTCGAAAATTACGCCGCTTTACGCAACGTTTTGGACTGGTTCAGAAAAGAAGGCGCCGACGCTTGGTATCAGCACACCCCGGAAGAATTGCTACCTGCGGGAACAAAGTGTTCCTGCGGTTCCACTAAATGGCGTCAGGAGCACGACATTCTCGATGTCTGGTTTGATTCCGGCTCTTCTAACCTCGCAGTCTTGCATGGCCCGGAGTGGCCTGCCGATATTTATCTCGAAGGCCCCGACCAATACCGCGGCTGGTTCCAAAGTTCGCTACTGGTCGCCACGGGAATTAGAAACGCGGCGCCTTTCCGCGGTGTGGTGACCCACGGCTGGACTCTTGATGAGCAAGGCCGTCCGATGTCCAAATCTTTGGGCAATGTGGTCGAGCCCGCCGAGATTTGCGAGAAATGGGGAGCCGATCTCCTGCGCCTGTGGGTGGCCTCTCAGGAATATCAAGCCGACGTAAAGATGAGTGAACGCGTGATGGTCCAGCTAAGCGAAGCCTATCGCAAGATTCGCAACACTTTTCGATTTGCGCTGGGAAATTTGGCGAATTTCGACCCTTCACGCGATGCGCTGCCTGATTCGCAAATGGAAGAAATCGATCGCTGGATGCTTGACCGTACCGCGGAGTTGTCGCGCAAATGTCGCGAGTGGTACGCCGGATATGATTTTCATCGCGTATACCACGCCATTCACGATTACTGTGTAGTGGACCTCAGCTCTTTTTACTTTGACGTGTTGAAGGACCGCCTTTACACCAAAGCGCCCCGAAGCAAATCGCGGCGTTCCGCGCAGACCGCCGTCTGGAAAATCACCAGCGCCTTGGTCCGCTTGCTGGCGCCCATCTTGGTATTCACCACCGAAGAGATTTGGAAGACGCTTCCGGAGGGTACACCGGGTGCGGGCAGCGTGCATCAGGCGGAATTTCCCGAAGCGGATTCGCTTGCCAGCGGAATCAGCAAGGAAGCGGCCGAACAATGGGCCCGCCTCGCCCAGGTGCGCTCCGCGGTATTGGTCGCGCTCGAGCAAGCGCGCGCTGGCAAGACCATCGGTGGCGGACTGGAGGCCAAGGTAAGGCTTCATGCCCGCGGCGAAGCGGCGGGACTACAGAGTTTACTGCAAGAAAGACGCGACGTGCTGCCCGCGCTTTTTATTGTTTCGCAAGTGGAAGTCGAACCTTCCGCTCCAGCCGGCGCTGTGCAAAGTGAATTGCTTCCCGGACTCGCCATCAAGATCGAACGTGCAGAGGGAGCCAAGTGTGAACGCTGCTGGAACTATTCGACGCACGTAGGCGAAAACCCGAGGTATCCCACGGTTTGTGAACGGTGTACCCAGGCGCTAGCCGAAATCGAAAGCGTAGCAGCTTAGAAGGCCAATCCCGTGACTCGCGTCCTCACCGCCAAGTTCCGCAGAAGAGCGCAACATTTTGCCGCGTTGAAAGTGGAAACGTAGTGCCACTGACACCTCGATTGCGCTGGTTCTGGCTCACGCTCGCAGTGGTCATCGCCGACCGCGCCACCAAAGCGTGGTTTGAAGTTTCCACCACCGAGAGCTACCGCCACGAAGTCGCGCACAATTTAATTTATCTGGTGCACAGCGTAAATCCCGGAATCGCATTTAGCTTTTTTGCAGATTCGAATTCGCCTTGGATGAAATCAATTCTTATCGCCGGTTCGATTCTGGTAGTGATCATTCTTGCCTGGCTATTGATCGCCGGCAAAACCGGCGGCCCCATGACCTTTGCGGGACTCGCTCTGTTAATTGCAGGCGCAACCGGGAATGTCACCGACCGTATTTTGCACGGCGGCGTCACCGATTTCCTTGAAGTGTGGATTGGCTCCTACCGGTGGCCGGCTTTTAACGTCGCCGATTCCGCCATCACCATCGGCGCCGCGCTGATTTTGCTCGATGCTATCGTTGGCGCGAACGTTGACGCGACTGTATCTGCAAAAAAACGCGCTTGAACTGTTCTGCCGAATCTATTCTGAAATGATGAAAGTGTCGTACCGAGACTCGCCTGTAATTGCCAGGTCCAGCATGAGCGGTGAAAAAGAAATCAAAACCGAAACGCCTTCAGAGGGGCAAGAAAATTTCGCTCTCTCCTTTGACGTGCTGGCCTCTGAAACCGGAGACCGCCTCGATCATGCTGTGGCTGCCAGGTATCCAGAGCTAAGCCGCACTCGCGTTAAAGAATTAATTGACGGAGAGCTTGTGCTGGTCGACGGAAAACCTTCCAAAGCCTCCCATCGCTTACATCCTGGCGAAAAAGTCGTCGTAAATCCCAAGGCCCGGCCTCCGTTGCGAGCCCATGCCGAATCTATCCCTCTCGACATTTTGTTTGAAGATGCCGACATCATCGCCGTAAATAAGCCTGCGGGCATGACCGTGCACGCCGGTGCTGGCAACGCCAGCGGCACCATGGTCAACGCGCTGCTCGGACGCGGCCAGTCGCTCTCGCAATCGGGAGACGCGTTGCGTCCCGGAATCGTTCACCGCCTCGACAAGGAAACCTCCGGAGTCATTCTCGTGGCGAAAACAGACGCGGCCCACGCGCGCCTGGGCGAGGCCTTTCGCCAACGCACCGTAAATAAAACCTATGTCGCCCTGGTGCAAGGTTCGTTCGAAAGCGCCAGCGGACGAATCGAGCTGGCCATCGGCCGTGACCCAATCAAGCGCGTTCGCATGGCCGCAGAGCAGAAAACCTGGCCCGGCTCTCGAACCGTGGCAAAAATTAGTAATTCGCGCGAAGCACGCACCGACTGGCGCACCCTGCTTCGTATCGACGCCACTACTTTGCTGGAGGTCCAGCTTCACACCGGCCGCACCCACCAGATACGTGTCCATTTTTCCGCACTGAAACACCCTGTGGTAGGCGACATTCTTTACGGAGCGGCTGCCCATCTGCGTGTCGGCG
>DASYJM010000062.1:0-3798 GCA_035996445.1 Candidatus Acidiferrum sp. | reverse complement strand
CGCTGAAACACGACAAACGCGGGCACCGCGTCGACTGCAAACTCAAAACGTCCGTTGAGAAAAGTGGGGCCATGCGGGGCCGTAAGGATCCACCCGTAGCGAACGCCAGCGTTCCATACGCCGGTATTGTGCGTCCCGCCGAAAGTTGAGTGACCGCCTCCCGTCCAAACCTGGAGTTCGTGGCCGCCCTCTTCGGGACGATCTTGAGCCGAGGCTGCATTGTCCGCCACAAAGAAGGTGAACAAGATCGTTAAGAGAAAATAAAGGGCCGTCCGGGACAATCGCATCGTTGGCATCGTCAGCATTGAGAAAGAAAGATACGCGAATGAAGCACAGGAAACAAATGCGAGCGTGGCGAGCAAAAGGTTATAGCCCTATTCCTCCGTCCACCACCAGAACCTGCCCGGTAATAAAGTGCGGAGCCCTGGCAAAGAACATCACCGCTGTCGCGACATCCTCCGCGGTACCATTGCGCCCCATTGGCGTCTGTCTTGCCATCTTCTTCATGAACGCCGCCGCCGCTTTCTCGCCCAGGTCGATCATGCCGGGAGCAACCGCATTCACCGCAATTTCCGGGGCCAGCGCTTTCGCCATGACCTGAGTCAACATGTGGAGCGCCGCCTTCGATGAGCAATAGTGCGCGTGTGTTGCCCAGGGACGAATGCCGCCGAGTGAGCCCATATTAATGATGCGTCCACCGCGCTTTTTTAGATAAGGGAGAGCCTCCCGCGATACCAGAAACGGGCCACGGGTGTTTGAAGCGAAAATCGCATCCCACTGGGCAACCGTAATTTTCTCGAATTCGACGGTCTCGTAGTTTGCAGCATTGTTTACCAGCACGTCGATCCCACCCAATTGGGCGGCGACTTCCTTCACCATCTCGCGCACATTCTGTTCGTCGGTAACGTCGCACCGCACGGCCAGCGCCTCTACATCATGCTTCGCCAGTCCTTCCACCAGAGCCTCGGCCTGTCGTACTGACGTGCGGTAGGTTATGGCTACATTGGCGCCGGATTTGGCTGCGGCCAGGGCGATTGCTCGGCCTAGCCGCCTTGCTGCTCCGGTCACAAGCACGGTTTTGCCAGAAAGTGCCCTTCGATCTTTAATGCTGGCGGCAATGCTGGCGGCCTGGGTCATTTCGGAATTCTACTCCTGGATATCCGGGCGCCACGCAGGTGGATAAAGCGGCCCTGCACCATGGGTCTTGGAAGACAGCGGTTATGCTGGTACACTCCCTCGCATGACGCCGTCTGGGGAGGTTGTCGTCTATTCTCGCAAGGGGTGCCATCTCTGCGAAATCGTCAAAGAGAGTCTGGTCAAACTACACAAGCGCGGTGGATTCACGTGGCGCGAAATTGATGTGGACTCCGACGCTGAAGTACGGCGTCTTTATAATGATGAGGTGCCCGTCGTCTTCATCAACGGCCGCAAAGCCTTCAAATACCGCATGGACGAGCGGGAATTTCTACGCAAGTTGAGCGCTTGAAATTAGCTCGGTTTCATCTGCTTCGCTAACTTCTAACTTTTGAACTCTCGATTACAATCAGCGCACATGCTTCGCACTCAACTCTTCGCGGATCCCACCAACCGCCTTGTTCACGATGTTGTATTACAAAGCTGCACGAAATACGCCGGCAAGACAGCGTTGATTGATTCTTCCTGCAATCGCCGTATCACTTTCGGGGAGTATGGCAGTCTCGTCGAATCCCTTGCCCGCGGCCTGGTTTCCGCCGGACTGGCTCCGGGCGATGTGGTAGGGATATTCCTCCCCAACTCATGGGAGTTCGCCATAACTTATCACGCAGCTACGCTCGCTGGAGGCATCCCCACGCTGCTAAATCCTTCCTACCGGGAGCGCGAAATTCGCTATCAACTTGAAAATTCCGGAGCGACTTTCCTCATCACCGACTCTCCACTTCTGGAGAATGTCACTCTCACCGGGCTGCCCTTACGACGCATTTACACGACTCGCAACCAACGTGCCGGGTGTCATGACTTCGCGAGCTTGTTGCGGCCGAACTCCATCAAACTTCCGTGCTCCACGCAAAGCACGCAGGAGGCTGTGGCGGCGCTTCCCTACTCGAGCGGCACAACCGGCATGCCCAAAGGGGTCATGCTTTCACACTACAACCTGGTGGCAAATGTCTATCAGGTCCTGGGGCCAAATGCCGCGCCCCTCAGGGCAGATGATGTCATGCTCTGCTTCCTGCCCCTTTATCACATTTACGGGCTCACCGTGGCTTTGACGCTGTCGCTCACACTCGGTTGCACTCTAGTCCTAATGCCGCGCTTCGATATACAAAAACTGTGCGCTTTACTCACTCAAGAGGGCGTCACCATGATGCCCGTCGTCCCGCCCGCCATCAATGCCATGTGCCAGGCAGCCGAAGGGGACATTTTCCCGAAAGATAATAAACTCCGCTGGCTTAAGAGCGGTGCGGCGCCGCTTGCTCCGGAACTGGCACGTCGTCTCACCGACCTCACGGGTATCACCGTCAATCAGGGATACGGCATGACGGAGGCTTCGCCCGTCACTCACGTTGGCTTTTGCGATCCGCCGGAGATGAATCGTCCAGCCTCGATTGGACACCCACTCGCCCTTACCGACTGCCGCATTCTCGATGCGGCCGGCAATGACGTCGCTCCCGGCGAATCTGGCGAACTCGTCATGCGCGGGCCGCAGTTCATGCTCGGATACTGGAAGGATCAGCAGGCCACGGATGCCGCCCTTCGTGATGGCTGGTATTTTTCTGGAGACGTCGTTCGCCGCGATGCTGATGGCTTTTACTATGTGCTCGACCGCAGCAAGGAGATGATCAAGTACAAAGGGTTCCCCGTCGCGCCCGCGGAGGTTGAGTCTTTATTGCTGGAACATCCGGCAGTTCGCGACTGCGGAGTCGTGGCAAAACCCGACATCGCGGCGGGAGAAATCCCTTGCGCGTTCGTCGTACTACGCGAAGGTTTCGGACCTTCCGAGGCGCTCGACCAGGAACTGCGCAGCTTCGTAGCCGACCGCCTTTCGCGCCACAAACAACCCCGCGAGATTCGTTTCGTCGAGGCGATACCACGCACGCCGTCGGGTAAAATATTACGACGCGAGCTACGAAAAGTTTTCTTATGATCTGGATCAAACCGCACCGCCGGAGGAGTCCCGTTTACCCGCTTCAACCGCTGACCCGCAAGCGGTACAGGTGCTAAACTCGCTTCGCATGCGGACGGACCTTCTCCCACTTTGTGATCAACATTTCCGCACCATGGAGCCGGCCCTCGCTCCCTATAGCGCCGACTATTTTATTGAATTTTTTCGTTGCACCGATAAATTCTGCCATCGTTGTTTTGGTGAACGCGTGGGATATGCCACTCCGAAACGCGGAGATGCGCCGGTGATCACTCCAAATCAGCCCAATTGTGACCGTCATGGGCGCCCGATGTTCATCATCAGCCTGGACCGGCAGCGCAATCACGTCACCTATGCCTGTCCGGAACCGGCTTGCCCGGAGAGGGTAGTCAGAGCGTAACCCACACATTTAAATATTTAAGGTCAGTCCCCTACAATCCACGAATACTGTGCAGGTGTCAGCGGAACCACGCTCAAACGTCCTTGCCGCACCAGAGGCGAATCTGCGAATAATTTGTGCGCCTTGATCTCCGCCAGCGTTTTCGGCTTTGAGATTGGCTTGCCGGCCTTGATTTTCACTTGAGGAGTCTTGGGATCGCTTGCATCCACCGAGACTACCGACGCCGTGCCAACCGCGCTCTTTTCTTCGCCAGTGTGATAGATCAGCAGCCGATCGCCGG